>CAJWHT010000164.1 GCA_913041495.1 uncultured Desulfobacteraceae bacterium | reverse complement strand
AGGCGTTTCGAACTTTTTCTGCCTTTTTTATCGATTGCTATACGCTTGTTTTGGGTCTAAGGACATTTCATGAAAAAGATTCTGATTCCCATCTGCCTTCTGATTGCTGCGGTTGCGGCCGTTCCCTTTGTCAACGGTATGGTTGCCGAAAAACTGGCCTACCAGATGGCTGACAACGTCAACCAGATGTACGCACAAACCGGATCGGATCTCAGGTTCAGCATAGACGACTATGACCGGGGGATGCTGGACAGCCGCATCCGCTGGCAGATTGATTTCGGCAGCATGGCATCGGTTTATCCCGTAAAAAACATCGTATTCACGGAAAGGGCCACCCATGGTTTCTTTGGTGTGGAATCCCAGACCGATCTTCTAGAAAACCCCTGGTTTGCCGATTGGGTGGAAAACAGCCAGAAAGGTCAAAACCCATTGAAAATTACCACCCGGTATCCAGCTTTCGGCCCCATCACATCCCGGATTACCCTGACGCCCTTTACCGTGGACACCCCCAAAAAAACGCTGAATATCAACGCCATGGAGATGACCGTTTCAATAGAAAAAGATTTTTCACGGATGTCTTATACCGGCACCTGGGAAGGGATGAGCCAAGACGAAGACAACCGGCTGGGAAGTGTGACGTTTGATGCCGATCTCACCCGGGTGACAGATGTGATCTGGGCCGGGAAAGGCCGTGCCTCCCTGGCGCAATTTAAGGCCAGCGAAAACAATGCCCCGATTGATGTATCCGATGTGACGATGGATTTTGAACTCACCACAGCCGATGGAAAAGAAAACAAGGCGAACAAAACCATGGACATGGAAATGGGGGTGCGGGTGGGCAGCGTCACCATGAACAAAGCTGTGCACAAAAACTGGATGCTGCGCGTTGGTATCGGCGCCATGGATATAAAGGCCTACGAAGCGCTGGTCACCCTGTATTCACGGGTTGTCAACGAGGCGCTTGCTCAGGCCGCAGCCCCCGGCTTTGATGCCGATGGGGCGGATCGGATCATGAAAAACGCCCTGACCGGCAGCACACCTCAACTGATCGCCGCCCTGGAAAAAATGCTCAAAAAAGACTTTCACATCCGGATACCGGAACTGGACATCACCCTGCCCCGGGGCCGGATCACCGGGAATTTTCATCTCGGGCTGAAAAAGGACATGACCATTGCCCAGTTCCTTCCCCTGATGATGCGGCCCTCCCATGCCCTGAAGATTTTTACCCTTAAATCCGATGCCAGTGTTCCCACGGCAATGCTCGCAGGCAATCCCAACCTGACCGTTCCGATACTGCCGGGGATGGCGACAGGTCTTTTTGTGGTGGACGGGGCCAGCGCCAGTCATAAAGCCGAGACCAGGGACGGCAAACTTTACATCAACGGAAGCGAGGTGACCCTGCCCTGAACCGGATCCCCCCTTCCGGTTATTGGGTTTACACCACCTGGGTCCTGAGGCTGTGGAAAACCGTTTCCAGGTCTTCGCAGGCCCCGTTGATCCGGTCCAGTTGTTTGTCCACAAACACCCGGTTCATGGTGTTCTCCATATCGGACAGCCGGCGGTAATACCCCAGCCGCCGGCCCAAGATAAAATTATCCTGATCCTTTTTTTCCATGTCAAGAAAGCCGTCCATGACGGCCAGCATGGCACCTTTGTCCCGGGGCAGCTGCCCCCGGATTTCCAGCAGCAGGTCAATGCCGTGGTGGTTGGCGTAATGGCTGGTGATGCCTTCCAGATTTTCCAGCAGCAGCCGTTGCTCGGCAATCATCTCGGCTTCGGAGGGCAGGGTAAACGCCCCGTCGGCCATCTGCCGGCTCAATCCCGAGCCGTCCTTCACCCCGATGGTCAGCAGCCGGATCTGGTCCGGGTTCACCGCGTTCAGAACCCTTGCGGTTTCAAGGGCATGATCCCGGGACAATTCTTTTCCCCCCAGTCCCAGAATAATGAACTGGGTGGTTTCCATACCGGCATCCCTGGCCATCCGGGCCGACCGGATGATGGACTCGGGCGTGATTCCCTTTTTTACCTTCTTGAGCACCTGTTCCGATCCGGATTCCATCCCGCAGTAAAGCTTGTTCAGCCCGGCTTCGGCAATCTGCCGTATGGCCTCTGGGGATTTTTTCACCATGGTCTGGGCCCTGCCGTAGGAAGATATCCGGCGCAGCCCCGGAAACGCCTCCCGCAGGCAGGCCAATACCTCGATCAGCTCCCGGGTCCGCATCACGAAGCTGTCCCCGTCCTGGAGAAAACAGGTCTCAAAGGGATGGCCGCTAAAATAATCTTTTGCCGCCCAAATATCGGTTTTTATCTCCGCCACCGGCCGCAGTGAAAATTTAAACCCCTCATACAGGGTGCAGAACTCGCACCGGTTCCAGGGACAGCCCCGGGTGGTTCTGATAAGGAGGCTGTCCGCCTCGTCCACGGGCCGTATGGGCCCCATCTCAAAGGGATAATCTGCCATGGCATCTCCTTAGATAGTTCTTATGTCAGTCCTTGAGTATAAGATCGCACCCAACAATGTAAAGCCTTCTGTGGGCAGGGTCCGCGGTTATCCCACCCGTATCTTTTCCCTGATGATCGGATTTTACGGCACATCGGATAAAACCCAAGGGGATGTCAAACAAGACATTGAATTTTTTACCAAAGCTTGATAAAAAGTAGTTTTGATTTTTTGAGGGGAAACACGGAAAGTTTTCATAAAGGATACCAAATGCACTACGAAGGGATGATCATACGGCCGCCAAGCGAGGCCGGAAGTATTCTGCTCCAGGTGACGCTGGGATGTTCCCACAATAAATGCACCTTTTGCGGCACCTTCCGCGGCAAGCGGTTTAACATCAAAAAAGATGACATCATCTTCCAGGACATTGAGTTTGCCCGGGAGAACTGCCGGCGGCAGAACCGTCTTTTTATCTGCGACGGGGATGCCCTGATCGTTCCCCAGAAGCGGCTTATTGCGATCCTGGAACGGATCCGTGAGCGGCTGCCCTGGGTGGAGCGGGTGGGCGTTTACGCCAATACCAAAAGTATCAAGATGAAGACCGACGAACAACTCCGGGAACTCAAAGACCTGGGCGTCAAAATCGCCTATATGGGACTTGAATCCGGGGATGATGTGGTGCTCAAGGACATCCGGAAAGGGGCCACAGCCCAGAAGATGATCGACCAGGGCCGGCGGGTTAAGGCCGCCGGGATCAAGTTGTCGGTCACCGTATTGCTGGGCCTGGGAGGCCGGGAACGCTCCGCCGTCCATGCCATGGAAACCGGGCGGGTGCTGTCCGCCATGGACCCGGATTTTGTGGGGGCGCTCAGCCTGATGCTCATCCCGGGCACCGAACTCCACGACGCCCATGAAGCCGGGGAATTCCCCATTCTGGGACCGGAGGAGATGCTCACGGAACTGGGGCAGATGATCGCTGCCACCACTCTTACCGACGGGCTGTTCCATGCCAACCATGCATCCAACTATCTTCCCATCCGGGCGCGAATGCCCCGGGACAAAGAAAAAACCTTAGAACTGATATCACAGGCCCTGCAGGGAAATGTGCCGCTGAAGCCGGAACACATGCGGGCCTTGTAATTATTTTACCGTTTACAGGAGACAAAACCAATGGCTGATGCCACCCCAAACCTTGATCAACTGACAGTCAACACCATCCGGACGCTCTGCATGGATGCGGTTCAGCAGGCCAACTCAGGGCACCCCGGTGCCCCCATGGGCCTGGCCCCTGCCGCCTATGTGCTGTTCAAACGCTTTCTGAAGCACAATCCGGCCAACCCGGCCTGGATCGACCGGGACCGCTTCGTCCTCTCCGGCGGCCATGGCTCTTCCCTGCTTTACAGCATGCTTTACCTGACCGGCTACGGGCTGGAGCTGGAAGATCTCAAAGCCTTCAGGCAGTGGGGGTCCAGAACTCCGGGCCATCCTGAATACGGGGATACCCCGGGTGTTGAAACCACCACCGGCCCCCTGGGCCAGGGCATTGCCAACGCCGTGGGCATGGCCATTGCCGAACGCCACATGGCGGCCCGGTTCAACAAGGACGGGCTGGAACTGATCAACCACCACACCTTTGCCATGTGCGGCGACGGGGACCTCATGGAAGGCGTTGCCCTGGAGGCCATCTCCATGGCCGGCCACCTGGGCCTGGGTAAACTCATCCTGATTTACGACGACAACAATATCACCATTGAAGGCAAAACCGACATCGCCTTCACCGAAAACACCCGGGCCAAGTTCGAAGCCATGAACTGGCACGTGGTTGAAGTGTCCGACGGCAACGATCTTGCCGCTATCGAGCAGGCCATCCAGGCAGGCAAGGACGCCGTGGCCCGCCCCACACTGGTGAAACTTTCCACCCACATCGCTTACGGCAGCCCCAACAAGCAGGACACCCCGGATGCCCACGGCGCCCCCCTGGGTGAAGAAGAAATCAAACTGGTTAAAAAATTCTACGGCGTGCCCGAGGACAAAACCTTCTACGTCCCCGACGAGGTTCTGGAAGACTGCCGCAAGGCCCTGACTTACGGCGAAGGATTTGAGAGCAGCTGGCAGAATATCTTTGACGCCTATAAAAAGGACTATGCCGACGAAGCAGGCCTGTTCGTTGACGCCATTTCCGGTTTCCTGACCCAGGGCTGGGACAAGGACATCCCCGTGTTCAAACCCGAGGACGGCCCCGTGGCCACCCGCGCCGCCTCCGGCACGGTCCTCAACGCCATTGCCCCGAACCTGCCCGTACTCATGGGCGGCTCCGCCGACCTGGCGCCTTCCAACAAGACCTACCTGACCTGCTCCGAGGAGTTCCAGAAGGAAGCCTGGGGCGGCAGAAATATCCGCTTCGGCGTCCGGGAACACGCCATGGGCGCCATCATGACCGGTATGTACCTGCACTCCGGCATCCGCCCCTACGGCGGCACCTTCCTGGTATTTGCCGACTACATGCGGCCGGCCATCCGTGTGGCCACCCTGATGAAACTGCCCCTGATCTACGTGTTCACCCATGACTCCGTAGCCGTGGGCGAAGACGGCCCCACCCACCAGCCGGTGGAACACCTGGCCTCCCTGAGAGCCATCCCGGGCCTGAACGTCATCCGCCCGGCAGACGCCAATGAAACCGCCATGGCATGGCGCAAGGCCCTGACCACCCAGGATGCCCCCACAGCCCTGATTCTCAGCCGCCAGAAGCTGCCGACCCTGGATATGCCATACAAAGACGGAGACGCGGAATACGGTGCCTACACCGTGAAAGATGCGGGTCTGAAAGCCGATATGCTCCTCATCGGCACCGGCTCCGAAGTCCACATCTGTGTGGAAGCCGCCGAGATCCTTGAAAAAGAACACAACATCAAGGCATCCGTGGTTTCCATGCCTTCCTGGGAGCTGTTTGAAAAAGCACCGGCCCCCTACAAGGAAAGAATCCTGCCCTCCGGCATCACCAAACGCCTGGCCGTTGAAGCCGGCATCCCCATGGGCTGGGAAAAATATGTGGGCAACGAAGGTAAAACCATTACCATTGAGCGTTTCGGCGCCTCTGCCCCCGGCGGCACCGTTCTCAAGGAGTTCGGTTTCTCCGCTGAAAATATTGTGAAAAACGCCCTGGAACTATAAGCACGGGATACTTACGCCCTAGCCCTAAGTTTACACGGCGTATCATTGCCACGGCCGGTGGGGACCAGATAACTGGCCCCTACCGGCCGTTTTATTTACAGGAGGAAACCCATGAAGATCTCAGTGAAAACCAGCGCCCGCACCCAGATGATCGACATCACCGCCCAGGTCAGGGACGTGGTGGCGGCCTCGGGTGTTAAAAACGGCCTGGTCCACGTCTATTCCATGCACACCACAGGCGCTGTCACCATCAATGAAAATGCCGACCCGGCCGTTGAGGCGGATATCCTTTCCTGCATCAACAAGGTGATCCCCTTTGACGATGGATTCAAACACATGGAGGGAAACTCCGCCGCCCACATAAAAGTCAGTTTGTTCGGCCCTTCGGAAACCATCCCTTTGGAAGACGGCAAACTGGTGCTGGGCACCTGGCAGGGCATATTCTTCTGCGAATTTGACGGGCCGCGCCAGCGGCGGGTGAATGTGAAGA
The DNA here is from genome assembly GCA_913041495.1 of uncultured Desulfobacteraceae bacterium. Lineage (GTDB taxonomy): Bacteria > Desulfobacterota > Desulfobacteria > Desulfobacterales > Desulfobacteraceae > Desulfobacter. Next base: position 7,108 of record CAJWHT010000164.1, on the reverse strand, counting down.
TTCTTCCCGATCCTTAAAACAGGCGGTCCTGTCAGGCCTTGTCCTCTGCGAACAAACGCAGCACGTCTGACGGCAATTCCGGCTGTTCCAGGGTGACGGTCTGACCCCGGTCTTCAAACCGAAGGAACCAGGAATGAAGCCCCATGGCCGTAAAGCCCCGTTGCGCTTTTAAAAAAGTAAGGGCCCGGGGGGAGCCATACCGCTTGTCCCCCACTACGGGATGGCCGGCCAGCTTGGCATGGCGGCGGATCTGGTGCTTTCGGCCTGTCTCCAGGGTAATGTCCAAGAGTGTATAGTGGGCACTTGTGTCCTCGACCCGGAACCGGGTAAGGGCTTGCTGTTTTTTCCCCCGGCCGGCCGGATCCTTCCTGCCGCCGGCCTGTTTGGACAGCGGATATTCCCAGACGCCGCCCGTCCCAAAGGGGGTATCAAAATTTCCGTGGACCAGGGCCTTGTAGCGTTTTTTCACCTTTCCTTGGGCAAACAGCCGGGAGAGGCGGGCAGTGGTTTCTTTATCCAGGGCCAGCAGCAGGAGGCCGGACGTATCCCTGTCCAGGCGGTGGACCGGCTGTACATTGTCCAGCAGGGAAACCACGTCCCGGCCGGGTTCATTGTGAACGCTGACGCCGCCGGGCTTCTCTATGCAAATCCAGCCGTTTCCCCGGCCCACCACTGAAAATGGATTTCTTTTTGTTTTCATGGCAGCATCCTATCCCATCCCCCGGTGAAAATGTAGATATATTTTTCTTGACAAAACATTTGATACTATCTAATTTTGACTAAATCAAATTTTCGGAGCCGCCATGTCAGACCGATATTTATTCATGATGTCCAGAATCCAGAACCGGATACTGCGGCACATAAAAGGGGAATTGAAAAAGCAAGGCCTGTCCCTGTCTCCCGGCCAGATGGCGGTGGTGCTGGCCCTGAATGAAACCACCCACGCCCTTATGGGGGAACTGAGCCGGACCCTGGATATGGATAGTGCCGCCCTGACCCGGCTGGTGGCAAGCCTTGAAACACAGGGCCTGGTGAGCCGGGAAATCAACCCTGCCAACCGCCGGCAGATCCGGGTGTCCATAACCCCTGAGGGGAAACGGCAGGCCGGTATCCTGATTCCCATTGTCCGGAATGCCAATGACATGATCAGCCGGGGATTCAGCCCCGAAGAGATGGCCGTGTATAACCGGGTAAATCAGGCCATATTAGATAGATTTGAATAGATAAGGAGTCCGCGCTTATGCCCAACGTCCTCGACATATACAACCGCTGCAGCCGCCTGCCCATGGGGCAGATGATATTTTCCCGCCTGGTCTGCTTCAACGCCCCATATTTCGGCAGTATACGCCCCAGGTTTCAGGAGTTGACGGTAGGCCGCTGCCGCATCCGTATGAAAAAGCGGCGCGCCGTCACCAACCACATCGGCTCCGTCCACGCCATTGCCATGTGCAACCTGGCGGAACTTGCCGCCGGCACCATGGTGGAGGTGAGCCTGCCCAAAACCATGCGCTGGATCCCCAAGGGCATGACCGTGGCCTATGAAGCCATTGCCCGGACGGATCTTACGGCGGTCTGCGACATTGATCCAGCCCGCCTCCACACACCAGGAGAGTGCCCCATCCGGGTAATCGTCAAGGATACGGCCGGCCTGACTGTGTTTACTGCAGATATCTCCATGTATCTTTCTGCCAAAAAATAACAGCCCATCAATCAAACGGCAACAAAGTTGTGCAAATCTTTGTTGTCGCAGTTCTTTTTCCAGAAAACGCTGCCAACAAACTCGCCACACAAAACACAACGCTTTGTATTTACAATATTTTCAACCCATGGCACGCCACTTGCTGTTTAAGACAAGCAAGACGGGAAGAAAATGACCCAGGCAACATCAAACCAAAGATAAAGGAGAAAGAAAATGGCCGCTTTAAATTATGACTGCAGCGTGGAACAGGGATTCAACTTCAAAAAAGACATCCAGGACATAGTAGGACACATTACGTCAATGAAAATCGGGGATACGGAACTTTCCGCAGACATGGGCGTCACCGATCCCACGGATATCTCCGGCGACAAGGTCAGCGTGGTGGGCGTCATGTCCGGCGTCTCCTGGCAGGGCGGATATGCCCACGGCATCACCTTTGATGCCAAGGTATCCAACACCAACCAGACCAACGTGGCCGGCCTGACCCTGAATACCCTGGACAGCACCGAAGTCACCTTCCAGTTCAACGTATACAAATACGACAACGCCAACAAAAAATACTACAAGTGCTTCCACGCCAACGAGAGCGATCTCTCCGGCCTGGTGGAAACCTCCGGCGGCGACCTGGTGCTGACCATTGATACCCAGCCCTCCATGGAAGTCCGCAACCCCCTGAACTTCCATTTGAACATCAGCATCATGCCTGCTGAAAGCGAGCAGGATATCCACGTGGCGGTATCCGACTCCGACAAGTTCGTTAAAAAATGGGGTGTACCTATCAGCTAACGGTTAACTGATAGTAAATATACCAGCAAAAGATCACATGCCTGCGCCTTGTCCCCCGGGACAGGGCGCAGGCGTTTTTTGTCCAGCCTGCCTCTGGACATTGCTCCTTGCCTCAGGTATGACTTCAGATATGGAACACGATCAGACGCCACCCAAAGCACAAGGATGCCCTATGACCTCCCCGGACCAGATCAAGATTCTTGTCACCCGAAAATTCCCGGATATCGGAACTGATATTCTGACCCGGCACGGATTCCGGCTGACCCAGTGGCCGCAAGAGCGTCCCATGACCTATGAGCAGTTGCGCAGCCGGGTGCCGGGCCACCAGGCCCTGTTCTGCACCCTCACCGACCGCATCGACCGGGATCTCATCCGGGAAAATCCCCAGCTTCAGCTCATCTCCCAGTTTGCCGTGGGCTATGACAACATTGATATCAGGGCTGCAACCAAAGCCTGCATCCCGGTGGGGTTTACCCCGGATGTCATGAGCGAGGCCACCGCCGATATTGCCTTTGGCCTGATGATCGCCACCGCCCGGAAGATGTTCTATCATCATAAGCGGATCCTGGACGGCGGATGGCAATCCTTTACCCCCTGCGGCCACCTGGGCATGGAGTTGACCGGAAAAACCTTAGGGATTTTCGGCATGGGCCGCATCGGCAAAAAAATGGCCCGGCGCTGTGCCGGGGCCTACGACATGGAGATTATCTACCACAGCCGCAGCCGCCACACGGATGCGGAAGCGGAATTTGGCGCCAGAAAAGTCACCTTTAACGAATTGCTTGCCCAAAGCGACGTTATCTCCGTCCATTCCGTACTGAGCCCGGAAACCCGCGGCATTTTCGACGCCGCAGCCTTTGCCGGGATGAAATCCTCCGCCCTGTTCATCAACACGGCGCGGGGCCCGATCCACAACGAAACCGATCTTCTGTCCGCCCTGGAGGACGGGGAAATCCAAGGCGCAGGCCTGGATGTCACCGATCCCGAACCCATGGATAAAACCCATCCCCTCCTGAACATGGAAAATGTCTGCATCCTTCCCCACATCGGCTCCGGCACCCGGGAAGCCAGGGATGACATGGCAAGGCTGGCCGCAGAGAATATCGTGGCCTTTTTCACTACGGGAAAACTGGTCCACGCGGTGAACCCCGAAGTCTCCGGCAGCAATAACACCACCTGTGACAGGCAATAAATGTTCAAAACCTGCACAAAATGCAACACCGCCTGGGAAACCAGGCATGACTTTCTCACGGACCCGGCTGTCACGGTGACCGGCTATCAGATTTTTTTCCAGAATCTGCGGGACGGCCTTTTTCTTTTCAACCACCACTGCGATACCACCATTGCCGTTGAGGCATCGCAGCTTTTGGACCTTTATAAAGGCCCTGTGTATACCCAACGGGTCAGTGACGGCAGGGACTGCCCGGGCCGGTGCGTGATGGACAACATCATGTCCCCGTGCTCAAACCGCTGCAGATGCGCGTTTATCACTGAACTCATAAAAGAAATCAAAAGGATAAAAGCCGAATCGCCCCCTTCGGCCACGGATTGATCAATCCGCATGTTTTCTGTTGTTTTCACGACAACACCCCTGGCGCGTTGCCAATCCCTGGATGGGCATCCCATGATTATTTATCATAAAACGCGTTGGCTGATTTGAGGGACGCCAAATAGTAGCGGCGAAGTTTTTCTTCTACGGCGGGGTCTGCGATTTTTTTTAAAATGGAATGATCCCTGCGCCCCCTTTCAAACCCGGCAATAATATCTAAAAGCATCTTAAAGTGCCTGTCTTTTCCAAGAAGGGCGGATCTCATCTCATCAGAGAAATTGATGTGGGCGAGGATATCCCTCATCCGGCAATCCATCAGGGCATCCATCAGGGAGAAAAGGCCGAGCATGAACATCTCGTCACGGCTGAAACTTAACTTGAACACAGTGGCGCATCTTTCGCACATCCCCGCCCGGGTGATCGACATCCGGACCAGTTCATCGGGTTTGTCCTCCCCGATCGTTGAAACCGCCACGATATGGATGAACCGCCTGAGTTCATCTTCCCCCAGGTATGCGATGGCATCCTTAATCGTATTGATGGTGACCCGCCGTTTGAAATATGCCGAGTTAATATACCTCAATAATTTGAACGACAGGGGGGCATCACTTTTTATAAAGGTTTCTATCCGATGATAGTCCAACTCCTTTTGTCTCATCTCGCTGATGAGGTTCAGGGTTGCCAGCTTATTGGGCGCCACACGTTTTGAAAACAAATTTTCCGGGGTGGAAAAGAAAAATCCGCGAAAGAGGGTAAATCCCAAGCTTTTGGCGATCCTGAAATCATCATATATCTCTATGTTTTCGGCCATGAGCCGGATACCGGATTCCGAGTTCACCGCCGCAATGGCTTCCAAAAGCAGATTGATGGAGAATGACCTCAGGTTAAACCTTATAATATTGCCTTTCTTCTTCAGCATACCGGGGATCTGGCCTGATTCCGGATGATCCCATGCAATGGTATAACCCTGGTCGTAGAGCATGGACAGGGATGACAGGATGTTGTCCCCGGGTTGCATCCCCTCCCGGGAACCGATGATAACCCGGTCCTTGGGAAAGCGCAGCGGCAGTTTCCGGGCGATCATTTCATCGGTAAAATTGATCAATACCGGCCTGTCGTTTAATATCCCGTCAGGATCCAAATTCTGGGATTCACCATTCGGAAATTCAAGACGTGGATCCTCCCGGAATGAAAGCTCATATCCGTAGATCTGTTTGTTTTCATCAAAAATCGGTTGTCTGGCAATAAACATGTCCATCATGGATAAGTTTTGGCCCCCTATTTGATCCCGTATTTTTTCAGTTTCTGGTACAACGACTGCCGTGTAATCTGGAGCATGTCCGCGGCCTGGCTTTTTACCCCGTTTGAATCTTTAAGCGCCTTGTGAATAAGGGATTTTTCCAATAACTCCACATGCTTTGGAATGGAGTAGCTGTCATCCGGGACACGGGGGATCTCGATCTCTTCGTTTTGCTTTCGTTCAGGGCTCAAAAGCTCTGGGGAGCATTGTTCAGGGGTAATGAGTGTGCCCTCGGCACTCAGTGCCACAAGCCGCTCAATCTCCCTTCGAAGCTGCCGGACATTGCCGGGCCAGTGATAGGATTCAAAGAGGTTTAATACCTTGGGGGAGAATCCCTTGATGGTTTTATCGAATTTTTCACACACCCTGTGCAACAGGGTCGAAGACAAAGCGAGAATATCTTCTTTGCGGTCTTTGAGCGGCGGAATATAAATTTTAACAGAGAAGAGGCGAAAGTACAGGTCCTCGCGAAACTGCCCCTGTTTCACCTCATCTTCAAAATCTTTGTTCGAGGCACTCAATATTCTGAAATTGTACTTTCGAACCTTGCTGCTCCCAAGTCTTGTGCCCTCCATTTCCTGTATGGCGCGAAGCAGTTTCGGCTGGATAATCAAAGGCATTTCCGCCACCTCATCCAAGAACAATGTGCCGCCTTCAGCCTGTTCAAAATATCCTTTGCGGCTCTTGTCCGCCCCGGTAAAAGCGCCTTTTTCATAGCCGAAGAACTCGCTTTCAACCAGGTTTTCAGGGATGGCGGCACAGTTTACCGCGATAAACGGCCCCTTGCTCTGGGAGCCCTTTTCGTGGATCATCCTGGCGATAAGCTCCTTTCCGGTACCGTTATCCCCCTCGATATAGACATTGACAGGGGTCGTACAAACGAGATCCACGGAGTCCAGTATCCGACGCATGGCCTTGCTTTCAGCCACAAAAGGATCCCCGTGAACGCTGTGTTTTCCATACCGGCCCAGTTGATCTCCTATCATCCCAGACAGATTCAGAACTTCCTGGTTAATGACAATATTCTCAATTGTCATTGCCAGGTGCCGGCTGATCTCTTCCAGTAGTCCCAGATCGGATCGGGTAAAGGGTGCGTTGTTCTTTTTGTTCAAAAGTTGAATTGCACCGATTGTTTTTTTGTTTGCAACACTGACAAGGGGAACGCAGATCAGGTTCCTGGTTTGAAAATGGGTTTTTTTACCAACCTTGGAGTGAAAGCCCTCTCTTTTGTCAAGGTCTTCTTCGATAACGCTTTTCCCGGTTTCAATGACCTTGCCCACGATACTTCCCTTTTTGGGCGCGATGATGGGCTCGCCTTTGATACCGGTGGCATAAATGGAAGAAATGATATCGTTTTTCACATCCACAACAAATATGCTGCACCGTTCGGCATCCAGAATCTGGGGCAGGATTTTTAAAAAGGATCTGGCCAGGATCTCATAGCTCTCCGCAGACCAGCTTTCATTGATCTCTTTAAGTCTTTTTTTTAACGCATCTATTTTAATTAAAGATGTCAGTGAATCCGGGGAGTCTAATCGTAATCTTTTCATAACTGTGCAAACGCGTTGCGGGTAAGAATATGTTTAAAATGTATAGCAATATCCTGTGATCATACCCTGACTGAAGTTTAATGCAAATACTATTTGCATGAGTCGCCAAACAGGTCAAGATTGCTTTTTTTATCGGATTCCCATGCGCTTTTATATGAAAGAACCAAGCAACTCGTTGAATTTTTTCATGGTTTGTTGTGGGCACGGCGCATGACGTTCATGGG
>CAJWHT010000163.1 GCA_913041495.1 uncultured Desulfobacteraceae bacterium | reverse complement strand
AAAGGCAGTTCTACGTGTTGTTCCGGCAAGCCAACCCTTACTTGTTCATATTTGTGACCACTCTAATGCATTTTGTTCTCTATTCCTTCAAAAAACACCACATCTAGTTACTTGTAATGATCTTATTGCGATCAAGTCTGCACTCGGCAAAACACCTGAGCACCAGACACGCTTCACAGGAAAAATGCTCCAGTGGGTGATTCTTAAAGGCCTCAAGAAAGCAAAGCGTATCACCTGTATCTCAAAAAAAAGCCTACAGGATCTAATAGACATTGCACAAGTAGACAAGCACATCGCATCCTATACCTATATGGGCTTTAACTACCCCTATACGCCTTTAGCAAAAGAAGCTGCAGCAAAAAGAGTTCAAGACCTACTCCCAAAACTCACAAACCCTTATATTTTCTTTTAAACATATACCTTCAAATTTATATACATCTCTAACACTAGGAATAATACGTGTTTGAGCAGGGGAAAATCATCCAGACCGCCGAACGGTTCATGGCCCACGGGGCGGGACTGCCCTCCCAGGCCAACGAACCCTTCGGCATTTCCTGGGAGCGGATCGAGGATACCTTCGTGCTCCGGATGCACCGTCCCATTCCAAAACTTGTGGTGCGCACCGACCGCAATTACCGGAACCGCCTTATCCTGGGGCCCAAAGAAGTCAATTTAAACCAGTGGGATGACCAGGCCCTCCTGATACGGTTCGTGCCCGGCCGTTGAGTCCCGCTAAAGGAAGATCCATGGAAAAACGAACAGACACCACACCGGGAAGCGTTAAGGCAGATGCAGTGCCCGTCGATATGCAAACAGGTAAGACGCCGATGGATGACGCACAGATCGAGTCCATCGTTAAAAAATACGATGCGGAATCCAACTTCAGAAATCTTGGGGGGATTACCGCAAAGATTGCAGGCCTCCTGTGCATCATATTGAGCCTCTTCCACGTTTACACGGCGGGATTCGGGCTGCTGAACGAGGTCACACACCGCACCGTCCATCTCACCCTTGTCCTGGGACTGGTCTTTTTGATTTTCCCGAGAAGGAAACCGGAAAAGCCGGTATCGGACTGGGGATTCGGTTTGTCCTTCGCCGCTTTTTACCTCTTTTTGGCCTGGCAGTTGGTGAACCGGTTTTCAGGGGAAATCCCTTTCGCCGGTCAAATCGGGATCATGGGGTTGACCCTGTTTTTGGCGTTGACGGCCCTGCCCATCCGCCAATGGGGCGGGGAGGGGGATAAACTCAGTATAGCCGACTGGCCCCTGGCCATTGCCGGCGCAGGATTTTCCCTCTACCTCATCGTGTTTTTTGAAAAGATTTTTATCATCAACATCGGTTTCCCGGATATCTATGACTATATCATGGGGCTTTTGGCCATTATCATGGTGACGGAAGCCTGCCGGAGGTGCATGGGCAACACGCTGCCGGTGATCGGGGCGGGAGCGCTGCTCTACGCCGTGCTCGGACCCTTGCTGCCGGGAGTTCTGGCCCACAGGGGATATGACATCGTCCGGATTGTCGAACACCTGTACCTTGGCACCGAGGGCATCTACGGGGTGGCGGTGGGCGTTGTGGCCACCTATGTCTTTCATTTCGTGCTCTTCGGCGTCATGGCCCAGATGTCGGGGTTAGGGCAGCTTTTCATCGATCTTGCCATGATCCTGGCGGGCAGGTATTCCGGCGGCCCTGCCAAGGTCTCCGTGGTTTCCTCCGGTTTTTTCGGTATGATTTCCGGCTCTCCCATTGCCAACACCGCCACCACCGGTTCCTTTACCATTCCCATGATGAAGAAGAACGGGTTTACAGCGCGTTTTGCCTCAGCGGTTGAGGCCTCATCCTCCTGCGGCGGCCAGGTGACGCCTCCCATCATGGGGGCCTCTGCCTTTGTCATGACCGAAATGCTGGGGGTGCCTTACAACGAAATCATCCTCATTGCCATTATTCCGGCCCTGTTTCACTATCTGGCCATCTTTTCAATGGTGCATCTGGAAGCCCGGCGGCTGGGCCTGAAGGGCATGGCCCGTGAACAGATCCCCCAGTTCATGCATGTGCTGAAACGCTCCTGGCACCTGATGATCCCCCTGAGCGTCATGGTCACCCTGCTGCTGCTTCAGTTCACCCCCTACCTGGCGGCGTTCTGGGGCATTATCCTGACGGTGATCTGTTCCTACATCCCGCCGCTGACCAAACGGCTGGGCATCGGTGACCTGGACGGCAGCAACACCTTGACACCCAAACGGATCGCCAAGGGACTGGATGAGGGGGCAAGATACGCCCTGGCCATCGGTGCTGCCTGCGCCTGTGTGGGATTTATCCTGGGTATCCTCACCCTCACCGGCATGGGTTTCAAGTTTTCAGGTGCCGTGCTCCAACTGGCCTCCTCCGCCGGACAGATTCTTTCCAGCGCCGTGCCCATGGGGCTGATCTCGGCCAACGGCGCCACCTTGTTCTTCGGCCTGATCATGGTGGCAGTGGCCTGTATCGTCATGGGGGCGGGCATCCCCACCACGCCATGCTACATCATCCTGGCCTCCATCGCAGGGCCGGCCTTGAGCGACCTGGGCGTCCCCCTGGTGGCCACCCACTTTTTTGTCTTCTATTACGGGGTACTGGCCGACGTAACGCCGCCTGTGGCACTGGCCGCCTATGCCGGTGCAGGCATCGGGGGGGCCGATCCCATGCGGACGGGTACCACTGCCTTCAGATTATCCATGGGTAAGGCACTTGTCCCCTTCATGTTTGTTTATGCCCCGAGCATGCTCTTTATCAATTTTACCTGGGCGGAGTTCTCCATTGCCATGATCAGCGGTATTCTGGGTGTTATTGCCCTGTCTGCGGCCTATATCGGGCATTTCAGGACCCCCATCGGTGTGGGCGGCAAGGCCATGCTGACCATCGGCGGCCTGTTGCTGGTGTCAGCGAAGCTCTCCGTTATTCTGGTGGGCGCAGCCCTGGTGCTTACCGTGCTTGGTCCCCGGCTGGTGAAATCCTCTGCCGCTGTAAATGCTGCGGCGTAATTTTTATTCCTGTGCTCAGCGTTAGATACGGGGCACCGGGCATCATAACTACATCTGAACCTAACATAATTTACGGAAGTTGAATTGAAATGAAAAAGATTGTCGAATGCGTACCCAATTTCAGTGAAGGCCGGAATCCGGAAACCATTGAGGCCATTGCCGAAGCCATCCGGAATACTGCGGGATGCAGTCTGCTGGACGTGGACCCCGGCCGTTCCACCAACCGGACGGTATATACCTTTGTGGGGGACCCCGATGCCGTCGTGGAAGGCGCCCTGAATGCCGGCCGGGTGGCCCGGGAGCGGATCAATATGGCCGAACATCATGGCGAGCATCACCGTATGGGAGCCATGGATGTCTGTCCTTTTATCCCGGTGGCCAATGTGACCATGGCGGAGTGTGTGGCCGTGTCCAAGGAATTCGGCCGCAGGGCCGCCGAGGAGCTGGGAATCCCCGTTTATCTCTACGAAGAATCTTCCGACCAGGAATACCGGAAGAAACTGCCCCAGATCCGGGAAGGCCAGTATGAAGCCATAAAAGACCGGATCACCACGGAAAAGTGGAAACCGGACTTCGGCCCTGCCGAGTTTATCCCTTCCTGGGGCGCCACCGTCACCGGGGCCAGGTTCTTTCTCATTGCCTACAACGTGAATCTTCTGTCCACCCCCAACCAGGCCCACAGGATTGCTTTGAATCTCAGGGAGGCGGGCAGGGGACCGGACCAGCCCGGGCGGTTCAAGGATCTAAAAGGCATGGGCTGGTATGTGGAGGATTACAATCTCTCCCAGGTAACGGTGAACCTGAACAATTACCATGTCACTGCCATTCATGAGGTTTTTGAAGCGGTGAAAGAGGAGGCGGCTGAACTGAACGTGGCCGTCACCGGCTCTGAAATCGTGGGCGTGGTTCCCCTGGAGGCCATGCTCATGGCTGCGGAATATTACATTGAAAAAGAGGGGCTGTTTGTTCTTGACGAAGACCAGAAGGTCCGTCTTGCCGTAGAACGCCTGGGGCTGAATTCGGTTGCCCCGTTCAAACCCGAAGAAAAGATCATTGAGTACATCATTGCCGAAGAACCGGATGAGCCCCTGGCATCCCTGAGCCTGCGGCGTTTCATCGAATCTGTTGCCGATCGTACCGGTGCCCCGGGAGGCGGTTCCGCTTCTGCTGCCATTGCGGGCATGGGCGCAGGTCTTGGCGCCATGGTGGCCAAGCTGACCATGGGGGTTCGCAAGTTTGAGGATGTGGATGCAAAGATGCGGACGCTTGTGCCGGTGCTCCACCATACCGCAGCCGATCTTATCCCAATGATCGATGCCGATACAAATGCCTTTAACGATTATATCGACGCCCTGGGACTGCCTAAGGGAACGGACGAAGAAAAGGCGGAGCGTACGGCACAGATGCAGGCCGGTCTGAAAAAGGCTATTGAGATCCCCCTCTCCGTCATGCGAAGGACCGATGCTGCCTGGGAGGCCATGATCGAGGTGGCAAGATTCGGCAACATCGCGTCTAAATCCGATGTGGAAGTCGGTGCCCGGGCCATGGAAACCGGCATCTGGGGCGCCTACCGCAATGTCCTCATCAACATGGGGGATATCACGGATCTGGCATACAAGGACAAGACCGTCGCCCTTGCCGAAGAGATTCGGCAGCGGGCTGCGGAAAGGTGCAAAGAGGTACTCGATATCCTGGCCGCACGGGATGAGGGCTGATATCAGAGCGTTTCATTAATAAAAACAGCCTGCTAATAGAACGGCCTGCCCGGGTGAGAATCCGGCAGGCCGTTTTGATTTAAGATCCGTTCAGTCTCAATAGTGCCAGTTGAATATCCCTAATCCCAGGATATTCATCACCGTGGGCACGGCCCAGCAGATCCCCACAAATATCAGCTTGGCCCCTAAGGTTTTTCTTGTAATCGTAAAGATGGCGGCGCAGAAAAAGTGGAAATAGCCGATGAGGAAGATCAGCCACACCCCTTTGAAAGAACGTTCCCAGAAGGGATACTCCCAGACCAGATGGCCCCCCAGGTTCAAGAAACATTCCACAAAGACGCTGAAGGCCGAATAGCCGATGGCCCAGAACCACATCTCCGGCAGTCCCAGGATTTTATCCGACCGGTCATCGCTGAGGGTATGGTAATAGACGATTCCCATCAGGGAAAACATGAACATGATTTCGATGTTCCAGCCCACCATGGTCCGGAGAGCCGTATCCCCCGGGGCGGTCCAGAAGGCACTGCGGCCGCTGAGCACCATGACCCAGGAGTTCCAGGTCTCATTGAAAAAATCCACCCCGAGAATGGTCAGCCCTGCCAGCACGGCGTCCCAGTTTTGGGTTTGCCGGGCCTCCTTGATTTCCCGGGTATAGATATAAAACACGATGGATAGCAAGGGGATGGCGTACCATTTCATGGTGGAAAAATCCCTGAGATTTTCAAGGGCCTTTAACGTGGCATCGGTCATGACTTGTCTCCTTGGGGGGCCGGGGGGATGACAGCCCCCCTAGATTGAGTGCCAGGGCAGATGCGAATATCCGCCGGAAGTCTTTTTTGTCCAGGTATACAAAGGTCTGTATGAGAAACATCATATAGATGCTGAACAGGTACTCCGTGGCCGCTTCCGGGTCCCGGACCGTGAAGGCGCCTTCCCGGATTCCCTGATCCAGGATGTCCCGGATGATCTGCCGGGCCGCCCGGTTGGCTTCAGGAAACCGGTCCCTGTCCCGGTCCAGGGTGAAGATCTCCGGGTCCCTTATGAGCAGCCGCCGGAACACCTTGTTGCCCTCGATATAGCCCAGTGCGGCCTCTGCCATGGCGTTGAAACGGTCCGGCGCGGTGGTTTGACCGGCGACGGCACTGCGCACATGATCCTGCCATTGAGTCAGGGCCCAGTGGATGGTCCGGTGGTAGAGTTCCTTTTTGTTTTTCACATAGAAGTAGATATTGCCCTTGGTCATGCCCAGGCGATCCGCCACATCTGCCACCGTTGTTTTTTTGTAGCCGTATTCGGCAAAGAGGTTCAGGGCATCCCTGTAAAGCTGGTACTGTTTCTCATCTTTTTTTGCTGTTTGGGCCATGGCGTTCTGTGCGTAAAAATCGAATATTGAAAAATTGAACTTTTAGGTCATTTGTTCAATTTTTACGGGATGCACTTGGGAAAGTCAAGCCCAATTCAGGGCAGAAGGCGGACTGGGGTTAAAAACGGCTTAAAGCAGTCGTTCTCGGTGCCATCCGGCCGTCAAAGAAATCACAGGCCTTGTAGTAGCGCAGGTCTTGCACCCAATGGGCGGCGTAGGCGTTGTCCCGGGCCATGCGGGCCGCCAGCCGCCAGGGGGCGGTGAGGCCTTCCATGACAGGACCGCCCAGTTCCGTTGGGTCCCGGAAGCATTCCCAGTCGCAGGCCAGGCAGTGGGCGGTTTTATCCAGTGATTGGATGTCCAGGTCCTGGAAGGGCCCCAGGTTGTCCGTGCCGCGGTAGCCGCAGGGGTAGGTGTTGCCGTCGGTGCAGTTGACGTAGAAAAAGTCGATGCCGCCGCGGCAGCCGTAGGTATCATGCCCATTTTGTTGGCCTGAGTATTCCCGGACCAGGGTGTGCAGCGAGGTGAGCGGGGAAAAGATACGGATTTTGGACCGGTATTTGGGGATGGTGTCCATGAGCGCCTTGAACAGCAAGGCTTTTTCCGTCCGGGTGAAGCAGACCACCCGGTCCGGGGAGGCGGCGGCATATACCGTATCGAGCCCTTCCTTGGCTTGGCTGTCGTCCATGCTCATGGGATAGCAGGCGTTGGCAATGGTGAAACCCAGGTTGATGACGCTGCGGTAAAAGGCGTCGAATCCGTCGGCAAAGGCCCGGTAAAAGGGGGACGCCTCAGGGGTTTCCAGGGTAGCTTTACTGGGCCTGGGCTGCTTTTTGGTGCGGCAACTGACGTTCCGGTTCAATCCCAGGTTCACCGACGGGTAGAGACCGGCGGCGTGGAATACCGGCAGGGACTTTTCCATGCCGCGCACCAATCCGTCAAATCCGCGCATGGATTCGTGGACATGGGGCAGGGCGGAGTCCAGGCTGATCCAGAAGTTGCGCAGGGGGGTGGCGGCCAGCTCGTCTGCAATTTTCTTTATCTTGTCCCCGAACTCCGGGCGGTGGTGGTTCATGAAGAAAAAACCGTTGGTGCCGCTGCGGATATAGGGGATGCCCGCCTTGCCGGCGTGGTGTATGAGTTCGGGCAGATCCTTTCTCAGCAGCATGGGTTCGCCGCCGGTAAAGGAGATGGCCTGGATGCCCTTTTCACCCGCCGCATCAATGATGGACTTGATTCCGTCCGTGGACAGGCGGGTTCTGGGGAAGTTGTTGGTCTTTCTCATGCCGCACTGGGGGCAGGTGGCATTGCAGCGGTCCGTAATCTGGATGACAAGCTGGCCGGGCAGCCTGCCCCGGGCCATGAGGGCCGCGGTTTTCAATCCTGAACTAAGTGTTTCCATAAATGCTTATCCTGCCTTTGGGAATTCTCGAACGGTTTTGGGGGGATGGATTTCCTTATAGAATTCCCAGGAGCGGATGTAGGCGCTTTCAAAGGAACGGTTTTCCATAAACGCCCTTGCGGCCAGGGCCATGTTTTCCCGCAGCGTTTTGTCCGTGACCAGTTTTTCCATGGCCTTGACCAGGGCGGTTTCATCGTCGCCGGGCACAATAAACCCGGTAACCCTATCTCCCATGTTTTCACAGGGGCCGCCCCGGTCTGAGACAATAACGGGCAGGCCGGAACTCTGTGCTTCCAGCACCACGTTGCCGAAGGTGTCCGTGGTGGAGGGGAAGACAAAGGTGTCGGCGGAGGCGTATACCTGGTGGAGAGGCTCGCCGGAAAGATATCCGGTGAAGGTCACCGGTGCATTTCGAAGCTTGCGTTTCATCTCTGCGGCATAGGGGCCGTCCCCCACCACGGTGAGGTGGACGTTATCATGGGCGGTGCTCAGGCGCTTAAATGCGTTGATCAGCAGGTGCAGGTTCTTTTCCCTGGATACCCGGCCCACATAGAGGAATTTCACGGCGTCCCGGCTGATGCCGTAATCTTTGTTCAAAATGCCGTTCCGTTTGGACGGATGGAAGATATCGGTGTTGATGCCCCTGGGGATGATCCGGATCTTTTCAGGCCGTATGCCTTTTTCCGCAAGTTCGTCAAAGGAGTTCTGGCTGGAGACGTAGATCTGGTCCATCTGGTCGTAATACCAGATCATGAATCGCCAGGTCATATCCTCGATGAAGTCGTCCCCGGTGAGGTATTGGGCGTACTGGGGAAACTGGGTGTGATAGGTGGCGGTCAGGGGCAGTTTCAGTATCCTTGCAATGGCCAGGGCCGTAAGACCGATGGGGCCGGGGGTGGCCGAATGGATATGGGTAAACTCTTGGGTGAAGCAGTAGTCCAGCATCTCCAGGAAGGGCGGATAGTAGATCTTTTGTTCGGTGTATTCCGGGATCTCGTAAACGCCCATGGGGGAGAAGTTCTTTACCCCGTCCCCGATTTTCCCGGGATTGACGTCACAGGTGACGATGGTGAGCTGCTTGTCGTGCTTGAGGGCGGCCCGGACCTGCTGTTGCAGGGTCTGGGCCACCCCGTTGACATCGTAGAAGGTATCGGTGAAGTGGACTAGTTTTACACGGTTTTTAGGGGGGTCCATACCGTATTCAAGCCCGCTTTTGTATTGGGCAAAGCGGTTGCGCACTGCGGTGTTCATCTCCACGTCCTTGGCAAAGTGTACGTAAGAGACAAAGTAGGGGGCCATCAGGGTGTACAGGCCGCCTAAAGAACCCAATGTCTGGAAGATATTAAATAGGTTGGCCCCGGACACCTGGCCCAGGAGCAGGTCTCCGGTATGGGAGAGCACCTTGTTGGACACCTGGTTCACAAAGTCGAACCAGACCTGTTCCCGGTTGTCCACGGAACGTCCCAGGGGTTGAACTTTTGTCTTTGCAATGTCCAGCAGGGCGGGGTTCTCCTCAAAGAGGCGCTCGGTTTCCCGGCGGATCAATCCCATCATGGATTCCGGCATTCCCTTCTTTTTGGGGCGGTTTTTCCGTTTGCTCAGGAACGTATAAAATTTTGACATCAGGCCGCCGTCGTCATTGCTTTCCGGCATAAGGGAACGGTCTAGGAATTTGAGCATCCGGTCCTTGTTGGCGTGGCGGCTCAGGTTGAAGCGGTTCCTGTAGAACTGGTAGGCAATGCCATACAGGTTGTGTGCCATAACCTTGGGGGTGGAGGGGGTGCTGACCACCCGGGATCTTCCCTGCAGAATTCCGGTCAGGTAAGTGTCGATGTCGGTGGCACCGTTGACCGTGGTATAGGTCCGGGCGATATTCAGGCCGCTGTGGTCGTCTGATCCGCCGGTGAGGTTTTTCTGCCAGGGGAGTTCAAACAGGGGCTGGTAGTCGTACCGGTTGGACAGGCGGTGGATATCCTGGGGCGTCAGTTCGGACAGCACCTGGCTTAAAATCTGGTTCTGGGCATCGTTTCTGGCACCGTTCAGCTCAAAGTTTTTAAACAGAAGCAGCATCTGTTCAAAGTGGTTGATGGTCAGCCGGTCATTGACCCCGTATAAGGGATGGGCCTGGACATGAACGATATCCTCCCCGTTCAGGTAGGCTGTAAGATCGAAGATGTTGTTACGGATCTTCTGGATCTCGAGGTGCTGGGCCTCTGTGATGTTCAGGGCAAGGATATGAACCTTGCAGCCGTCTTCGGGAAAATTAGAGGTGATTTCCTCGGATATGAACACATCCTGAAGGTGGGCGATTTCAAGTGCACCGTCAATGGTGTTGTGGTCCGAAATGGTGACCATGGACATGCCCTTGTCCTTGGCGGTTTTATACACCTGCATGGGTTCTGTGAAGCTCTCCGGGCAGCTGATTTTCTGGAGAATCCACTGGGAGGGGCGTTTGGAATATTTGGAGTGCACGTGAAGGTCTATTTTCATCTTTCTTTATCCTTAGGGGTGTCAAGTGGTTAACCCTATATGAAGTGCGTCAGTGTGCTTAACAGGTCTAACTACGGTTTGCGTGTTAAATCCTTGTGACGGCCGGATTAGGAACGTATGAAAAGAAGATGAGGTCGGTTAGGACGGTGCCGGAAATTTTTCAGCCGGCATGGGGGTGTTGGGGATGAAACCCCTTAAATTGTCCGGCCCGGCGGAGAACTTCGCTGTGCCGGACAATTTAAGAAAAGTGTTTGATATCGGTTAGGGACCTAATAAATATAAGATCAATCCGTAAAGAATCAGTAAACTTTTCTCTGGGAAAATCCTTTGCCAAGGACGTTGAACGTATTTTCCGTAATCATGAAGGCATTCGGGTCGATGTTGAAGGCAACTTCTTCCACCCGTTTGATCTGGAAGGTATTGGCCACGGTGAGCAGGATATCCTTGTCCTTGCCGGTATAGGCACCCTGGCCCTTAAGAAAGGTGGCGCCCCTGCGCAGTTTATGGTTGATTTCATGGGCGATCTCCCGGTTTTTGTCCGAGATGATGATGATCATCTTCCGCTGGTTGAACAGGGTCATGAAATACTCGATCATCTGTGAGGCGATATAAGAGGCTGCCATGGAATAGAGGATCAGGTCTGTTTTCATGGTGCCGAAACTGAAAAAGAACAGGGTGAAGTTGAACAGGAAGTTGTAGGTGCCGATTCTCACCCCGAACCGCTGGTTTAGTATAATGGAAATAATATCGTTGCCCCCGGCGGACCCAAGGGACCGGAAAATCAAACCGGAACCGGCGCCGAACAGGATGCCGCCGGCCAGGGCCGCAAGCCAGGGATCCGTGATATGGATGTCAATGCTTACCACATCCACCAGAATGGTCATAACGATCATGCCGTAAAACGAGTAATAAAGGAAGCGTTTGGAGATGAATTTCCACCCCAGGATGAACACCGGAATGTTCAAGATGAGGTACCAGAGGCCTGCGGTCATGCTGTCCGTTGCATACAGCAGCAGCAGTCCAAGGCCTGAAAAGCCGCCGGTGATCATTCCGTGGGGAATAAAAATACCCTTGAGGCCGATGGCAAAGATCAGGCTGCCCAGGGTAATGAGAAACAGGTTCCAAGGAACCGAATAGGTCATGTTTTTAACGTTCATTTTGTATCACCTGAAAAGTAAAATAGTGTCTGGCTGAATTGTGATGGTGTTTGGCTGATAATCCTTAATGTGTAACCGGACTTCTTAAGGGGGGTACCGTCCGGAAAATCTTCCGGAGAATCCTGCGGTTGCCCCGAAAAGGCCGCTCTATATAGTTCAAGTAGAACCAAATATCAAGATAATTTAGAACACCATTGTAAAAAAGCAACCGGCAGTTTTTTGTGTTGACTCTATTTCCGTCTGTTTTATGATGTGCCCTTGTTGTTCATATGACACCCGGAGAAAGCCCATGAAACAGGATACCATAAAATCCGATGCCCTGCTGGTTCTGACCGCTGCCATCTGGGGGCTTGCCTTTGTTGCCCAGCGCGTGGGCATGGATCATTTAGGCCCCTTTACCTTTAATGCCATCCGGTTTTTTCTGGGATGTCTGTCGCTGCTGCCGTTTATGATCCGGCGCAGGCCGGGGGGATATGCCTTGAAAGGGCTTATCCCTGCAGGTGTTGTCTGCGGTGTTTTTTTGTTTGCCGGTGCCTCGCTCCAGCAGGCCGGGATCGTTTACACTACGGCGGGCAAGGCAGGCTTTATTACCGGGCTTTATGTGGTGCTGGTGCCTTTTTTGAACATGTGTTTCAGGCAGGAGCGGGCATCGGCCGGCTCCTGGATCGGCGCCCTGCTTGCCACGGCCGGGATGTACCTGCTCAGTGTGACTGAAGAACTGCACATGACCTTCGGGGATTTTTTGGTGCTGATCTGCGCCTTCTGTTTTGCCGGCCACCTTTTGGTGGTGGCCCGGTTTGCTAAACGGTTTTCCGCCCTCTACCTGTCCTTTGTACAATTTATGGTCTGCGCCGGATTAAGTGCGGTGGCAGCGCTTTTTACGGAGACTATGGCACCCGGGGCGGTGACAGCGGCAGCGATTCCTTTGTTTTACGGGGGTGTCATGTCCGTGGGGGTGGCCTATTCCCTCCAGGTGGTGGCCCAGAAGAAAAGTCCGGCCTCCCACGCCGCGATTATCCTGAGCCTTGAATCGGTCTTTGCTGCCGCCGGCGGCTGGCTGATCCTGGGTGAACTTCTCTCCGGCAGGGGAATCGCCGGCTGCGGCTTTATCCTTGCCGGCATCCTGGTTTCCCAGCTTTACGGCAGGGCCAAAAAGGCATAAGTGGCCCTTATGCCGGCAGGGGGGACAAGTCAAACTCAGGTGCAGGTATCTTTGTCCGGGCGGCAATTTCCATCAGGGCTTCTCTTAAGGCCTCCTCGGGAACCGGGTGGTAAAAGGGCATGGCCAGGGCCTGTGCCGCCGTAAAACCGGCGCCAATGGCCCAGGCCAGCAGGTGTCCCATATGTTCCCCGCCAGGGGCCATCAGCTCCGCTCCCAGAAGTTTGCCGTCTATGGGATCGGCGTAAATACAGGCCCTGCCTGCGGCTTTTCCCAGCATCATCGTGGCACGGCCCCAGCCCTCCCAGGTGGTTTCCCCGGTGATGAAATCGGTGCCGCTGTCCGTCAGCTTTTTGTGGCTCTGTCCCACCAGGGCAATGTCCGGATGGGAAAAGGTAATATGGAGGGGCACCCGCCGTCTGAACCCCTCGATAGTCCCTGATACGCTGTTTCTTCCGCACACCGCACCGTCATCTGCCGCCTCATGGAGAATCGGTGCAAGGCCGTTGGCATCCCCGGCCAGGAATACGGGAAGGTCTGAGATTTGAAGGGTGGCCGGATCAAAGGGCGGCATGCCTTTTTCATCCAGTTTAACCCCTAAGTTTTCAAGATTAAGGTCCCGGAGGGCGGGGCGGCGGCCCGTGGCCAAAAGCACCCGGTCCACCTCGAATTGCTCGTCATCACAGGCGACGATGAGGCCGGTGCCGGTTTTTCCGATAATATCGGCGGTGCCCAGGCGGATATCCATCTCTTTGGAAAAATGGTCAAAGGCGTAGACCTGCAGTGCAGGATCCGTGAGGCCGCCGGCGGTTTTCCTTCGGCTGATGGCCGAAACCTTAACCCCCAGGCGGTGGAGGGCCTGGCCAAGCTCGATGCCGATAACCCCCAGACCGAACACAGCCACCCGCTCCGGCAGATCCGGCAGTTCGAAAAACAGATCCGTATTCACCACAAATTCCCTGTAGGGCTGCCAGCGTTCCGGGAGCCAGGGTTTGGACCCGGTGGCGATGATGATCTGTTTGGCCCGGATGGTCTCATCCCCCAGATCCAGGGTGT
>CAJWHT010000162.1 GCA_913041495.1 uncultured Desulfobacteraceae bacterium | reverse complement strand
TTAATCTTAAACCTCGTCCACCGGCCATAATTAAAATCATATTTTCAACCTTATTTTCTTTAGCAGATTTTGCTACATTATATGTTCCAATAACGTTATTATAAACTCCCTCAGATATATTCAATTCTACCATTGGAACATGTTTATATGCTGCTGCATGATAAATATAGTCAATCTTATGATTGAAAATTATGCTTCTAAGTCTAGACTTATCCTTTACATCACCTAGAACATAAACAACCTCAAGTTTATAATTCTTTGCCTTAATAATCGATTCAATTTCCTCTTGAATTAAATATAAATTTGTTTCAGATAACTCAAGCAAAACAATTTTTTTTGGGTTGCCTGATAAAGCTTGTCTTACAATTTCAGACCCAATAGATCCTCCCGCACCAGTAATCATTAAAGTTAATCCAAAGAATGATACAGAAGATTTACCCACAGGATCTCTTGGCAAAATGTCATGGATATTTAAGTCTTGCATTTCAACCATTTTCTTTTGATTTGCTACTAATTCATGCAGCGAGGGGATTGTTCTTACAGCTATCTTAAATTTTTCTAAACTTGAGATGACTACTCTTCTTTCAGCAAGACTAAGACTTGGTATAGCTAAATATACCTCCAACTCCGGATATTGTTTTGACAACTTTTTTAAATGCTTATCTTTACCATAAATTTTTATGCTATTTATTTCCGCTCCACTCAATGCTTTAGAGTTATCAAAAAAACCAATTATGTTAAAAGCAGGGTTTAATTTAAGTGCTTGATATAATTCATTTCCAGCTGAACCTGCCCCATATATCAAAACAGGTTTGCCAGACTTATTAGGTTCAGCATAGTTAATGATAACCCTAGCTATGTCACGTGAAATCTGTAAAAAAGCATAAAAAACATAAGCTAAAAATATGGATTTAAGGATCGTAGCTATCAAGAACTGATTTCTTACTATCTCATATTCTAGTAGATATACAATTCCCCAAGATAACCCAAAAATCAATGATCCAATTAAAGACCTAAAAATTAAATTTCTTGAATCCGAGTATCGTATTTCTCAGCTTTTTCCTTCCATCTGGCCGCGGCATCACAGCGCCGCCAGGAAGGCCGGGGCGAACTTCTCCAGCATGCCCCAGATCGGGAAGTTGAAGGCGTTGAATCGTGAAGAGGCAATCACCCATGCCAAGGTATACCGCCCCTGGGGCGACTATGAGACCATCGATCTTGCCCCCCGGTACCAGGTTAAACGGATTACCGTGAAGCCCTCCGCAAAGCTCTCTCTCCAAAAGCACTACCACAGGGCGGAACATTGGACCGTGGTATCGGGCACCGCCATCGTCACAAAGGGAGAAAAGCAAATTATGTTGCAGGAAAACGAATCCGTTTATATCCCTTTAGGCACCATGCACCGGCTTGAAAACCCCGGAAAAATCCCTCTCGAACTCATTGAAGTACAGTCCGGCCCTTACCTCGGGGAAGACGATATTGTCCGTTTTGATGATGTTTACGGCAGGAAAGAAGATAAGGAATAGCCGGAGTCTCAGGTGTAATCGCCGCGGTTGATCTTGATTTTTTCAAGTTCAACCACGGTGGCAAGATGATCCAGGATATTCTTAAGCCGGTTGTCTGAATCCGTAGTTTCGGTCAGACCCCTGTCGATTTGGGCGGTCTGCATCTGGATCTCTTCCAACAGGCCATAGGCGTTTTTCAGGGTCTGACCGGGGTCTGAAAGTATGCCGGCATATTTTTCAAGCATATCAATGGCATCGGAAAGCAACTGGGGAACAAAACTGTTGTCCCGGCTGATTTCTGCAAGCTGAGCATTATAGGTGGCGGACAGTTCGGGCAGGCCGAAATCATCCCCGGCCCCCAAATCGCCAAGGCTGCTGCCTTCCAGCTCTTCGGCCAGGATCTTTGAGAATTCCCCTGGTGCCCCTCTGGAAAAAGATCCGGTTTTTCCGGTCTTTTCAGCGGGGGATGTTGGCTGAATCCCCGGCGTATCTTGGTTGATTTCTGTCATAGTCTGTTTTTTTGGCTTGCTATGATTCTAAACCTGTGGTTAGTTGCTGTTGATTCCGGTTGTCTTCGGATCTTTCTTTTACCAGATATGTTGCATGTCCCTAATAAAAGTATTGCAAATCAACCGGAAATATTTAAAACTAATCCTTCAATAAATATAGGAGGACTATCGCTGTAATGTCAAGATCAATCATGGAGCAGGGGGTATGAGCGAAGATATCTCACAGAATATGAAAGGCAAATTTCTCATGGCGGTCCCCGGCCTGCCTGACCCCAATTTTGCCCAGACCGTCACCTGCATGTGCGAACACAACGAATCCGGTGCCTTAGGCTTCATTGTTAATAAAGTGCACCCGCTGCTGACCGGCAGGGAACTCTTTGAAGATCTGAGCATAGAATGCAACGAAACGGTGGATAAACTGGACGTTTTCCTAGGCGGTCCGGTGCAACCCTCCGGTGTTTTCGTTCTCCACGGCGCTCCTTTTGACTGGAACGAAAGCTTAAGGGTCACAGATTGGCTCTGTCTTAGCAACTCCAGGGACATTCTGGAAGCCATTGCCATGGGCAAGGGGCCTGAGCAGTTTATGGTGATGCTGGGATGCGCCGGCTGGGGGCCCATGCAACTTGACAACGAATTAAGCGACAGCGCCTGGCTGACCAGCGATCTCTCAGAAGACATCATGTTCAAGACCACGCCGGACCTGAAATATGAAAAGGCGATGATGCTGATCTGACCCGCCTCCTCCGGCAGGAGATCGGCCACAGGATTTTTACGGGATGAAACGATTCGGAAACCATTTAACCCATACGGAAACAAGGATGGACACCCACCATCTTGCTTTTATGCGGCTTCATCTCCTGATTATAATGATCAAAGCCCGCCTGGAGGGATATCCTGTCGGAAAATTTCGGAAAAAGGCCGTTCTGGACAATGCCGCCGAACTCCACCGCCAGACCTCGGACATCTCATTTAAAATACCCGGGTCAAGATCGGTCAACCACCTTTTCAAAGAACGGGTCAAGCTTTTGTGCGTGATGGCTGCAGCCATGATTTCAGACGACTATCCCTTAGGGGTGCACCGGCGTGCCGCCATTCTCGATAATATCGACAGTATCGTTGACACGGCCTTTCCCCACGCAAAACTTGATATTTTCCAGGACATTTTTAAGGCAGCCTGATGATACAGGGGCACCCCATCATAGAAAACGTTAAAATTTTAGTGGTGGATGATGACTCCGGCGTAAGGAAGCTTACGGTGAATGCCCTGACATACTGCGTTAACAGAGAAATTCTGTCCTTTGAGGACGCCACATCGGCCTGGCACTATTTGAAGGATGGCGGGGCTGCGGATATTATTATTTCAGACGTAGACATGCCGGGCATGAGCGGTATTGAACTGACAACAAGATGCAAGGCGGATCGGGCAGACACCATCGTCATCCTCATGTCCGGGGTAAAGGCGAACAGGAAAGCGGCCGAGCAGTCCGGGGCGGATGCCTTTTTGGGCAAACCTTTTTCCCTTGCCGATCTATTTGAGATTGTCCGGTTCTATGTGGTGGGAGAATCCGCCGGATAGTCCACGGGATTTTCGTCCTTTAAATCCGATGCAGATTCGCGGTCCTGCGTTATCTTGTGGACACAGAGTGTCACCCGTCCGGGCAATTCCTCAGGTGTGAAACCAATGGACCTGAATATTTTTACCTCGAGTGCCAGGGTGTCTTCCCACATTCGCCTGATGCGTTTTCTGAATTCGGGGATCGTACCGTACTTCACCTTAATATAGGCAAGGCGCTGATCCAGTGACACCACCTGGTCGTGGAGAACGCGCTTGTCTGCGTAGTTGACAAGCTCCGGTTCGGACACCGGGCCCTTATCCGTCCGTTTATCCAGGATCACATGCTGCCGGATGATATCTCCGATCTCTGGATATCCCAGGCTTACCGCAAGCCCGCCGCCGGTTTCCGAATGCATTTCACCGGTTTCAAAGCTTCTTGTCTTGGTGATATCATGTAGCAGGGCTGCGGTCCTGACCAGATCCAGATTCAATCCGGGAGTACTTTGTTTAAGATGGCCCCCCAGGCATACCGCGACGTTGGAAACCATCACCGAATGGTCGATGATGTGGTCCATCATCTTCATTTTCCGGATAATCTTGAAGCATTCCCTGTCAGAAGGCAGATTCATGGATGGTCCTTAGGTCTCCAGAAGCGTTGCGGTTACAGTGTCCCCTTTAATTAGGTATTGAAGTTATACCCTGTATTGTTATGATAAGAAAAGGAAATTTTTACATGGAATCGTAACGACTATGCTCTCTCAGATTGTTTCAGGCGGACAGACGGGCGCAGACCGGGCAGCCCTTGATGTTGCCATTAAATTCAACATCCCCCACGGCGGCTGGATCACCAAAGGACGGCGGACGGAAGACGGTACGCTGCCCGGTGTCTATCAACTGCAGGAAATGACAACCTCGGACTATCCCAGCCGGACGCGGCAGAACATCATTGGCTCCCAGGGTACGGCCATCATTTCCAGGGGCCCTCTGCGGGGTGGTTCAAAACTGACATGGTCCTTTGCCCGTGTCAAAGGAAAGCCTGTCAGCCATATTGATCTGCTCGACAATGATATATTTGAATCGGCGATCATCCTCCAGTCCTTTATTCTTGAAAACCAGATTAAAACCCTAAATGTCGCAGGTCCCCGGGCAAGCCATGATCCGGGAATATATTTTGACGTAAAATCCATCTTGGAAGCCGTATTATACCTTGACTATCTTGAGTCAGACAAAGAAACTAAATTCTCACCTCTTTTTCCGAAAACCACGGACACATTTTGCTATGGGGGAACCATCGACGGTGCCGCCCGCTTGATCTGCCACCACCTGCCGTTGAGGGCAAAATCCGTTGTGGCGCGGCTGCCTGACGACGAAATCGGAGATCTGTACTTTGCATGGATGGATGCCCTTCGCACCTGCCTTGGCCTTGAGGAAGACAGGGAGGGCCTGGTGTCCGGACTGGCCAAAAAAGCCGTGCAGGGGAACGTGTTTACGGTTGAGGACGCGATTATGGAAATTTTAAAGTCAGTGAAGAAACAATTAACGGCAACCTGCCGCCTGAGGATTGTCCAATGATTCCCATCCGGGACAACCAGGAAACCCACGCCCTGCCGGTGGCAACCTATGGGATTATCGGTATCACCACCCTGGTCTTCCTCTGGCAGCTCACCCTGGGGCTTGACAATGAGGCGGTATATTACATTTTCGGATTCGTGCCCGGCAAGTATACCCTAGGAGAGCTTGCCCGTCATTTTACCCTCCTGAACAAACTGCTGTCCCCTGTATCCTACATGTTTTTCCACGGCGGTTTCTGGCATTTCCTGGGCAATATGTGGTTTCTGTATATCTTCGGGGACAATGTGGAGGCCCATTTCGGCACTGCCCGATTTATCGGATTCTATCTGGTCTGCGGTATTCTGTCCGCCGTATGCCACTTCCTACTCAACTTCCAGTCCCCGGTGCCGACCATCGGGGCCAGCGGTGCCATTGCCGGAGTTATGGGGGCCTATTTCATTCTTTATCCGGGCTCCCGCATCCTGACGGTGGTGCCCATATTGATCTTCCCTGTTTTTATCCATATCCCGGCCTTTGTCTTTCTTGGAATATGGTTTTTGCTCCAGTTTATCAATGCCACCGGCCAGGGGGCAGGCAGCAATATCGCCTGGTGGGCCCATGTGGGCGGCTTCATTGCCGGGGTGATTCTGCTTTCCATGAATAAAAAGGTGCCCAGCACCGGAACCAATGAAAAAATTACCCGTCTGACCCGTAAAAAACGCAGCCCGCGGCTCCAGGTCATCACCCCGCAATCCAGGGATTTTGGTCCCGACCTTTACGGGGTGATTGAATTGACCTCCCTTGAGGCACTGGCTGGAACACGTAAACTGGTTACCATCCCCTGGGGATTTTACAAATCCTTTTACAGGGTCACGGTCCCTGCCGGAATCAAACGGGGCACACGGCTGCGCCTCAAAGGCATGGGAAAACAACTCCCGGGAGAAGAAACCCGGGGAGACCTGTTTTTAACGGTTGAGATCAAGAATGCGATTTAAACCCATCCTTCCATATCTTCTGGTAATCATCTTGATTGCCGCAGCCGTCATTCAATCCCTGTTCATCGGCCTGCCGATCATTGCCGAAACCTTTATCAAGGACAGGTTTCCAGACCTTCCCCAAGGATTTTTTACTGAATTTTCCATAGAAAAAATAGGACCGTCGAGAACAGTGTTGCATGACATCCGGATCGGCAAAGATGTCCGTGCGGACCGGATTATCTGCGATTATAGCTGGGGCGGGCCACATCGGTTTCAGCTTGATAAAATAACGGTTTCAGGCCTCACCACCCGCATCCAAATCACCGATGAGGCCAGCGTGATCGTCAACGGGCAGACCTTTCCCCGAAAACAAACACTGTCAGAAGCAAAAAAAGACAGTGCCCCTGTCTTTCCGTTCCGACTTGATTTATCCCCCTTCTTTTCCTTTATTCCGGATCGAATTGTGTTAGAACACATCAATACAGAAATTATCTATCAAGGCCAACCGATCCTGCTGCCTGCAAGGTTCAACATCAGGGTTTCCCGGGAAGAGGGCAGAGCAGGCGTTCAAGGGGAGATTATCCCCTTCGGGCAGCGTATCTCCATGGAGGCTGGCGGAAGCTTAGAATCCGGAATGACACGGCTGCAGATATCGGCTGATGACTTTACTCCCGGTTTTATCACTGAGTTTGTACAAAAAATCCCTGAGGACATTCTGTTTGGTGGACCTGTAAACTTCTCCGTTACTAAATCATCTGATGCCCCATGGCAATTCTCACTTGAAGGCCTGGAAATTATCGGCAAGGACAGTCCCGGGGTACAGGTACATAAGGTCTCAGGCCATATCGATGAAAGGGCGGAAGGCCCTCCCCTCAATCTAACGATCAAGGCCTTGGCAGATGTTACACTGTCGGACCGGGGCCTTACCCCGCTGCCGCTTAATTTTTCCCTGAACGCCACGGTACCTGGCGCAGGAGAACTCCCCGAATTCACCCTGACAGGGCGTAACACCCCCATGACACATTTCACCGTTGACAGAGGACTGCCCTCCCCATTGACCCTGCTGTCCCCGGAATTGGAATTTTCAGTCAAGGGCACAACCGCAGACCAGAAAGCCGATGTCCGCCTGAGGACCAAGGGGATTGATCATCACTTCCCGTTAGGGTCGGCTTCTTCCGGCACATTGGAATTCAAGGCTGAAACCCAGGGAGACTTTCTAAATCCGGCCACGGAGAAACCCATCACTTTTAGCGCAACCCTATCTGAACTGGCCTCAAAGATTCTGCTTGTTTCCAACCGAATAAAACGTGTTAATGCCCAGGGCCAGATACGCATCAAAACAGACAACCTGCAAGAAGGCCTGCTCCTCGTATCCGGACACATTCTTACTTTGGCAACGGGCATTGAGGCCCGACAAACCGGCAGCAAGGTCGATATTTCTGCATTGCGCATGAAAGCAAACTTGAGGCCAGGGGCTGCCCACAATAGGCTTTCTGTGGGGATGGACTGCGTTCTTTCAAACATTTTGGCTCTCTTCGATGGAAACAGGATCAACGTCGAAAAAAACCGGATATCAGGTACGGTGCATCTGGGACTAAACCAACCGCCCGATCTTCGGCTCAACACCCAAATAACGGGCGCCGCCATTGATCTTCGCGCAGCAGGGTTTAATGCGGAAGGTATCAACGTAAAGCTTCCCATCTCCTATCCCTATCGTCCCGAAACAAAGCCGGGGCAATTAACCGTTGGTCGGTTCACCGACGGCAGACGGCTTAACGCAGGATTAGAAGGGGTGCTCAGACAAACCGGGGATCACAAAATTTCCATGACCGGCCGTGCGACAAGCAAAGATATTGATGACCTGGTACTGCACGTGGATCTTGCCGCAGGGCTGGATGAAGCCCTTGTTCCCGATGTTGAGGTGGCGGTCCGGTCCGAAGCCTTTCATTTCACCGAAAAAGCGTTATCCCGGATCTTACCGGACATTCAGAATCAAGGCACTTTCAACATCAAAGCATCCACACAAAGCCATGCCGTATTCAGAAAGCACGTGCTGACCACCGGCGGCAGTATTTCAATTCATGAGGGCCGTGTAAACATGCCGGATCTGAATCTGACGGTTGACGGCATCCGGGGGAATATCATCATGGCTGACCTCCTGACCCCCGAGAGCCTGCCGGGGCAGAAAATACAGATCTCAACCATTGATGCGGGGCAGTTCCGGTTCAATGACGCAAAGCTTCGGTTCAGCATTGAGGACGGCAAATCCCTGAATCTGGAAAACCTGACCCTGAAATGGTGCAACGGCATTGTGTCTACCGAATCACTGCGCCTTCCGGACCCGGACGGACGTGTCAGCCTCACCCTCTACTGCGACCGTCTGGAAATGGACAGTCTTCTGCGGCAGATCGGCGCCTTTGATGCGGACGGCGGCGGCACCTTGAGCGGCCGCATCCCGGTGGTTTACCAGAACGGTGATATATCCTTTGAAAACGGATTTCTCTTTTCAACGCCGGGGCAGGGGGGCCGGATCTTTGTGAACGATATAGACCGCCTGATGACAGGAATGCCCAAGGATTCCCCCCAGGTATCCCACCTGGACCTGGCCGCTGAAGCACTCAAGGATTTTCAGTACACCTGGGCCAAGCTGAGGCTGAATACCACGGGGGATGTGCTTGATGTGAATATGGAAATTGATGGCAAGCCTGAAAAAGTCCTGCCTTTTGAGTATAAACGGGAAATGGGAGGATTTATCCGTGTGGATGCGGAAAGCCCCGGCTCCAGGTTCCAGGGGGTAAAACTGGACGTAAATCTTGAACTCCCCTTTAACCGCGTCATGAAATTTGGTAATAAGATAAAATCTATTCTGGAATGATGCCTGAAAGATAAAAAATAAGGAGATAACATGACCCATCGTTTATGTACACTTATTGTCTGCGTGCTGTTCTTTGCGGCAACCGGCTGCAGCACCAGCCATGAAGTCGAGGTAAAGCCGGTGGAAATTAAACCCATCCACATCACCATAGATGTGAATGTGAAGGTAGACAAGGCCCTGGATGATTTCTTCGGTGATATTGATGAAGCAGCCGAAGAGCTTGCCAAAGAACAGACCACGGAATAAGAAGGAGACATGATGAAAAGTAAATGGTTTAAACATATATTTGCAGGCCTGTTGGCAACCCTTCTCGTATGTTCTGCAGTTGCCTATGCCAATAGCGGCATCAAGCAGAGAATGACCCAACGGTTACCGGCAATCACGGATCTTAAAACCCGGGGCATCGTTGGGGAAACCAACCGGGGCTATCTTGGCTTTGTCACCGGCGCACGTGAAAAAGAAGCCGTGGTTGAAGCAGAAAACAAAGACCGGAAGATGATCTACCAGAAGATTGCCTCAGAACATTCTGTTTCCCTTGACAGGGTTGAAAAACGGCGGGCAAAAATCCTTGAGGAAAGAACATTGAAAGGACAGTTTTATCAGAACAGTTCAGGGGCCTGGGTTCAAAAATAATTGTTGTCAACCAGAGGCAAGAATTTAGGATTCATCTTAAAAAAGTATTGACAGCCGGGGTTTGCCGGGAGTAAGCTCCGGTTTAAATTTGCAGACAGAAGTCTGCCTGATGTAACGGCAGTACCCACATACATAACGAATACAAACCACGAAGGTGAAAGCGGAAAACCGCTTGACAGCCTTCGTGGTTTTTTTTTGGCCCAAACCCTGTAAACGTGAAACTGATAAAAAGGACTGATTATGAAATTCAAACTGAAACCTATTGCGGTACTACTTTTAATGTTGACCTTTACCCCGGTCTGTTATGCCCATTTTGGTATGGTGATCCCATCAGATAATATGGTGGCCCCGGACGACAACAGAACCGTTTCTTTGACACTCTCATTCTCCCATCCCTTTGAGGGCATCGGCATGGAACTTGTCAAACCCGCAGCCGTATTCATGGTAAAAGACGGCAATTTAACCGATCTTCTTGGCCGCCTTGCACCGGCCAAGGTCATGGATCATCCGGCCTTTGCGGTGGACGTTAAAATGAAACGTCCGGGAGCCCATGCCTTTGTCATGGAACCTGTGCCCTACTGGGAACCCGCAGAAGATTGCTTTATCATCCACTATACCAAAACAATCGTTTCTGCATTCGGGGATGATACCGGCTGGGATGAGGAACTGGGTATTAAAACGGAAATCATCCCCCTGACCCGGCCGCTGGGGCTCTACGCCGGCAATGTATTCCAGGGCATTGTCAAACTGGATGGCAAACCTGTGCCCTATGCAGAGGTTGAGGTGGAATTTTACAATGAAAAGATGGCCGTCGAAGCTCCGGCAGACGAGATGATTACCCAGGTGGTCAAGGCGGACGGAAACGGCGTATTTACCTATGCGGCTCCCGTTGCGGGATGGTGGGGGTTTGCAGCCCTGAACACCTCCGACAAAAAAATGGTGCATGACGGTGAAAAAAAGGATATAGAGTTAGGCGCAGTGATCTGGGTTAAATTTGACAACTGGCAGGAAAAGTAATCCATGCATATTTCCGAAGGCGTACTATCAGGTACCGTTCTCGGGGCAGGTGCAGCCGTTGCCATCGGCTGCACGGCCCTTGGGCTAAAAAAATTAGACGATCAGAAAATGGTTCATACAGCGATCCTGGCCTCGGCTTTCTTTGTGGCCTCCCTGATCCACGTCAATATCGGCCCTGTCAGTGTCCACCTGATCCTCAACGGAGTGGTGGGCCTCCTGCTTGGCCTTGCCGCATTTCCCGCAATTTTGACAGCGCTGGCACTCCAGTCCGTTTTTTTCCAGTACGGCGGCCTCACCGCACTGGGGGTCAACACCCTGATCATGGCCGTACCGGCGGTTGCCGTCCACTATTTGTGCCGGCCGTTGCTGGGCCGTTCCAGCCAGCTAAATTTTGTAGCCGGATTTCTTGCCGGTACCCTGTCTATCATGGGCGCCTGCCTTCTTCTTGGTGCTGCACTCTGGTTTACGGATGAACAATTTATGGCCACCAGTGTTGCCATTATCACGGGCCATGTTCCTGTGATGATTATTGAAGGGCTTATCACCGGATTCTGCGTATCCTTCCTGATGCGGGTCTATCCTGAAATTCTACCGAAAAAAGTGATGCTCACATGAAATACCGACATTCATTTTTCCTTGTCCCGGCACTGGTCCTGATATCAACGGTCTGCACCACCCAGGCCCTTGCCCATAAAGTCATTGTATTTGCCTGGCCCGAAGACGGCCAGGTGCATATCGAAGCAGGGTTCGGGGGGAAACGGCCGGCTAAAAACTGCGAGATTACAGCAAGTGACAGTGCCGGCACCCCTGTTTACAAAGGGACTACAGATGACCTTGGCCGTCATTCCTTTGCCATCCCCGAAGGATATGCTTCCGACATGACCATCGTACTGAAGGCCGGTCCAGGCCACAAAGGCAGCTGGACCATTGCTGCTGACGAATTCATGGATTCGCAGGAACCGTCGCCACAGTCTGATGCACCGGCACCCAAAAATACGGCACCAAAGAACAACCCCCTCAATCAGGGAACAGATCCCATGAAGATAATTGCAGGTATCGCTGTTATCTTCGGCCTGGCATATGTGGCCAGACGATTTCGGGCCAAAAAGAATACCGAGCAACCCTAACAGCGTCTAAAGGAACATCTATGATAGACCGAAGCCTGGAGCAGGGAGATTCCTTCATCCACCGCATTGATCCCAGGATCAGAATCGTCACAGCCCTGTGCTTATCGATGACGGCAGCCCAGTGCACCCATCCAGCCGTCGCCGCAGGTTTTCTAAGTATAAGCGTTGTGCTTGCCCTAATAGCAAAGCTCAAGGCAGGCCAGGTCCTGATACGCCTTAAACCCCTTCTCTGGTTTCTTTTGATGATGTGGCTGTTCCTGCCGCTGACCTTCACCGAAGACATTGTCTACCGGTACGGCTGGCTCACGGTGAGCCGGGCAGGGGTGCAGCTTTGCACCATGATCTCCCTGAAGTCCATCGGGATCCTCATTATATTTACGTCGCTTCTGGCCACCATGCCGGTGGCCACTCTCGGGGCGGGGCTGCACCGGCTCCGAGTGCCTGACAAACTTGTGTTTCTTCTGCTGATGACCTACAGGTACATTGCGGTAATCCGGCAGGAATACAACCGGCTCATCCGGGCCGCCAGGTTCAGGGGATTTCGGCCGGGAACCAACCTGCACTCCTACAGGACCTATGCCTATCTTGCCGGCATGCTCTTTGTCCGGGCCTCCCACAGGGCGGACCGGGTCTTCCAGGCCATGCGCTGCAGGGGTTTTACCGGCAGGTTCAGAAGTCTTGACGTGTATACCGCAGATGGGATACACATAGGATTTCTTGTGATCTGCGGTGCCGCAGGGATAAGCCTGCTCATCGCAGAACGATTATGGTTGAACTAACGGCCATGGGCCGCCCATGATCGTCATTGCCCGTGCCCACAACAAAACATGAAAGAATATAATAGCTTGCAAGTTTCTTTCATATAAATTGACTGAAGGAAATACCCTATGACCACTCCCATCATTGAACTTGAAAATATTTCCTTCAGATATCCCGGTGCTTACGATGCCGTCCTCAACAATCTTAAGCTTAAAATAATGCCCGGAGACCGCATCGGCCTGATGGCACCCAACGGCAGCGGAAAAACCACGCTGCTCCATACCATTATGGGGCTGTGCCGGCCCCAGGAAGGCAGTGTCCGCATCTTTGGAACCCCCATGGAAACCGAAGCGGACTTCACCGGTATACGTCCCCGCCTGGGCCTGTTGTTCCAGGATTCAGACGACCAGTTGTTCTGCCCGACCGTGCTGGAAGATGTGGCCTTCGGCCCCCTCAATCTCGGAGAGTCCCGCAGCCAGGCCAGGGAGACAGCGATAAAAACAATGGCCTCACTCGGTATAGAAGGGCTTCAGGACAGGATCACTCACAGGCTGTCCGGGGGGCAAAAACGGTTAGTGGCACTGGCAGCCGTATTGGCCATGAAACCGGAGGTGCTGCTGCTGGATGAACCCTGTGCAGCCATTGATCCCCCGTCCCGTGAGCAGTTGATTGGCCTGATGCGTCAACTGGCTGATGCGGGGCAGACGCTGCTGGTGAGCAATCACGACTGGGGTGTCGCTCTCGAGCTGTATGACCGGGTGATCGTGCTGGATGGCCGTGTCCTGGCGGACGGACCTCCGCAGCAGGTGCGCCACATGCTCGGCAGCCAGCTCGCTCCGGGGGGTGCCGCTCATGAGTGAACTCGATCTCTGGCTGGTTCCTCTG
>CAJWHT010000161.1 GCA_913041495.1 uncultured Desulfobacteraceae bacterium | reverse complement strand
GCCGGATTATTCTTCAAAAGGCCCTGTTCATCACAGCGATGAGCAGGGCCTTTTTGCATTGATGTAACGTTGAACATCTGCACGCTTCAATATGGCCTCAAAGGCCTTACTTTACCGGTGTTTTAGAATGTGCTATTGCTCATTTATGCGACTAACACTTATATCAATCTCTGCATATTCCACGAGAAAATGAACGGCAACCATGCATATGAAAACTAAAATAGCCATTTTCGGTGATGATCCAACAGGGCCCACAGGCTTTGGGAAAATCGTCGCTAATTTGTCTCTTGCCGCAAAATCAGCCGGTTTTGAGCCTGTTGTTGTCGGTCTGAAAAAAAATTACTATAATGCGGTTCCTAATATCAGAGTCGTAAATGCAGCTGACCGAGGTGATGCAAAGGGATTTGAAACCCTGGCCCATCTGCTCAAGCAAGACGATATAAAAAACGTAATATCCATAGGCGATCCATGGGGTATCATGGGACTTGTGGATGTCAAAAAACAAATCCCTTTTACTTGGTTGGGATATACACCGGTGGAAGCTGTTCCCTACCCCAGGTACATCCAGATTGTGAAAGAGCCTCCTCAATATCTGGATGTCGCCTTTTTAATGCAGCACATGGACCGTATCGTCACCTATTCGGAATTTGGCAGAACAGCTGTTTCCAAGATGCTTCACAATGCATATGCGGATCAAACCGGATGGGAGCCCCAAAACGTTGATCGGATTTACCTTGGTGTGGACACGCAGGTATTCTCCCCCTCCGCACGGATTAACTCTCGGAAGTATTTTCAAGGAGCGGTGGAGAAAGATACCGTTCTTTTTTCCTGCGTGAAAGTAAACTCCATGCGGGCCGGATTTGATTCTCTTATATCTGCGTGGGCAAAGTACCTGGAACTTTGCAGAAAAGCAGACCCAATGCTTGCAGAGCACTCAAAGTTATATATTCACACGGCAATAGAGGGCGGACGGTACGATCTAAAAATGCTGATGAACGCCTATGGGGTTGAAAATAGTCTTTTGCTGAATCCGGGTGTGAAGCCTGGCGAACGCTTTCCCGAAAAAGATATTGCAGACATACACAATGCCTCTGATATTGTGGTCAGCACTGCCAGGGCTGAAGGCTTTGGGCTAAACATATTAGAACCAATGAGCTGCAAAGTTCCCTGTATTGTTCCCGACTACGGATGCCCGGCTGAGTATGGTGGGGAGGCTGTCAGGAGAGTGCCTGTGGCTGCCAGGTTCACCCCTGAATTCGCGGTCACGGAGTTTGCTATCGTTGATGTGGATAAAATGGCTGAGACGATGCTGGCCCTGGCACTGGATCCTGAGGCCAGGTTGCGGATGGGTGCCATCGGGCGACAGATAGCCGGATCTTTGACATGGGAGACATTCATTGAAAACTGGGTAAAAATATTTGAAGAGGCCTTTATCTAAATATAAAGGTCTTATTGCGTCAAGTTAAATTCTCCCATGCTTTGTACGAAAAAGAACAGGTGTTTTTCCATGGCGTTCTCCTTGCCGTGGATAATCCATTTGCTTTCACCCGTTTTGACCTTTTGACGCCATGAGAAAGTTCTGGGCAGCATCTTTTGTTTGACAAAACCTGAAACAGCTGTTTAACTTTTCATACTGTCGGCAGGTCGAAAATCTTTATCACAATTATCAGTATCGTTTATTGAACAGGCGGAGTGAAATCTCAGGCAGTTTGCCAATTTAATTCATCACCCGGCCCTCCAGAGGAGAATCATGGACATCATTAAAACCATTGAATGCGGCATGGAGCAAACCACCCAATGGGAGAGTCATAGTTCAAGGCAGGTAATCTCTTTCAAGTGTGTAAATGGGGTGGATGAAACTACCAAAGACGTCAGGCAGGCCAACAAGGTATACCGTTGTGCCGGTTTAAAAGAACTTGCTGAATTAATCCTTTTCGGTGTCGTCTCTCAGACAGACGGAGAACATGGTTTTGCACCCAATCGGGATTATTGTGAAAATACAAGATATTTTAAGGAAAATTGTGCTGTTGTGGAATATCAGGTGGGCCCGGGAACTCCCAAGCGTAAAAGTCTAACCCAGATGATGACCCAGGCGGGATGGGGTCCCAATAATGAATCCGGCTGTCAGGTTTGGGGGATCGGTACACAGACAAAAATGACCAAGCCTACAGGGTGGGGGAGTTCTGCAACCTGGGGAAACCCCAACAAGGACCCATATGTTCTGTTCTGGTCAAGCCTTCGAAATTTCCGGGTGGTCAATTTGAAAATTTCCCACGCCAACTTTAAACAACTGCGAAATATTTGGACCCGGCGAAAAGTTTGGTTTAATCTTGTGACGGGCGGGGGCAACAATGGACGCGATCTGTTGAATGTCAACCCGGTATGTAACCACGATATGGTCCCTATCACCAGACCTTGCCCTCAATACAAGCCAGTTGCATTCCAGTCCGGCTACAGCAGACACCAGATGGATCGGGGATGGGCCATGAAGTTTTCAAAGGAACGCAAAACCAATCCCAATATTAACGTGGCCGATGTTCATACCTGCGGGTGTCAACAAGGTGAGGCTGCTAAATGCCTGGCTGCGTCACACCGTTGAGATTATGATGAGCAGAGCCTTTTTTTATATAAGAGGAATCCATGTCTGCAACTCAGCTCCTTGGGTGAAATGACTGATGCATCTTGACCAGGTATTCTTTGGAGATATGGGTGTAAATCTGGGTCGTAGAGATATCTGAGTGGCCGAGCATCATCTGAACGGACCGAAGATCCGCACCACCTTCCAGCAAGTGGGTGGCAAAGGAGTGGCGGAGCGTATGGGGGGTGATCTGTGGGGAAAGCCCTGCAAGTTTTGAATATTGTTTTATGATTTTCCAGAACGCCTGCCGGGTTAAGGGCTTGCCAGCCCTGGCCACAAAAAGATAGTCGCTGGCGATTCCTTTGAGCATTGCGGGGCGGGCGGAGGCAAGCCATTCCAGGGTCGTCTGACGTGCCTGGTTGCCCATGGGAACAATCCTTTCCTTAGCGCCTTTTCCCATTACCCGTACGAGTCCTGCATCCAGGTCCATATCCATGAGCTTTAGGCTGATC
Organism: uncultured Desulfobacteraceae bacterium; assembly: GCA_913041495.1. Lineage (GTDB taxonomy): Bacteria > Desulfobacterota > Desulfobacteria > Desulfobacterales > Desulfobacteraceae > Desulfobacter. Next base: position 10,346 of record CAJWHT010000161.1, on the reverse strand, counting down.
AGTTCGGAAACCCTCAGGCCTGCGCCGTACATGATTTCAATCATGGCCACATTCCTGATGCCGTTTTTCTTTTTGAGGTCTCCGGCATTGATCAGCGCCTCAACATCGGAAATAGACATGATTTTAGGCAGGCTCTGCCCTGTTTTAGGGATTGTGATATCTTTAAGTGCGTTGGCTTTTACCAGTTTTTCACCTGCCAGGTATTTGTAAAATCCTCTGAGCGTGATGAGGTGGCGTGCCCTTGATTTTCTGGACAGCCCTTTGCGGGTCATATGAAGGAGCCAGGCCATGATCACGGTGGCATCGATATCCCTCATATCTGTAATTTCTTTTCGTTCAAGGAAGTCGGTAAAGGCCTTCAGGTCTGCCGAATAAGCTTCAATGCTGTTGGATGCCAACCCTTTTTCTATCACTATAAAATCGAGGTAGATTTCTATGAGTTCATCTAAATGTTGTGGCATTATATTTCTAAACCCGTCGAAAAATGTGAGTTAAATCTACTGGAACAGCTCTGAAATACAACGGAATCCAATGGTGTTGGATGTAAAATCCCTTCGAAAAAGTCCCCGGGAACTTATGGTTACTTCTCCAGTTGCATTCCATGCCCCGCCTTTGGCAACGTTGTAGCGGCGCCGCTCCCGGGTTTTAAAGGGCGGGTGCTCCCGGTCGGAGGTCCACTCCATGACATTACCCAGCATGTCAGTCATGCCGAATTCATTGGCAAAAGAATCATAGGTGTCTACAGGGCAGGTATCGGACAAGCCGGTTTTCTCTAAATTTAATGCCTCCGGGTTGAATTGGTTGCCCCAGGGAAATTTAAATCCCAGGTCTGTCCGTGCTGCAGATTCCCACTCCGCCTCGGTCGGCAGGCGTCGGCCGATCCATGAGGCATAGGCCAAGGCATCATCCACACTCACCTGGACCACCGGGTGGTTGCGTTTACCGTGAAGTGTGGAGCCCGGTCCCAGGGGTTGATACCAGCAGGCGCCTTTCACATCCCTGGAGCCTGCCTGTTTGTTCCAGGTGGCTGTGTTGCCGTTTTTTTCATACCTGGCATGGTAGACGACACCAAATCCTTTTTTTTCGGCTGTGGTCACATAACCTGTTTGTTCTATGAAGATTTCGAACAGTGCGTTGGTCACCGGGTATTTACCCATATAAACCAGCGGCATCTCGAATTGTTGAAGTTCAAGGCTTGCCTTAAGTGCTTTCTGGGTGCCGATTGTATAGATGCCTTTAGGTATTTTTACATAGGCATTGAACTTTTTTTCTCTTTCCCCCAAGGTATCGTCAAACTGCTCGGCAAGTTCCCTGGCGTTTCTAAAATCTTCCAGAGCCTGAAGTTCTTCTTCATCAAGTTCGTCTATTTCTTCCAGTTCTTCGTCATCATCCAGGTCGATCTCTTCGAGTTCCTCATCCTCATCCAGTTCAAGTTCCTCGACCTCATCGATGTCTTCATCTTCATCGAGTTCTATTTCCTCGACATCTTCGTCCAATTCATCATCAAGGATTTCTTCTAATTCTTCATCTTCGTCAAGCTCAATCTCTTCGATATCCTCATCTTCATCCAGCTCGACTTCTTCGATATCCTCGTCCTCATCGAGCTCGATTTCCTCAATGTCTTCATCCTCGTCAAGTTCGATGTCATCGTCATCCAACTCCTCATCAAGGATTTCTTCCAACTCTTCATCTTCGTCAAGCTCAATCTCTTCGATATCCTCGTCTTCATCCAGCTCGACTTCTTCGATATCTTCGTCCTCATCGAGTTCAATTTCCTCGATGTCTTCATCCTCGTCCACCTCTATTTCTTCAAGATCGTCACCGTCTCCGTCGAGGATATGCCCCCCAAGCTTGCTGAGCACCTTTTTGATTTCACTGATAACATCAACGGATTCATCTTCGGTGGCCACGATATCGATTTCAGAAAGAAAATCAGAGACTGCCTTGAGGATGTCAGTCGCCTTGGCCAAATCGAGGTCTTTGGTTTTAACCGCATCTGAAAAAGAATGAAGCAAATTGTTTTTTGCTTCCTCTGTCATATCAAAGGTGTTGGTGGTGTCGGAAATGACTATATTTTGGGGGTTTTTATCCTTTTTGGCCAGCTTTTCAAGATCTTTGTTTATGGAGGACTTCAGGCTTGAGAAATTTCTTCTCTTGGAGCGAATTTTAGAAAAGTCATCCCCCACATCCCAGATTATCTTGATTAGGGTATCCGTGTCAATGGCGGAGACTTCACTGGGCGGAGCATCTGAAGAGTAAAAGGATTGAATGGCCGTGATGGCCCGAAATTTTACAGTGCCCTGTCTGTATGCCAGGTTTTCAACTGCAGTATTGATACCCGATAGTGTAATGGAAACATTGCTCAAAAGGGGGACATCTCCCTTAGTATCATTGGTTATCGACCTTGCATTATGATATATCTGCGTCATTATTACAACCAGGTATCCATTCTGTGAATTACTATACGCGATAAAAATAGAAAATTATGCGGTGGTGTGGAAACTGTGAAACCCGCTATTGAAAAAGAATCCGTTGATTATTTCGGAATTTATGCTAAAAATATACGAATATGAGTAAAATACTGACAATTTCCGGCCAGAGAGGGGGCTCCGGCAAAAGTGTCACCGCGTTGAACCTGGCGGTTTCGTTGAGCCTGTATGAAAAAAAGATACTTCTGGTGGACTGCGACCCCCAAGGCTGCGTATCCGAGTGGTCAGGCGTCGGTGCCATGGACCATCCCTTTGACCTGGCCGCTGTGCTGAATGGAAAAGCCACAACAATTGAGGCCATATCCAAAACCGAGTTTTCACACCTTGACATCCTGCCGGCCGGTTTCAATCTGTTTCAGCTGGCATTGAAATTATCACGGCTGGTGGCCAATGAAAAAATTCTCAGGCTCCTGATGGCGGATATCCGAGAAGATTATGATTATATTATTCTCGACGCTCCTTCCTCATACGGTTACATGAGTATTGCCGCCATGGCTGCCGCTGACTGGCTGGTTGTTGCAACGCCTCCCCAGGACAACTGGGTTGAAGATTTTCATTCGCTGTTGAAGTCCATTCAATATATACGCAAAACCCATGGTACAACGCTGAGGATTGCAGGACTTCTTTTCAACCGATGCACGGATTCGGCCCAGATTATGAACGGGATGTCCGGCCAATTGCTTGAAGATACCAAAAACTTAATCTACGATACAACGATTCCAAGGGATGATGCGGTGGATCAGGCTATCAACAAGAAAATCCCCCTTGCCCTGCACGATATCAAGTCCGGGGCCGCCGACGGTTATTTAAAAGCGGCCCGGGAAGTAATACTGGCGTTTAACTATGCGAGGTGACCATTGAAGCTTACCAATCCTGAATCCATCCAGGAAAATGAAAAGGAATTTATCGATACCATTAATGCCGAGCTTGACTGGGATGCCATCGAACGCATGCTTCTGGACAAGCACGGATTTGTGGTCCAGGAGGATGTGGATTACAAAGACGGTAACCTGGTGGTGCACGACAATGAGATCGCCTACAAATTCGACTTTGAAATCAAGGTTCCCCTTTCGGTGATCTTTAACCGGGACGGTGAATGCCTTGAAATATCCACCCAAAGAGATGAAGAAGAGCTTTCCTTAGGTCCTGAAGAAGACCCGGAGCAATATCCGGACGAGGGCAGTGAAAAAAACTCCAAGCCGGATCAGGGAAAAACCGGTGAGATGGCATCTGAAATAGCAGATATGATTTCCCAGATCAATCAGGACCAATAACGAAGGAGATTTAGTGGTATGGAACCGGTACCGGGAAGTGAAGCCAGCCAGGAGTTCGTCAGGAATCAACTGGATGAAATTCTGGCCAGGGAGATCGTAGGATTCCTTGACGTTGACTCGGATGCGGCAATGATGACTTTTAACCTGGCCACCATATCCTGTATCACCATCATTGTTGAGCGGGAACGCGAAATCCGGCAGTTTTCCGATTTTCCCCCGGAGAGATACAACCTGGATTCCTTCTCATCTGAACTTGTGGATATCGGTTTAGATGACGACGACTATTTGAATAATGCCATTAACGGTGCCTTGAAGTCCGGGTATATCAGCAGGGATGACAACGGCGAACTCAAGGCGGAAATGGCCGCTTTTATGATGGCGGGTATGCTGGACTCCATGTTTCCCGGTATGCAGGGGTTGAATCTCATTGCCTTTGTCCTTCAGATGCATCACGAGGTGGATTCCGGCCGGAAAAGCCTGGAGCTGGCAAAGAAAAGTTTTGCCACGTCTTTGAAAACCCGCGGCGTTTCGGTTACCCAGGACAATGCAGCAAAATTGGCCAACGAAATGGCTTCCGGCAAGGCCAAGGGGGTCACGGTTCAATCCAAAGAGATTTCCACCAAGTTGAAAAAGGAAAATCTCAACCGGCTGTCAAAGCTGATAAAAAACCGGAAAAAAAGAACCCGTGAATACCAGGAAAGGGTTAAGGTCCAAGATCTGTTTGACAAGGGGCCCACCAAAGAAGAACTTGCGGCGGAGAAACAAGAGATTGAGCAGGCTGAGGAAGCCGCGCGCAAGGCGGCGGAACTTGCCAAGCAACTGGCTGAAAAAGAAGAAAAGATAAAAGAGGCTGAAGAGGCCGCTTTGGAGTTGGAGCAGCAGCTCCGGGAACAGGAAGAAAAAGAAAAAAAACTGGCCATGGCCGAAGAAGAGGCCAAGCTGGCAAAACAAAAAGCGGCTGAATTGGAAGCCCGTGAAGCTGAAATGGCCGAAAAAGAGGCGCGGTTAAAGGCTCTGGAAGAGCAAATCCGCCTTAAGGAGGAAGAGGCCCGGCGCAGGGAAGAAGAACAGGCAAAGACCAGAAAGGCAGCCAAGCTTTCCGGTGATGAAGATGATATCGAATCCCGAATTGCTGCCTTTGAGATGGAATTGGCCATGCCCTGTCCCCTCTGTGCCAATGGGAAGGTTGAAGAGAAAACCACGGATAAGGGGAAATCCTTTTTTACCTGCAACCAGGAGGACTGCCGGTTTGTCTCCTGGGATAAACCCTACCATTTCCAATGTCCGCTGTGCAAAAATCCTTTCCTCACCGAAATGGCTCTGCCCACCGGGGAAAAAGGATTAAAATGCCCCAGGGCAGCCTGTTCTTACATTCAGGACAATCTATTGGAACCCTCACAGCATATGGCGGTTGCCGCTGAGGCAGCCAAACCCAAGAAGAAAAAGAAAATCGTCAGGAGAAGAAAGAGGCGGTAAAGAGGCTGTAATGAATTTTCCATTTTTGGACGACCGGCTTTTACCCGTTTGGGAAAAAGTCAGGCAAGGCTCCCGTCTTTCACAGGAAGACGGGATTTCCATTTATAATACCCAGGATTTAACAGGGCTGGGCCGCATTGCCGATTATGCCAGAAAAAAGCGGCACGGCAATAAGGCCTTTTACGTATATAACCAGCATCTGAACTACACCAATGTCTGTAAAAACCGGTGTAAATTCTGTGCATATGCCAAAGACGACGGGGATAAAGGCGCCTATGTCTGGTCCATGGATGAGATAGAGAAACGTCTCATGGAGCGGATTGAGGAACCGGTCTGTGAGCTTCATATCGTGGGCGGTCTGAACGAGACCCTGACCTTCGAGTATTTCATCGACCTGATCAAAACCGTCAAACGGGTCCGCCCGAACGCGGCTGTCAAGGCGTTTACATGCGTGGAAATCGACTACTTGTCCAAGCTCTCGGGCCTGAGCCTTGAAGAGACGGTGGCAAGGCTTAAAGAGGCCGGGCTGGATATGATGCCCGGTGGCGGGGCTGAAGTTCTTAATTCCAGAATTCACGACGCGCTTTTTCCCAAAAAGATCGGCCACGACCGGTGGCTTCAAATTGTGAAAGTCGTCCACAAGGCTGGTATTAAAACCAATGCAACCATGCTTTACGGGCACATAGAGACGGTTGAGGAACGGGTGAATCATCTGATATCCTTAAGGGAAATTCAGGATGACACCGGCGGTTTTTCTGCCTTTATTCCCTTGGCATTTCATTCCCAGAATACGGAACTTGATGATCTGCCGCCTACAACGGCCATGGATGACCTCAAAAATGTGGCTGCGGCCCGGCTGATGCTGGATAATTTTGATCATATCAAAGCCTATTGGGTGATGATCGGGGAATCTCTGGCTCAGGTGGCGCTCAATTTCGGTGCAGATGACCTGGACGGCACCATCATTGAAGAACGAATTACCCATACGGCGGGTGCCAAATCCGCCAAGGGACTCACCCGGGATGAGATGGAAAATATGATCCGTTCAGCCGGATTCGAACCGGTTCAGCGGGACAGTTTTTACAACCCGGTGGCAGGATAGCGGGACAGATATCATGACAATGGATACAACGATAGAAAAGGCAAACACCCATCAGCGTATATCTGCTGAAGAGGCCCTTGAACTTTATCAACAGTCCGATCTGCTGACCTTAGGAACACTGGCCAACCAGCGCAGGTTTCACCTTCATCCTGAAAAACGGGTGACCTTTGTGGTGGATCGGAACATCAACTATACCAACGTATGCGTATCCCAATGCCGGTTTTGCGCCTTTTATGCCACACCGGAAGACAAGACGAAAGGATACGTTTTGACCCATGATGAACTGGGAGAAAAAATCCGGGAAACCATTGCACTTGGGGGCACGCAGATTTTGCTCCAGGGCGGGATGCACCCGGACCTGGACCTGGATTTTTACGTGGAGATGCTGAGTTTCATCAAAGATAATTACGACATCCACATCCACGGTTTCTCTCCCCCGGAGATTGATTTCATTGCCAATAAATCCGATTTGTCGGTGAGGGATACCATTGCCACCCTGAAGACGGCCGGCCTGGCATCCATCCCCGGCGGCGGTGCGGAAATTCTTTCGGACGATATCCGCAGCCAGGCATCCCCGCACAAGTGCGGGGCCGGTACCTGGCTTGAGGTAATGCGCCAGGCACATCTCCAGGGCATGCGGTCCAGTGCCACCATGATGTTCGGCCACCTGGAGGACGATGCCCACATTGTTGAACATCTGGAAAGAATCCGAAGCCTCCAGGATGAAACCCGCGGATTTACCGCCTTCATCCCTTGGACCTTCCAGCCCGGCAACACAAATATTAACGTCAGAAAGAAGACCAGTGCCGAGTACTTGAAGGTGCTTGCATTGAGCCGGATTTTTCTGGATAACATTGACAATGTCCAGGCCTCCTGGGTGACCCAGGGAGATAAGATCGCCCAGGTTGCATTGTTTTTCGGCGCCAACGACATGGGTTCCACCATGATCGAAGAGAATGTTGTGGCCTCTGCCGGAGTGGATTTCATGCTGCCTGAATCCGAGATCCGGCGGCTGATTGAAACAGCCGGGTTAACACCGCATCAGCGGGATTGTTACTACAACCTGGTATGAAACTGACCTGCATTCTTCCTGTTGCGGAAAGAAACGTGTTCCGCGCCAGGTGGCTGATGGTTGGCCCGGACCGGATTCTGGAGAACAGCTGTCTTGAAACCGAAAACTTTCGGGTCACCGGAATCCCAGGACGTTCCTCAGATGCAAATATCCGTGATCTGGGGGGTGGCATCATCATGCCCCTGCTGGTCAATGCACACACCCATCTGGAATTGTCCGCGCTGAAGAATCGTCTGGACTACACAAAGGGGTTTGAGGCCTGGGTCAAAGATCTGCTGGCCGAGCGGGACGCTATCGGAACTGAGGCGCTGGCAAACGCAGCTTTTCAGGAAATCGACGATCTGATGGTTAATGGTACCGGAGCGGTAGGTGAGATCTCCACCCTCGGGCTTACGGCGAACTTGCTGAGTACGTCAGGCCTGGGCGGTGTCTGGTTCAATGAGGTGCTGGGCAGCAATACTGACATTCTTTCGGAATACGTTGCCCCCTTACCGGATAGGAACACTTCGAAGATGCCGGCGTTGGTATTCTCATTGGCGGGCCACGCCCCGCACACCACGTCGCCGGAGCTGCTCCGCAGTGCAAAAAAAACAGCATTTGAGCATTGCCGGCCTTTTTCCATCCATCTGGCGGAATCACAGGCTGAATCCGATTTCATCAACGGTGAAAAGGGTGGATGGGCAAAGTTCCTTGCCTCCCGTGGTATTGATATCAGCGACTGGCCTGTTGGCAATAAAAGTCCCGTGGCCTATCTTGATGAACTGGGGCTTTTGGATGAGACTACCCTGGCCGTTCATCTCATCCGCACAAGCGGCCAGGATCTGGATATTCTGGCCCGCACCCGGACCAAGGTCTGCCTGTGTCCCAGAAGCAACTATAACCTTCATCAGCGTCTGCCCGATATTGATGGGCTGCTGGCAAGGGGCATGGCCCCGGCATTGGGAACGGACAGCCTGGCCTCCTGCGATTCCCTTAGCCTGTTTGATGAAATGGCCTTTGTCAGAGAAAAATATCCTGGTGTGGCCCCCGAAACCGTGCTATCCATGGCCGGGATAAACGGGGCTAAGGCCCTCGGGCTTGCGCCTGTCATGGGCCGCCTTGAAAAAAACTGCTGGGCGGGATTCCTCTATGTTGAGTTGGAGTCCTCTTCTCCGGCACAGATAATAGAAAGTCTGACCTTCAATGAAATCTGACCTTTTAATGGGTAAAATCACATATATCAATGCCTCGCCTGTGTATTACGGCATTGATCACGGTATGCATCCGGACTGGCTGACCCTGGTGCCGGATGTGCCCGCAGCCTTGAACCTGAAAATCCGTAATGCTGAGATTGACATCAGCCCTATATCCGCAGCCTATTATGCCATGAACCACGAGGACCTGCTGATTCTGCCGGATCTGTCCATCTCCTGTGACGGCCCCGTGCTCAGTGTGATCTGCGCAAGCCGGCGTCCCCTGGATGAACTGACCGGAAAAAAGGTGATGTTCTCCAACGAATCCGCCTCCGGTGCGTCCTTCCTTAAAATGATATTTGCCGGCCGGGGCATACGCCCTGAATTTTCAGTGGGCGCGGTGGGACACCTGGACCGTATTCCGGAGGACGTGGATGCAGTCATGGTTATCGGTGATGCCGCCTTGACCCAGACCTGGGAAGACCGGTTCGAATACCGGTTTGACCTGGGAGCGCTCTGGCACGAGATGACCGGTTTGCCCTTTGTCTTTGCTGTCTGGGTGGTCCGTAAAACCTTTGCCAAGGCTCATCCTGAGTTAACGGCCGCCGCCCATGAGCTTCTGCTGGCCTCCAGGCGTGAAGGCGATGCCCATACCGGCGAGATCATTGAGGCCGGGACGGCGCGGCTGGGACTTTCCCGTGAGCGGATACGGGCCTATTACGATTGCCTGGCCTGTGACCTGGATGGCAGAAAGGTGGAGGGTATGGCTGCGTTTTTTCAAGGTCTTTTTGACCAAGGCATCCTGAAAACACCTGCGGCTATACGATTTTTCGAGTTAACAAAACAGACGGAGATACAGCTGTGATGACGCCTTCAATCCAGGTGAAAGCGATGGCCGGCCTGGCCATAGCCGTATTGTTCTGGGCCGTGAATACCGTTGTCGCCAGAGGGGTGGTGGATCACATTCCGCCCATGGCGCTCTCATTTTTCAGGTGGATTGTCGCCTTGGTTTGTCTCCTGCCGTTTGCCCTGAAACCGGTGATGCAGGATGCCGACATCATACGCCGGAACATCTGGTTTTTACTCTTGCTTGCGGTGCCCAGTGTGGCGGTGTACAACTCCGTGCTTTACTTGGGGGCCTTGTATACCACGGCGACGAATATCAGCCTTGTGGTGGCGGCCATGCCGGCGGTGACCCTGGGGTTTGCCTGGGCCATCAACCGGGAACGGCCAAGACTTTTGCAGATTATAGGTATTGCTGTTGCCCTGGCGGGTGTGGTGGCCATAATCGCCCAGGGGAATTTGAAGACACTTGCCGCATTTAAAGCCAACCCGGGAGACCTGCTCATTCTCATTTCCATTACCGCTTGGGCATTGTACTCTGTATTGTTGAAAACACGGCCGCTGAACATATCACCCATATCCCTGCTCATGACCACTGTCGTCCTTGGCTCCTTGAGTATACTTCCCTTTTATCTCATCGAGCTGGCATATGTGGGCGGGTTTCATGTGGATACCAAAATATTATGCCAGTGCTTGGTTGACCAGGATCTCAACATCTTGTTCCGAGGCTGGCTCGTACTCGTCGTCTTCGTCGGACACGGAGGTTTCAACGAGATACTGTATTTCAGGGACACCACAGCAAAGGCTGTAGAAATTAATTGCAGTGTGTTGCTCGTCCCATCGATCCGGCAGCGTCATCTTGACGTCAATTTAGATGCTGTCGGTACACGTCTTGTGGCGTTGGATGGTTTTGGGCCC
>CAJWHT010000160.1 GCA_913041495.1 uncultured Desulfobacteraceae bacterium | reverse complement strand
TTTTTATTTTTTTTAGTTTATTTTTTTTTATTACTTGTAATAAAATTTAAAATTGTTTCATTGAGATAAATACCAAAGGATTTGCCCGGATGTCATCCGGGCCCGCCCTCTTGCCAATGGGAAGGAAAATGATTAGGGTGTGTGTGCCGGTTTGACTATTAGACACCTAATTTTAAGGATATGCCCGTGTTTACAGAAACCATTACCTTTCCGGCGGCATTTGCCGCCGGCCTGCTTTCGTTTCTCTCCCCCTGTGTACTGCCCCTGATCCCCGCCTATTTTTCATTCATTACAGGTCTTTCCGTGGATGAACTGACTGCGGACAACAGCGAGATCAGACGAAAGGTGATCCTCTCCACCCTGGCCTATGTGGCGGGGTTTTCATTTATCTTCATCCTGTTCGGGGCCTCGGCTTCTTTTTTGGGAGGGCTTGCGTCGGATTACGCATGGCTTGTGCGGTATGCAGGCGGCGGCATCATCATTGTCTTCGGGCTTCATCTGCTGGGGATTATCAATATCAAAAGCTTCCAGTTTGAAAAACGGTTCCACGTCAAGGAACAGCCCTTTCACCTGGCCGGCACCTTTGTGATCGGTATGGCGTTTGGTGCGGGCTGGAGCCCCTGCATCGGACCGCTGCTGGGCAGTATTCTTGTGGTGGCAAGCAACCAGGATACCGTGCTCAAAGGGGTATGGCTGCTGGCGGTATATTCGGCCGGCCTGGCCCTTCCTTTTATCCTGATTTCCATTTTCATCAACTCCATGCTGGGCTTCCTGAAACGGGCCAGCCGCATGATTGGGATCATCAATAAGTGCGCGGGGGTGCTGCTGATCGTTATCGGCCTGCTCCTGGTGTTTGACAAGTTCCGCATCCTGGCCATTGTATAGACCTTCGGGCCGCATCTTCCATGACAAAAGATTCCAAGAGCTTTTACGGTTTTATTTTCATCACCACCTTTACCAAGCTTGTGATGAACGTTATCCGGCGGATGGTTTACCCCTTTGCTCCGGCGTTTGCCAGGGGGCTTTCGGTTGATCTGACGGCCATCACCTCATTGATTGCCGTGAACCAGGCCACAGCCCTTCTGGGACCTGTGGGCGCTTCATTTGCCGACCGCTACGGCCACAAGCTGCTGATGCTCGTCGCTTTGGCACTGGCCACCATCGGCAGTTTTGCCGCCGGGATCATTCCCATGTACGCCGTGCTGATGATCTGCCTGTTTCTGGCCGGGCTGGCCAAAAACATATTTGACCCCAGTCTCCAGGCCTTTATCGGCAACCATGTCCCCTATGAACACCGGGGCAAATTTATCGGCATCACGGAAATTGCCTGGGCAGGCACCACCCTGGCCGGCATTCCCCTGGCCGGCATCCTCATCGAACGGTTTTCCTGGCAGACCCCCTTTCTGGTACTCAGCGCCCTGACCCTGGTCAGCTTTTTCCTGATTTTAAAATTCATGCCCTCGGACAGGGCTTCCGCCAGAGCGACAAACGCCACCCGGCCCGGCATGGCTGCCAGTTGGAAAACCATTGTCAAAAACCGGCAGGTATTAGGGATGCTTGGCTTTGTATTCTCCATGTCCCTGGCCAACGACTGCCTCTTTGTGGTCTACGGGGCATGGCTGGAACAGTCCTACGGGCTGTCATTGTCGGCCATCGGCTTCGGCACCATTTTAATCGGGCTGTCCGAGCTTTTTGGTGAGGGGTGCACCGCCCTGTTTGCCGACCGCATCGGGCTCGTCCGGGCCGTGGTCATCGGAACGGCGTTAAGCGCCCTGGCCTACCTGGCCCTGCCGGCCACGGACATCGGGCTTCCCTTTGTGCTTTCCGGCCTGTTCATGCTCTTCTTTTTCTTTGAGTTCACCATCGTTACCTCCATGAGTCTGAACACGGAGCTTGTACCTGCGCTACGGGCCTCCACCATGTCCGCCTTTTATATGATGGGGGGCATTGGCCGGGTCATCGGCGCCTTTGCCGGGGGAATCATCTGGAAAACATACGGCCTTACGGGGATCAGCCTGACTTCCGGCGGGTTTACCCTGCTGGCCCTGATTGCCATCCTTGCAGGGTTTTCCGGCAGAAAAGGCAAAAGTTCATAGAAAATACGTCAACGGGAGGGATTATTTTTGCGTTTATCGGTAAATCGCATTGACAACCCCGGGCGGTTTGGACTACAGCTTTAAACTTGGCCGGTTTCTCCCGGCAGAAACGGGGGGGGCAGACGACCTTAATTTTACAAATCAATCACATGCATCACGGGAGAAGATATGAGCGGTTTATTACAGACGGTATTCTTGGACAACCACAAACAATTGGATGCCCAGCTGGTGGAATTCGGTGGCTGGGAAATGCCCATTCAGTATCCCAAGGGCATCATCAAAGAACACCTGGCCTGCCGGACCCGTGCCGGTATTTTCGATGTCTCCCACATGGGCCGGCTCTACTTTCGGGGGGATCTTACCCTTGAGTTTCTCCAGCATGTGCTCACCAACAACGCCGCCGCCCTTGAAGTGGGGGAAAGCCAGTATACCCTGATCCAGAATGAGGCCGGCGGTGCCATTGACGATGCCTATCTTTACCGGTTTCTTGCCGACGAATACCTCCTGGTGGTCAACGCCTCCAACCGGGAAAAGGATGTGGCCCATTTCAAGGCCAACCTGGAAAAATTCCCCGGGGTTGAGATGACGGACAAAACATTTGACAAGGCCATGATCTCACTTCAAGGGCCTGCGTCCAAGGACATCCTTGCCCCATTGATCACCGAGGGATACCTGCCGGATCCCGCCCGCAACAACCTGTCTTCCGTAAACATCGGGAAGGCGCGCGTGGATATCGCAAGAACCGGGTATACCGGCGAACCGTTAGGATTTGAGCTTTTTGTGGACAACCCAAGTGCCCCTGCACTCTGGGACACACTGGTGGATGCCGGTGCAGAACCCATAGGGCTGGGCGCCAGGGACACCCTTAGGCTGGAAGCAGGGCTTCCCCTGTACGGCCATGAACTGGGCACCGATCCCGACGGCAGGGAAATCCCCCTGTTTGCCTCCAAGCTTTCCAAGTTTGCCGTTTCCTTTTCCCCGCTCAAAGGAGAGTTCATCGGGAAGGCAGCACTTTACGAGCAGTTCAAGGCCTTTAGCGCAGCCATGGAGGGAAAGGCGACGTCACCAGATCCCGCCCTGCCCAGAATCGTCATGCCCCTGGCCGTCACCGGCAAGGGCATTGCCCGGGAAGGATACCGAATCTTTAGCGGCGACCGCCACGTGGGCTATGTCACCTCCGGCACCATGGTCCCTTATCTTGAGGGAGAAGGACAGGGATTGCTGGGCACCTTTGCTGAAAATCCCAAACGAAGGGCGCTGGCGCTGGCACTGCTGGACAGCACCTTCAAAGACGGCGATTCAGTGGAAATCGAAGTGCGGAAAAAACGGGTGGCGGCCTGTGTGATCCCCTACCATATGCGGTCCGAAGCCCCGCCCTATGTGCGGTCCATCCCCCATGACAAGCTTGAAACCGTTGCTAATTCCCCGGAACCGTCCCAAGGACTTGCCGCAGCCAAAGCCCTTTTCTCCAAGGCCATGGCCAACCATGCCTGGCGCCAGACCGAATGTATCAACCTGATCCCGTCGGAGATGAGCCAGTCCCTGGTCTCCCGGATGCTGTCCATCTCCGACCCTGTGAACCGGTATGCGGAGCACAAGGATATCAAAGCCTTTTCCGGTGAAGATGTTTTCTATTACCAGGGCACGGACTTTATCCAGGAAATCGAAAACCGGCTGAATGCCGAATTCATGACCTTTCTGGGGTGCAACGCAGTGGAATCCCGTGTGATTTCCGGGCAGATGGCCAACACCGCCTTCTTCTCCGCCCTGGTGGACTACCTGAACCGGACGGACAGAAAAAGCGAACAGCGCAGGATCGCCAAGGTCATGAACAACCATATCATCCGCGGCGGCCATCTGAGCGCCCAGCCCATGGGTGCGCTCAGAGATTTTGTGGCCCGGGACCCCAAAACCGAGCGGCCGGCCGTGGTGAACTTCCCGGTGCTGCCGGAAAATCCCTACAAACTGGATGTGAACGCCTGCCGGGATCTGATCAAGGAACATCAGCCAGAACTTGTCATTCTCGGCAAATCCATGATCCTCCACAAGGAACCGGTTGCCGAAATACGGAAGCTGGTGGATGAGTTTGCCCCGCACTGCGTCGTCATGTACGACATGGCCCACGTGCTCGGTCTTTACGGCCCCCACTTCCAGGAGCCCCTAAAAGAAGGCGCCCATGTGGTCACCGGCTCCACCCACAAAACCTTCTTCGGGACCCAGCGCGGGGTCATCGCCGGCAACTTCCTGGACGGTGCCATCGGCTCCCGGGACTGGGAAATCTGGGAAGCGGTGAAACGCAGAACCTTTCCCGGATCCGTGTCCAACCACCATCTGGGCACCATGACCGGCCTTCTCTTTGCCGCCTATGAAATGAACCAGTTCAAGGAAGACTACCAGGCCCAGGTTATCGCCAACGCCAAGGCCTTTGCCCTGGCCCTGAAGGAACAGGGACTGGATGTGGCAGGAGATCCCGACATCAATTACACCGAAACCCACCAGGTTATCCTGAACGTAGGCTATGCAAGCGGGGCAGCGATTGCCCAGGCCCTGGAGGCCGCCAATATTATCGTCAACTACCAGGCCACCCCCGAAGAAGAAGGGTTCACCGCTTCCGGGGCTCTGCGCATGGGGGTTTCGGAAATGACCCGGTTCGGGATGAAAGAAAAGGATTTCGGCACATTGGCCGGACTGATGGCGGACCTGATCCTGAAAAACAGCGACGTGAAAGAAAAGGTAAAAGAACTGCGTCAGGGTTTCCTTGAGATGCAGTACTGCTTTACCCCCGAAAAGATGGGAACGGTGATGGCAGACCTGGCCAAAGGGGTCTGTTAGGCAGCCGGATCTTAGATCAATATCGTATGGCCAGGATCTGTACTGTTACGGTCAGATCCTGGTCTCCATTCATCTTTGAAATGTGCCTTGGCGTCTCACTTTTTTGCCACCTCCCTGCAGACCATCACGGCCAGGGCATAGATAATATCCAGGGCCAGATGGGCTGAAATGCTCCGGTCAAACAGCAGCTTTGCCTCCGCCCCGAAATCCTCGTCCCCCTGCCAGACCAATACGGCCACGGGGATTTTCGGGGCAATGTCAAAGGCAAAAGAGGCATCAGCCATATCCAGGGGCCGTCCCCCCAACGCCCTGCATCGTTCCTTAAATCCATCCAGGTCATCTCCGAAACGGTCCCCAATCTCCCGGGTCGGCAGGGTATGAGGTCCCCTGAAAAATGCGGCACCCCCGGGGATATCCTTTTCTGACACCCATTCGCCTGCCACAGCAGCATCGGTGGCACCCAGCAGATAATGAACAATGAAAAGGGCGGCATAGTCCATTTTTAAAACCGGATCACCGTCACTGATGTGAACGTTACGGCAGGCCGGATCGGCAATAAAAGACCGCTGCCAGGCATCCAGCGTGTACTGCCCGGTATCAGGATTAAAACCTGCACCGGTGTGCCGGCATACCTCCCCCGGATCTTTGCGCTTCAAATCGTCAAAATGAACAGGGGCCACTGTGTCAACGGAATCAATGACTGAAGACATAAGCGTTTTCCTTTCTGGCGTTGCGGACTTAAGCTTAGGTTTAAAATAAACACGTGCCTGGGAATGTTCTTGCACGAATGGCTTCCCGAATTCAATGCTTTTATTGGTGAACCCGTGGTACGGATCAGGTAAAAAATCTTGTGAAATCCGATGCGAGCAAGTAAGATTTGAGTATTAGCCCCATATCAGCCCGCACCCGGCAGACCTGCAACGGGCCGGCACCGCCGTTAGGACACGAACCGCACCGGAGGTTTCATGGCAGAAAAAATGGATCATACCGTACTCATAGTAGACGACGAAAAGCAGGTGGGGCGTGCTTTAGGCCGCATCATGAAACAGATCGGGGTGACATACGTTTACACGGATTGCGGGCAGGCGGCCCTGGAACGGATCAAAACAGCATCCTCTCCCTTTTCTTTGATCATATCAGACCAGCGGATGCCAGGGATGACCGGGGACAAACTCCTGGAAAAGGCAAAGGAGGCCGCACCGGATACCGTACGTTTTCTCCTCACCGGCTATGCCGATGTGGATGCCATAACCGCCGCCGTGAACAAGGGGGCCATCCACCGCTATATCGCCAAGCCCTGGAACAAAAAAGAATTTATCGAAGCCGTAAAGACAGGGCTTGAACAATACGAGCTCATCGTGGAAAAAGACAGGCTTTTCAAACTGGCCAAGGTCCAGAACACCCAGCTTTACACCCTTAACAAGGAACTGAAAAAAAACACGGCCCGCCACCAGAAGAGCATTGCCCAGCGGGACAAGGAGATCGCCACTCTCAAAAAGAAACTGGAGATCGGCGTTGAAAACCAGAACTTTATCCATGAAATCGAAATGACGCTCAAAGCGCATGATATACTGGAACAGGACCAGATCGACACCCTTTACACCGCCATTTTGGCCGAGTTTTTCGACCAATTCCAGGATATCGCCGCCCGAAACGGATTCGAGATGCCCTCCCGGATACCGGGGGATAAAAAAACAGATACCCCATCACCCCATTAACGTATAGCGGAAAGGATCGCCTGACATCAAACGGTACACGGGAAAAATCATGGTGGTTGAAAACCAGGCCCCCTTGCGGTCTCGCATCTGTGATGTCCTGTCCGACGCAGGCCATGACGTCACCGGATTTGAAGACGCGACTCCGGCCCTCAAGGTCCTTGAAAATGCCAAAAAAAATGACGGAAACGACCAGTTTTTCCTCATTATTGCAGGCTTCTCCCTTCCTGCCATGAGCGGAGACAGTTTTTTGAGCCGGGCAAGGGAAATCTGCCCCCGGCCCATGAGGATGCTCATCGCAGACACCGCCTACATTGACACCATGATCTCAGCGGTGAACACCGCCAGAATCCAGGCCTGCCTGACCCAGCCGTTTGAAAACGAGGATTTGGTCAACCAGGTGGACCACTGCGGCCTAAGCTTCCATACCGCGCTTAAGATGGAAAACCTGAACAAGACCATCAAACGCCAGAACCGCCAATTGTTCCAGATCGCCGGCAACTTCAAAAAAAAGGAGGCAGCCGACCGGGCCCAGATGGCGGCCCGCAACAAGGAACTCAGGCTGCTCCAGGCCAGACTGAAGTCAGACGGGGACAGCAGCCGGCAGGAAACCATCCCTTTCCTGGAGGAGATCCTCAGCGCCAAAGGTATCGATTATACGGCAACCGCGTTTGCCCTTGAATTTCAAAAAATGGCAGACCAGGTCAGGGAAATTCTGGCCACGGCCCTGTTGGATCAGGGCAAGGAACCGTTGCCCCTAAGCTACCAGGATGTGGTGTTCCGGTCAGGTCAGGTACGAGAGTACCCGGAAACGGTAAAACAACTGCTTGCCCCCTTGCGCATGCTCATCCACCAGAGCCGTGAGATGGGTTTGAATCTGTTCGGCATTGATTTCAAACGGCACATGGACGCCCATTTTAAAATTACCCTGTCCCAATCCCGTGCCAAGGCCATTATCCGGGTCACCCGCTTGAATCCCAAGCTGCTGAATCTCACCTGCATCAAATATTACCTGGCCTGGTATAAGATCTCCTACGGAATCACCTCCGATGATAAAATCTGCGCATGGCTAAAAAGCCTGGCAAAGAAGAAAGACCCGGAAAACATAGCCCCATTCCTGATCGCCCGCGGGCAGGAACCGGTCTATCCCAGCGACGGAGAGATCCGTTACCACTTTCCCACCGATTTCCTCCATGCGGGAAAAATAAACGATGACGGCAGCATCAACTTCAGGGACAGGGGGGAAATTCCATTTGTAAAAGCAAATACCTTCCTGGCGGCTAAGCGCTCCGCCTCTAAAGGTAAACCCGGTGTGGACGTCACCGGGAAAAAAATCCCGGTGCAGGACCCGGTTGAAAAGACCTTTGAAGCCGGACCGGGTACCGTCCTGTCCGACGACGGACAAAAAATATACGCGGCCTGTGACGGCCAGCCCCATCTGGATGCCAGGGGAAGAATCAGCGTTTGTCCGGAAATGGCCATTGACGGCGATCTGGGATTTGAAACCGGTGATGTGATCTTTGACGGCAACGTGGTGGTCAACGGACGGGTCAAGGAAGGATTCAAGGTGAAATGCGCCTCTCTCACCGCCTTGGAAATCCAGGGGGCGGAGGTGGATATCACCGGTGATCTCAACGTCTCATTGGGCATCGTGGACACGGAACTTGTCAACGTCAAAGGCTCGGTTCAGGCCATGTTTGTCCGGAACTCCAAAATAAATGCATTCGGAGATCTCATCGTGCAACGGGAAATCGTGGACTCTTACATCCGGCTTTCCGGGGCCTGTATCAACACTGCCGGCAGCATCATCAACTCTAAAATATCCGCCAATATGGGGATTGATGCCGGCGGCATCGGCACGGATCTCGCCAAACCCACCACCCTCACTGTGGGTAAGGACGAGCAGACCCAAAGGCTTTTGGCCATTCTGGATAAGGACATCCGGGGCAACTCAAAAACCATGGCAGAGCTGAACCGGTCAATCGAACAACTGGAAAAGCAAGAGCAGGAACTCCACGGTCAGATCGCACACCATGCCACGGTCCAGGACCGTTCCCAGCTGGGAATAAACCGGATCAAGGAAAAAATTTCAGGTCTTCTTGCGGCCGGCAATATGGCGGCCTATCAAAAGCTGACCCAGGCCATGACCGACATGGAAACGGCTTCAGCAGAGGCGGAATCAGCCATAAGCAAAGGATTTGAACAACAGGACACCATTGCCCGGGATATCTTGGAAAAACGGGACCACATCACCCGGCTCCAAGATGAAAACGACAAACTTTCGGATGAAAAAAAACGGCTGCTGGAATATACAGCCACAAAACCTCCAAAGCCGCAAATCCGCGTTGCACGGACCATCTGCTCGGGTACAAAGATCATCGGCCCGAACACCACCATGACCCTGTTTGCCGATCAACGATATTGCCGGATCATAGAAACCGCCAAAAAGGCCGTGGAGTCAGGGAGTATGATTTTTTACGAGATGAAAACAGGCCCGTATTGAAGGGGTGCGGGCACCTGTTTATCCACCCGGAAGAGTAATGGTAAAACAGGTGCCCTTTCCCACCTCGCTTTCCACATGTATGCGTCCGCCATGCTCCTGAATAATGTTGTAGGCGATATTCATACCCAGCCCGGTCCCCTTGCCCACATCCTTTGTGGTAAAAAAGGGATCAAAAATTTTACTTAGGTTTTCTTGGGCAATCCCGCACCCGTTGTCTGAAATGGAAATATGGACGTTCCCGCCCTTTGCTGCGGTGGTGATGACAATCTCTCCTTTTTCCCGGATGGACTGGGCGGCGTTGATCAAAATATTCATAAACACCTGGTTGATCTTCTGGGGAAAGCCTTCCACCTTGGGTATTTCGCTGAATTTTTTGGTCACGGAGGCCTTGTACTTGATCTCATTGTGCACCACGTTCAGTGTGGATTCAAGCCCCCGGTTGATATCCATCAGCATCTTCCGGTCATTGCCCGGGTGGGCAAAATTTTTAAGGTCGGCCACGATCCGCCCCACCCTCCGGGTACCGTCGATACAGTCCGTGAGCAGGTCCGGAATATCCTCCTTCAAATAATCCAGTTCAATGTCTTTTGCACACTGACGGACGGCATCCAGCCGGGACCCAAGGTCAGCGGCAGGGGGCGTAGGATTTGCCGATAAAAAGTCCGCCAGTCCCTCATAGGCATCCATCAGCCTGCCATAGTCCTTGAAGTAGTCGGTGAGGGCTTCCAGATTACTGCCGATGAAGCCGATGGGGTTATTGATTTCGTGTGCGACACCTGCGGCAAGCTGGCCGATGGAGGCCATCTTTTCCGATTGCAGGGCCTGGGCCTGGGTCCGTTTTAAATGGGTCAGCGCCTGATCCAGTTTTTCATTCTTTACCAGGAGCTTGGCCTGCATGGACAGGTGCCGGCTCTCCAGGGAGGCAATCCGTTCCCCGCTCTTGATCCTGGATCTGAGTTCATCCGGCTTAAAGGGCTTGATGATGTAGTCATCGGCTCCTGCCTCAAACGTCTCCACCAGGTCAGAGGTCCTGTCTTTGGCCGTCAGCAAAATGATATAGGTATAGGTGGTCCCTTTTTCAGCCCGGATCAGCTTACACAGCTCGATGCCGTCCATCTCCGGCATCATCCAGTCCGAGATAATCATCTGGGGGTGCTCAGACTGAAACGCCGCAAAGGCCTCTTTGCCGTTTTCCGCAAGAATGGCCTCGTGGCCGATCTTGGTAACGGCCTTTTTCACCAGGAGTCTTGATACGTAGTCATCTTCTGCGATCAGTATTTTCATGCTTGCCTCCGCTCGTTCGCCGCTTACATCGTTGACCGCACCCGGTCCCGCCACATGGGTATCCGGTCAACCAGCCCCTGTTTTGCCATATACCGGTTATCCAGGCCGGGCAAGGTTTCCCAGCCCCCCGGCTGGATGCGTTCGTGACGCTCCATCAGGTTGGCCACATGGATCACACCGCAGATGGAAAAATCTTCGGCAATACATGCGGCAGGGTGGTGATGGTAGACCACCCCCTCCACAATGTCGTCGGGCAACCCCCAGAGGCTGAGCAGGTATCCGCCGATCTCCGCATGGGTCACCCCCAGGACCTCCGCTTCCGCCTCATGGATCTGGCATTGAGTGCGCTTGATATGGTCCATGACCGCCTTATAATCCTCAGGAAAATTCTCCGCCAGCAGCAGACGCCCCAAATCATGCAGAATCCCTGCGATCATGGCGTTATCCTGGGCTTCCTTGCTTTTTTTCTCCATCCGGGCAATCTGTTTTGCAATCACTCCCGTTCTGACACAATGTTCATATACTTTGGATACGGGAATAATGGACAAAGTGCGCTCCCGGTATTCCGAAAACACCTCAATGCTCAAAATCAGGGTTTTCACCACATCAATCCCCAAAAGCACCACGGCTTCGGAGGGACTGGCCACATGGCGGGGCATGCCAAAGAATGAAGAGTTCACCAGCTGGAGCACCTTGGCCGTCATCCCCACATCCTGGGCAATGATTTCCCCGATGCCCGCCGTGGAGGCCTCAGGCGAGCGGAGTTCCTTCATAACCCGGCTGTACAGGGAAGGCAGAATCGGCATGGTGTCAATCCCGCTGATCACCAGCTGAAGGTTTTTTTTGTTCATCAGGGCTTTAAGGGAGCAGGCCCTGTTCACCGCATTTATCAGGGTCTGTTTTTCACAGGGTTTGGACAGGTATTGATGGGCCGACTTCACCGATTTCATGATCAGTTCCTGATCAGAGTGGCCGGAAAGGATAATCCTTACCATGGTCGGCCAGCGTTCCTGAACCTGCCGGAGTAACTGGCCACCATCCATTTCCGGCATCCGCATATCAGAGATGATGACGTGAAACTCTTTCTTTTCCAATATGTCAAGGGCTGCCTCCCCGCTGTCCACAAATGTCATATCCCAGATCTTTCGCAGGGGCCTGAGACTGCGTTGGAGTCCTTTGAGGATGTTGGGTTCATCGTCCACAAACAAAATACGCTGTTTCATGATTCACCTTCTTTCCCGCTGTCCTCTGGCCGTGGCCTGGCCAAAGAACACGGGACCGGATGCTCTTCAATTATTTTACGTACACCATCACACAGTTGCGCTCCCTGACAAATTTTGGAGCCCCCTCCTGGGGTTTTAGAGGGGCAAGGTATTATCCCGGGACGCGATGCCGGCCATGGCACAAGCCTGCGGGATAGTATACATGGGGAGTGGATCGGCTATCGTCGATATTTCTATCAGTTTAGATAAATAATATGACTTATTCAAGAAGTTTATCCCGGGGCGGCTCATGGCCCATTACCGGACTTGAAAAAAAAAATATCTCCTGATAGTCTGCCCAGCCATGAAAACCTTCCTGGGCATATCCAGCTTCCAGGTGCTTGCTGTCTTCCGCAGGGGCCTGTTCTTCAGCTATCTGACCATTTACCTGCGCCATTACCTGGGGCTGTCCGTCACCGCCACCACCCTGTTTGCCACCCTGCCCATGATCGTGAATGTCCTGGCCCAGCGGTACATCTGGGGTGCCTTATCGGACAGGATCCAGAAACGCCGGGCCCTGATCATCTGGGGGGAAATCCTCGGCGGCATCGGCACCATCGGCCTTTATTTTGCCCATAAACTGCCAGCCGCCCCCGAAGCCGCAGGCTGGGTGCTGATCCTTGGCATGTGTGTGGTGGAAATCGTCTGGTCCATGTCCAACATCGGCTGGAGCGCATTGATCGCAGATATTTACAGGCAGGGAAACCGGAGCCTCATCATGGGGCGCTTGGAAAGCATGGGCGGAATGGGCAGGATTGCAGGGGTTTTGACCGGCGGCCTGCTCTATGACCGGATGGGAACCGCATTTGAAGGATGGGGGTTTTACGAGGGAAGCCTCTTCTGGGTGTCCGGCCTTATCATGTTCTTATCCGTCTTTCCCATGCTCCTGGTTCCTGAAGGGGGCGTGACCGAAGATGCCCCCCTCGGGCAAACCGTATCCGGTGATGCCACAGGCACCCGACGCAAGTTTTACATATTCCTTGCCGCCGTCACCCTCATCCACTTCGGCCGGAATGCCGTGGCACTGCCCTTGCCCCAATACCTGACCCTGGAATCCGGCCTGGATCTGTCCGCCCTGACCCTGAGCCACGTGCTCAACCTGAGATCATTGGGTTTAATCGTCACCGGTTTTTTTGCCGGGACCCTGGGCCGCAGGTTCGGCGACCGGACCATCCTTGCGGCCGCAGCCGGGGTGGCGTCCCTGTCCCTTTTCATCATCGGTCTAAGCGATAGTCTGGCCTGGATCTGCCTGGCCTCGTTTTTAATGGGATTTTCCGAGGTGCTTATATTGGCCGCCTCCTATGAACTGGCCTCTGCTTACATTCCCCCGGGCCGCCGCGGCAAGGACTTTGCCCTGTTTAACGCGGCGTTCTTCCTGAGCTGGGGGGTAGCCGCCACCCTGATTGCAGGGCCTGTGACCGACGGGCTTCTGGCCATGGGCCGGACGGAATCCCAGGCCTATATGGCCTCATTTAACACCTGCGGTCTGGTAACCCTTGCCGGGATGATCGTGCTGCTCTTTCTTTATTACCAGGAGAACAAAACACCATGAAGCCCTTTCTTGGCCTGCTGGTTATTTTTCTTTGCATCGTCTCCTGTGCCTCCCATAAGCCCATTTCCACGACGGCACTGACCCGGGGCGCTGACGCTGAGGATAAAAAAGTGTCCCAAGACGGTATCGACCTGATGATCAGTCCCATCGTATCAAAGGCCGTCATGAAGGCCTATTTTGACCAGGATCTGCTGGCATACGGTATTTTACCCGTACAGGTCTGCATTCTCAACAACACCGACGCCCCCCTTAACCTGTCCACCGAAGCCGTCTGCCTTATGGATGATAGCAGTGGGACCTGTCCCCGCCTGTCCGTGGACAAGGTGGTCCGCCGGCTGAAAAAAAGCTATTGGCGAAGTGTCGGGTGGGGGGCGGCTCTCGGTCTGATGGGGGCGATCCCCAGTGCGATCAACGTCGGTATGACCAATGAAAAAATCGCTTTTTTTTATAAGACACGGGCATTGAAGACGGATGAGCTACCCGTGGGAACATCCACCGAAGGGCTGGTGTTTTTTGAAATCCCGGATCAGGTAAGTGCTCTGGACGGCTGGACATTTCAACTGCGGTACCGTATGCCTTCGCACCCAAAAACCAGGACCCTTCCCTATGCCCTGGCCGGAGAT
>CAJWHT010000159.1 GCA_913041495.1 uncultured Desulfobacteraceae bacterium | reverse complement strand
GGCGTTTCGAACTTTTTCTGCCTTTTTTATCGATTGCTATACGCTTGTTTTGGGATTAGGGGGGGCTTAGTTCTGCCAGTCCTGCGTGGAAATTCAGTCCGTCTCATGATGAAAGATCCCATTATTCCGGACTTCAAAAATCCTATGTTTATGAAAATTAGTTGTCTGTTGTACTGACTTCAAGTTGAGTCATTTGAATCTGACCTACGACTAAAAAAATCAATATGAGGGTATATTTCAGTCTGCAATTATAATTGACAATTTGGTTTGAATACCTCTATTGACGACCCCTTTTATTTTCAAGTTCTGCGTATTTTTTATTTGCCTTGTATACACTTGGGTAAAAGACTACCATAGATTTCACCACTACGTGTAAGTTTTCAAAAATACAATAAAAAATTGGAGAATGTCGGTGCCAGACTTTCAACGTGCGATTTTAACCCATGGGGGAGCAGGCTCGGACCCAAAAGATTTTTATGGACCAAAATCTGTTGCCATCAGAGGAATGGACCTGATGGTAGATGGAGGAACCGCTTTGACTGCTGCTGTTGATGCGGTGAAGTATTTGGAAGACACCCCCCGGATTAATGCCGGTTCAGGCTCAAAGCTGAGAATTGATGGCCGCACCATGCAGCTTGATTCATCCTGTATGACGGGCAACAAAGAATTTGGAGCGGTTGCCTGTGTGGAAAACAGCATGAGTCCTGACGACGCCGCACACAAGGCCATCCATTTGTTTGACCCGCGTGTGGATATCGGGCTCATCATTTTAACCCGGAACGGATTTGCATCAGATGCCCGCAACGGCATGCCTTGGTCGCATATGACGGAGAGTAAACACCAATGACATTAAATTCTTTATTCTTGGGCCGCCTGATTGCCATTGGCGGCAATGAAGACAAGGCCAATGAATTGATGGTCCTTAAACGGGTTGTTCAGGAAATCGGAAAACCAAAGTTCAGGGTCGGTGTCATCACCACCGCAAGTGAAGATCCGGAACAGCGCGGTAAAGACTATCAAGCCGTATTTACGACACTGGGTGCATCCAAGATAGACATATTCAATATTAAAGAAAGGGGTCAGGCCAATAACAGAAAATCAGCCAAAGTAATTGCAGATCTTGATTTGATTTTTTTTACAGGGGGTGACCAATTGCGGCTG
Source organism: uncultured Desulfobacteraceae bacterium (assembly GCA_913041495.1). Taxonomy (GTDB): domain Bacteria; phylum Desulfobacterota; class Desulfobacteria; order Desulfobacterales; family Desulfobacteraceae; genus Desulfobacter. The sequence goes on along the minus strand of CAJWHT010000159.1, from coordinate 12,758 downwards.
ACAACCATTATGGGAGGGACAAGGATGTTCGACGCCATTCAGGAGCATCTTGTGAATGGTGCGCTTATCGCAGGCACCAGTGCCGGGGCCGCCGTGTTTTCCGATACCATGATTTATGAGGGCAAGAGTGAAGACGGACTGTTCAAGGGCAGTGTCCTTTCAACATCCGGCTTCGGGTTTGTGGATAAAATTATTTTTGATACCCATTTCATGGCAAGGGGGCGGATTGGACGGCTGATTCAGATTGTCACCTCCAATCCAACCTGTATCGGCGTAGGCATTGGTGAGGATTCCGGTGTCATTCTCAAGGGGGACGGGGTTGCCGAAGTCGTGGGGTCAGGACAGGTCATTATTGTTGACGGATGCGGCATCGGAATGTCCAACATCATGGATATCAAGCCCGGAGAGCCCATTGCCGTGGAAAATGTTCGCATTCATTCCTTGGTGGATGGATATGGGTACAATTTTAGAGAAAGACGGTTTCTTACGCCATCATCCCTATCGCTGAAGGAGAATCAATGATTGAAATCAAGGAACTACGAGCATTGCACGGACCCAATCGGCATACCCGGCATACCGCCATCTTCATGGTTCTGGATATCGGCGCCTATGAGGAACTGCCATCCGATAAGATAGACGGGTTTTCAGACCGCTTATTGGCACTGATGCCCACGCTTGAAGAACACGGGTGCTCCATTGGGAAACCCGGCGGTTTTATCACTCGGCTTGAAAGAGGGACCTGGGCCGGCCATATCATCGAACATATTGCCATTGAACTTCAATGTCTGGCCGGAATGACCGTTGGATACGGTAAAACCCTGGATACATCAAAAAAGGGGATTTATCTTGTTATCTTTCGATATCTTGTGGAATCTGCGGGCTTGAAGGCGGCCGAAATTGCCGTATCATTGTTTGAAGCTGTTGCCCAAGAGAAATACTTTGATATCAACCAGGCGGTGTCCGATCTTAAGGTTCTGCGGGAAAACCATATGCTGGGACCCACAACCTGGAGTATTGTCAAAGAGGCGCAGTCCAGAGGAATTCCATTTATCCGGCTGAACCAGGACAGCCATATCCAATTGGGTTATGGTGCGAATCAAAAACAGATCCAGGCCTCTATCGCCTGTCATACCTCGGCCATTGCCGTGGAAACCGCTGACGAAAAGACCCGGGTGAAAACCTATTTAAAAAGAGCAGGCATTCCGGTTCCTGAGGGTGAGGTGGTCTGTTCTGAGCAAGAGGCACTCCTGGTTTTTGAACGCCTTGGCGCTGCCGTTGTTGTCAAGCCGGAGGTCGGGAACCATGGCAACGGGTCCACCATTAACGTGACCGATCCTGAACAATTAAAAATGGCGTTTCATGCGGCGCTGGCCTATTATCCCGAGGTCATCGTTGAAGCTTATGTTAAAGGAGATGATTTCCGTCTTTTGGTGATCAATGGAAAATTTGTTGCTGCGGCAAAAAGAGAGCCGGCCCATATCATTGGTGATGGAAGATCTACCATCCATGACATGATTCAAGCCGTCAACTCCGATCCGCTCAGGGGGTTCGGGCATGAAAAGGTGCTGACACTGATCGAAGTCGATGAGATGACCCTAAGGCTTTTGGCCTTGAAAGGCCTTTCAATGGATTCGGTACCGGGTGAGCAGGAGGTGGTCTATCTTAAAGCCACGGCCAATCTCAGCCAGGGGGGAACGGCCACAGATGTTACCGATGAGGTCAGCCCGGATATCCGCTTCATGGCTGAACGGGCCGCCCAGATCATCGGGCTGGATTGCGTGGGGGTTGATGTGTTGGCCAAAGACATCTCACTGCCCCTTGAGTCCTCCGGCCTGAAAGTGGTTGAAATGAATGCTGCACCTGGATTTCGTATGCATCTTGAGCCGACAAAAGGAACCCCACGGAATGTAGCAAAGCCTTTTGTGGATATGTTATTTCCAGTGGGATATGCACAAATTCCGGTATTAGCCGTGACCGGGACAAATGGTAAAACAACCACCTGTAAACTCATTGCCCATACACTTAAATATTCAGGAAAAATAGTCGGCCTGACCTGCACAACCGGTGTTATCATTGACGGCAAACCGATTGTATCCGGAGATTACAGCGGCCCGGAAGGTGCGGGTATCGTCCTGAGGGAACCATCGGTGGACCACATTGTCCTGGAAGCCGCACGCGGCGGCATCGCCAGACGGGGCCTTGGCGTCAGTGAACTTGACGTAGGCGTTGTGCTGAATATTGGAAAGGACCACCTGGGCAGCGACTGGGTAGAAACCCGGGAAGATCTGTGCATGATAAAATCCACTGTGGTAGAAGTGGTCAAAAAGACAGGGGTTTCTGTTTTAAATGCAGATGACCAAACCACGATGACAATTCTGGACCGTGCCCGGGGAAATCTTATTTTATTTTCTCTGGACGCAGAGAATCAACACATTATCACACATATAAAAAATGGCGGGATCGCTGTCACCCTGGAGGGCCGAAATGTCATTATCAGGGACAGTGAACTGGATATCAATATTTGCACCCTTGAAGAAATACCCATTACATTTGACGGAATAATCGATTTCAATATCTCAAACACCCTTGCTGCAATCGGTGCCCTGCATGGTGCAAAAATCCCTATTGACCAGATTCGAAACGGCATCATGACATTTTATCCCACACCGAATCAAAACCCGGGACGCATGAACCTATTTGATTTCCAGACGTACAAAGTTTTGTTGGATTACGGTCATAATCCGGAATCCGCCCGTGCCATGCACAGGTTGTTGCCGCGGATTTCACCCGGAAGGAAGGTGGCCCTCTGCCATGGGACCGGAAACCGAACCACCGAACAGATCATTGACTATGGAAAAGCCCTGGCAATGGTTTACGATTATATCCTGTTGACTGATTTTGATCCACGAAACCGCCCCATCGGTGAGACCACGGACTTGGTATATAAGGGGTTGATTCAAGGTGGTTTTAAAAATGAAAATATTGAAATTGTTCCGGAACCGGACAAGGCAGTAGATACCATTTTTTCAAGAGCCCAACAAGGAGATCTGTTGGTCATTCAACCAGATGAACTTGAGCCTGTTATGAGTCAGATCCTTGAAAAATATCGAAAAATTGTAACACAGATTTAAACGGTTTAAACCTTTATAATATCCTGAACACGCATGAAAAAGGACGTAACGATTGAGAAAACAACAAAGAGACAATTTTCTGATCTCTTTTATCAAGCAAAAAGAAAAATACAAAAAACTTGCAGAGTACATTGTCCGACTCATCAGTGATGATCCTTCAGCGCCAAAAGAAAGTATCCATACGATACTGTTTCGAGTTAAAGATGAATCAAGGCTTATCGAGAAAATTGATCAAGAAAATATCAGTTCTGAATGTGATAAAAATCCTATCACACACAAAAATTTTCACCAAAGAATTGGGGATATAATTGGAATCAGAATTATTTGCCTCCGCCTTTCTGATATTTTAAAAGTCGAAGCTTATCTTGAATTTTTGGTTGAAGAAAAAATATTAAAATTCATACAAGAACCGGATTATAAAAGATCCTTTGTTTTGCCGATAGACCCAGGTGAGGTAGCACCACAAGATATTAATCTCCAATATAGTGGTTATTCTTCAATTCACTACCAGGTCAAACTGGATGATAATTCAGACGCAAGCCAAGAGTTTAAAAATATTCAGATTGAACTGCAATTGCGTACAATTCTTGAAGAAGCTTGGGGAGAAATTGACCATAAATATAGATATGCATATAGCCGAATTGGAGACACGCTTCCTGAACATATTCATTCAGGTTTCTATAATCTGAGTGCCTATCTGCAGGCTGCCGCCATGCAGGCCGAGCAATTGTGTCGACAAGTAGAGGCTCATCGTCTATCAAGGGCTCTAAAACCAAACGGTAAGAATAAGATTCCGATTCATCCTGAACACCGTGAGAAAAAGACACCGAATAATTTTGTTGATCAATTTGAGATACCTTCAGGTCTTAAATCGGTGTTGGAAGATTCATTTGGGTTTAAGCCAACAACCAGAACGCTCATGTATATTTTAAAACGTTTAAATAAATTAGGTTACTCGAACCGGTCTAAAAGATTTTTTCAGAAAATGTTCAAAAAGCGCAGGCTGGATGACTTTTATAAAATTTATCAAGAAATTCTATGCCAATCCCCATTCAAGGACAATAATAAAAATATTGATATAATAAATGCTGTGAATTTTGCACTTTTCGATGAAATTGAAGGCACGATGGTGGCAAAAGAAGGTTTGAGAGCCACTCTAGCATGGAGAAAAGATCGCGCATCTTTGTAAGGTCTTCACCAAAAACGGTAATCAGACAAGTTTTATGGAGAATTATATGAGTAAGATAGTCGAGGCAGTCAAGGTTATGGTTTCAAATTCTAACAACATCTCAAACGTCATTAATCTTAATAGTTATTGGTTTTTTTTATACGATGAGAAATATGCTTGGTGTATAGAAAGTTGGTACTATGAAGGTGAAAATAGGTATATGCTATACTTTTTGAAAGCAGAAGGAAATTTTTATGTTGGTGACGCAAGAGAATTTGAGAGACTCAGTCGCAAAGATGTTAAGTCATTGATAAAAGAGGGAAACGCGATTGAGTACAATTCAAGCGAAATTGGTACAGATGAAGTGCTGCAAGCTTTTCGACTGCTCTTTACCGCAGTAAAGGAAAAAGGTGTCGGCATAGACAAAGTATTAGATGAAATAATAAATGTATAAGTCCTCTCCAAGAAATCTCGAACCAAAACTGAAGACTTTTATTATTAAAAATCAAAGATCAAACAACCTGATGTGACTCCGGAAATGTAAGGAATGGGGGAGCTGTGCGAGATGGATGAGAGGCACTCTCAATGTGTGAGAGGTGCCTCTTTGCGATTCATCGTTTGTTACGGGGTGAAAGATCCGGGTTTTGAAACATTACAAGCGGATGATTTCAGGTGCCTGGCCCACATGCTCCAGGAACTTCACCAGGTCCTTTGAGCCGATGGTGGTGGTGGCGGTGTTGGTGAGGGGATGGAAGTTGAGCAGGTCGTTTTCCATGAGTTCCTCATCCAGGACGATCTTTACTTCCCGGTCGCCGATGTTCACGGCGGCAAAGGGGGTGACAGCGCCGGGGATCATGCCCAGGACTTCCATGAGCAGATCGGGTTTGCCAAAGGACATGTTGTTGGCGCCGATGAGTTTGCCCACGTCTTTGATGCGGATGGGCTTGTCAGCCAGGGTGACCACCAGGAAGAGGCGTTTCTTCTTGTCTTTGAAAAAAAGATTCTTTGAATGGGCGCCCTCGATGCCTTCGCTGTGCTGGGCGGCTTCCTCCACGGTGAAAACCGCGGGGTGTTCGTGGTTGGTGTATGAAATGCCTATTTCATCCAGAATGTTTAGAAGTTCTTCCTGGGTCTGTAACATAGTTCCTCTCTCAAAGTTGTTTATCTGATCGGAGATTTCACGGGCCGAATTTGCTTTAGCTGCAAGTTGCAGGGCTTGCTGCTGTAGTCTCTTACTGCAAGAGACCTGCAGCGAAGCAGATGAGGTGAATTCGGTTCGCCTGAAAGGTGAAAATTGAAAATTTTCATGAAATTTCCGGTCAGACGTAGTTGACATATATAAGCCTGACGATGGTCAGGAATACCATGGTTAAAAATATGGGGCGGATAAAGGGGGTGCCCCGTTTGATGGCCATGCCCGAGCCGATCCTGGCGCCGATGATCTGGCCTGCGCCCATGACCAAACCGGCTGTCCACAGCACGTTGCCGCCGATGATGAAAACGGACAGGGCCACCACGTTGGAGGTGAAGTTCATGATCCGGGTGGTGCCGGTGGCCGAGGTCATATCCATCCCCAGCAGGATTAAAAGGGCCCCGGTCCAGAAAGCCCCGGTACCGGGGCCGAAAAAGCCGTCGTAAAAGCCTAACAGCAGGCCGAAGGTCATGAAAAAGGCATTTCGCCCCATTTTGGCCTGTCTTTGAATCGTCCCCAGGTCCTTGGCCATCAGGGTGTAGACAAAGACAAGAAAGAGCATGACGGGGATAAGGTGGCGGATGAAACCGGCTTCAATTTGCTGGACAGCCCAGGCGCCGAGCACTGCGCCTAAAAAGGTAAAGGCCACGCCGTTTAGATTTTCCCGCAGGCTGGCCTTGCCCTTGCGGATAAAATTGATGGTGGCGGACAGGGTGCCAAAAGAGCCCTGTAACTTGTTGGTGCCCAGGGCAAGCTGGGGGGGCAGTCCCACGGACAGCAGGACGGGCAGGGCGATCAGCCCGCCGCCGCCGGCGATGGAATCCACGAAGCCTGCGGCAAGGCCGGTGATAAACAATAAAAACAGGGTGAAAGATGACAGGTCCATGTGCCGTAACGCTCCGTCGATCAGAATTTAGATGATAGGGCGGAGCGTAGTCCTTTTACAGGCCGTGGTCAAGGTTAAAGAGGATGTCGTTCTCAAGGTAAACCTGTTCCAGTTGCTCCTGGTAGTCTTTGAGTTCATCTCCCTTGCGGCCGGCAATTTCCTGGACCAGGTACTGGATGACGGCCAGCATGCCGGAAACGTTGCCGATGAAAGGGATGGATTTGGACGGGACCACCAGAGACAGGTCGGCGAACTGGATTACCGGGCAGATGTTGGAATCCGCCAGCACCAGCAGGGTATGGCCTGCCCTGCGGATCATCTTGGACAGTTTGATCAGCTCGTTGGGGTAGCGGGTGGTGGCGGACAGGACCACCAGGCTGTCTTCCGGGGCGTTGGTCAGCATGTCCATGGTGGTGGAATCCGAGCCTTTGAGGATGTGAATCCCCCGGCGGACCTTGGTCATGGACCAGCCGAAGTAATAGGCAAAGGTGTAGGACAGGCGGGACCCGGTGAAATAAATGTTGGTGGCGCTTTCAAGGTGGTCCACGAACTGGTTCATGGTTTCTATATTAATATGTTCGTAGAGGTGCTGGAGGTTGGCAAGTTCCTCCAGGATGCCCCGGTGGAGGCGGTCCAGCCCCGGGTCTTCCATGCCTTTGATGTCCAGGCGGTCCGGCAGGGACAGGCCCGTATTCACAAAGTCTTTCAGGGCGTCTTGAAAATCGGAGTAGCGGTTGTAGCCCACGGCGGAGACAAAGCGCACCACGGTGGCCTCGCTGGTCTCGCAGGCTTCCGCCAGTTCTTTCGTGGTCATGAAGACGACTCTGGAGGGGTTTTGTATAATATAGGTGCCCAGGGTTTTTGCCTTGGGGGTCAGGGAGTCAAGCCGGGCGGAAATCTCGTTTATTACCGGGTGTGATGCCGCGTCATTCATGAGTGTTTGCCTTTCAATGTATGATCTCAGTCAAAAATAAGCGACTGTTTAATCTTTCTTAATGCGCCAATTTCATTGAAATTTAATCCTAAGTGATATTTTTGTCAAGAACGAATGAAAGAATTTCTTTCATGAATGAATTTTATTCTTGACAGAATTTCTTTCATCGTCTATTCACTACACTTGGAGGCATAACAACACCAACCCTTAATGAAGAGAAGGCCAATGTTTTTGAAAAAGAAACCCATGTGGGGAGAAAAGAAAAAACTGAAGTCAAGTTATGATGTCGTCCTCATCGGCGGCGGACTTCACAGCCTGGCAACTGCGTACTACCTGGCAAAAGACCATGGTATCACCGATGTGGCGATTATCGAGAAAAATTACATCGGGTACGGCGGCGCCGGCCGTAACACCGCCATCGTAAGGGCTAACCAGAGAACCCAGTACAACGTGCCCCTGTATAATGAGGCACTCAAGCTCTGGCCGGTTCTGACCAAGGACCTGGACTACAACCTTATGTTTAACAACTGCGGCAACCTGAACCTGATGCACTCCGAAGCTGCCATGAAAGCCGCAAGGATGACCATTGCCACCGCGCAGTTCCACGGTGTTGAGTCTCATCTGATCGATGCCAAGGAAGCCAAGGAACTGGTGCCTGCCCTGAACATCTCAGAAGATATCACTTTCCCCATCCATGGGGCCATGTTCCATCCCCCCGGCGGTGTTGTCCGCCATGACGCCGTTGTCTGGGGCCTTGCCAAAGGCGCAGCCAAACTCGGCGTTGAAATCCACCAGCAGACCGAAGCCACCGGCATCAACACCCAGAACGGCCGGATTACAGGCGTGGTCACCGACAAGGGCACCATCTCCTGTAAGCAGTGCCTGGTGTCCGCCGGCGGTTACTCCGCAGCCCTGATCAACGGTTTCCTGGGCATTAAGCTGCCCATCTCCGTTTTGACCATCCAGGCCATGGTAACCCAGCCCATCAAGCCCCTGCTGGACCACGTTGTCTCTTCCGGTGCGTACCACTGCTACGCCAACCAGACGCTGAAAGGTGAGATCGCCACCGGCGCCCATATGGACCAGTGGCCCAACTACACCACCTTGAACACGGCCCACTACATCAAGCACCAGGCAGAAGCCCTGTCCGAGTTCCTTCCCGCACTGCGCGGCCTTCGCTTCATGAGAATCTGGGGCGGCCTGGCCGACATGACGCCTGACATGGCGCCCATCATGGATGGCAACGACCAGTACGAAGGTTTCTTCATGGACTGCGGCTGGGGCTACTTCGGCTTCAAGTCCTGTTCCGCCGTCGGCAAACACATGGCCGCCTTCATGGCCACCAACGAGTGCCCCGAGATCCTGAAACCCTTCAACCTGAAGCGGTACCAGGAACACAAACTCATGGGCGAAACCGCAGCACTGGTTAACTACACACCGGACAACTAATCGCAGGAGAATAAAGAAATGGCTTTAACACTGACTTGTCCGATCTGCGGCGAACGCAACGGATATGAATTCAGATACGGCGGAGAGGAAAAAGGCCCCAGACCCGAAGAGGACGGCCTGACCCCTGAAAAATGGGTGGAATACGTACACATGAACGAATGCAAGGCCGGGGTGCAGGAAGAATGGTGGTTTCACCGTGACGGCTGCGGCTCCTGGTTCAAAACTTTCCGGGATACGACCACGAATCTCGAACAGAAGCAGGAGGGCTAACCAATGACCACAAGATTTAACAACCTGCCCACACTGAAGGTCGATGCCGGGGAAAAAGTCCCCTTCACCTACAAGGGTAAGAAATTTTACGGCGCCAAAGGCGACACCATTGCCACGGCCCTGTATGCCAACGGCATCCGCATTTACGCAAGAAGCTTGAAGTACCACCGTCCCCGCGGGTTCTACTCCATGGACGGCGAATGCTCCAACACCATGATGGAAGTGGACGGCGTACCCAACGTACGCACCGAAACCACTTACCTGAAACCCAACATGGTCATCAAGGAACAGAACGTTAAGGGTTCCGCAGACAAAGACATGATGGGCTTCATGGACAAGATGGACTGGGCCATGCCCGCCGGTTTCTACTATGACGTCATGCACAAGCCGGCCAAAATCTGGCCCATCGCCCAGAAACAGATCCGTAAGGCGGCAGGTATCGGCGCTCTGAGCCCGGATTACATCATGCCCGGCAAATACGACGAAATCTATCCCAACTGCGAGATCTGCGTCATCGGCGGCGGCCCCGCCGGCATGACTGCGGCCCTGGCTGCTGCTGAAAGCGGCAAACGGGTGATTCTCATGGAAGTGCGTCCCTGGCTGGGCGGCAACTTTGAATACAGATCCGCAAAATACGCAGACGGCATGAGCTACAACGAAAGAGCCGTGCAACTTGCCAAAGAAGTGGAAGCCTGCGAGAACATCCGCGTTTTCCTCTCCACTGCCAACGTGGGTGTTTACAACAACAACCTGGTTACCGGTTTCCAGATCGGCGAAGAAAAAGATGTCTTCACCGAACGCTACGTTGAAATCCGCGCCAATTCCGTTGTTGTGGCCACCGGCTGCATCGAACGTCCCCTGCTCTTCGACAACAACGAACGCCCGGGCGTCATGCAGGCAGGTACGGCCCTTCGGATGGCGACCACCTACGGTCTGCTTCCCGGTAAACGTGCAGTCTTCTCCATCGGCCACGACCTGGGGCTGGAAGCCGCCGTTACCCTGTTTGACCTAGGCATGAAGATTGAAATGCTGGCCGATATCCGCGAAGACGGCCAGGATCCCGAACTTGAAAAAGCGATTCAGGCCCGTGGTATCACCCTGCTCAAAGGCTGGGTGGCAGCCACCGCCAACGGCAGAAAACAGGTGCAGAGCGTCACCATGACCACCGTTGACGGTACCGTCAGCCGTGACATCGAATGCGACCTCCTGGTGGCATCCGCCGGTTTCACTCCGCTCACAGGCCCCCTCGTTGTGAACCAGGCCAAGCTGAAATACGACAGCCACACCAACTTCTTCCTGCCCACGGACATCCCCGAAAGAATGTACGCCGCAGGCCGCCTGCTGGGCTATGAAGACGGTGCGTCCATCGAAGCGTCCGGCCGCGTAGCCGGTTACGAAGCCATCGGCGATGCTGCCAAGGCGGATGCCGCAAAGAAAGCGCTTTCCGAACTTCCCGGACCTGCAAGGGGCTGCAAGCTCATCAACGCCCCGGTCAAGGGCCGCAAGAGCTTCATCTGCTTTGACGAAGACACCACCATTAAAAACGTTAAACAGTCCATCGACAAGGGCTTTGACGTTCCCGAGCTGATCAAGCGGTTCTCCGGCGCAGGCCTTGGACCCGGCCAGTTCGGTATCCCGGGACACAACCTCCCGCTGTACACCGCCAAGTACCAGGCGCAGCCGGAAGTCAAGATCCGCCCGACAACGGTTCGTCCTCCGCTGGTGCCCACCAACCTGGCCACCTATGCCGGTACCAACCACAACATGTTCAAGATTACCCCCATCGACGATCTTCAGAAAAAAGACGGCGGTATCTTCCGGAACATCGGTGTGTGGCAGAGAGCCCGTTATTTCTCCAACGACCTCACCTGCAAGGCGGAAATTGAGAATGTCCGTGAAAACGTAGGCATGCTGGACGGCTCCACCCTGGGTAAATTCCGCATCCACGGTCCCGACGCCGAAAAAGCACTGCAGCGGGTCTACATCTCCGACATGAGCAAGTGCAAGGACGGTAGGGTGAAATACACCGCCATGTGTAACGACGACGGCTGCGTCATCGACGACGGCGTTGTGATCAAGAACGGTGAAAACGATTACTACTTCACCACGTCCACCGGCCGCGCAGGCCAGACCGTTGAGTGGATCCGCTACCACACCCGGTATGACGGATGGGATTTCTCTATCGTGAATCTCACCGACTCCATGGGTGTTATCAACCTTTCCGGCCCCAACGCCAGAAAGGTCCTTGAAAAGGTAACCGACACCGACGTATCCAACGAGGGTTTCGGTTTCTCCGAGTACAAGGAATTCTCCATCGGCGGGATCCCCGTACGGGCCATGCGCCTGGGCTTTGTTGGTGAGCTTTCCTACGAGTTCCACGTGCCTTCATCCTACATGAAGTCCCTGTGGCTCATGCTCTGGGAAGCCGGCAAGGAATTTAACATCATGAACTTCGGTGTTGAAGCCCAGAACGTACTTCGTATGGAAAAATGCCATATCATCCTGGGTCAGGAAACCGAACAGCGGACCAACCTGTTGGATGCGGGCTTAGGGTTCCTCTGGGCCAGAAAGCTGTCCGAATGGAAAAAAGTCGGTGCGGTTGCCCTGCGCCAGGCTGAAGGTGACGAATCCCGTCTGACCCTGGTGGGTTTCAAGATGGAAAACAAACACCGCGCTCCCAGAGACGGTGCCCTCATCGTGGACGACAAGGTCCGCGGCTATATTGCAACGGCCAGAGACTCTTTTGCCCTGGGCGAAGCCGTGGGTATGGCACTGGTTGAAAAACACATGTCAAAGGTCGGCACCCGTCTGAGCATCTTTGAAGACGAGTGCAACGGGAATTTGATTTACGGTAAGGTCGTTCCCATGCCGTTCTATGATCCCGAAGGCAAACGGATGAAAATGTAAGGGAAATACCACCAATGAAAGATATAAAACGATACTCACCGGTTCAGTTTAGTAAGGCGGCCCCGGCAAAGACCGAAAGCCGGGACAACTTTGACGTGGTCATGGAATATGCCAAGGAAGGCGACGGTCCCTGGATTGTGGACCTAAGCCACCGGATGCGCCTGGATGTCCAGAGTTCGGACCTGTCGTCAAAGAAACCTTTTGACATCGATATCCCGGAAGTCCCCTGCAAGTCCGTGCTTTCCAACGGCGTGCTGGTAAACCGGATGAACGGCACCCAGGCCTCCATCTACCACCTGATGGGTGACGATGCGGTCATGCCCAAAGAAACAGAGTACACGGATGTCTCCGAAAACACGGTCTTTGTGGCCATCTTCGGCAAATCCGTCTTCCAGATCCTGGAAAAACTTTCCAACCTGGATTTCACCGATCCCGAAAGAAAGGCCCCCTTTCTTTTCCAGGGACCCTTTTCCCACGTTCCCTGCCAGATCGTAACGGTCTGCAAGGACGGGGATAAATCCGGGGTGGTGCTCACCTGTTCCCGCGGCTACGGCCGGGATATTATCCATGCCATTGAGCATGCAGGCGAAGAGTTCGGACTTAGACCGGCTGGTGAAGCCAGATTCACCGATTGGGTGGCTGGTCTGTAATAAAAATGTAACCAGTAATGCTGAAAACCCTACAGAAAACAATGTCTCCAATGATTTCTGGTTACGGTGGAACCACCGCCCTGAAACGCGTGGGAACTCAAGTTTTGGAGCCTCAGTCTCCCTCGGAACTCAAAGCTACAACTCCAACAATAACCTGGTAAATCAGGATTT
>CAJWHT010000158.1 GCA_913041495.1 uncultured Desulfobacteraceae bacterium | reverse complement strand
TGCCAGCAGTTCTTCAGGGCTCAGCTCGGTGTTGACGTCCACTTCGATACCCTCCCGGGCTTCGAATATCTCTATACCTGCCTCACTCATCTTATCGCTGACCAGTACTTTCATGCGCTTTTCTCCTTTTCAAAGGATTCCATGAATTCCACCAGGGCGTACATGCTTTCCATGGTTGCGGCATTGTAGATGGATGCCCTGCAGCCCCCCACAGACCTGTGACCTTTCAGGCCGCCTAAGCCTGCTTCCGTTGCCTTTGCAATAAATTCCTTTTCAAGGTCTTCGTCGGGCAGCCGGAAGGTGACGTTCATGAGCGACCTGGAATTTTTTTCAGCCGTTGTGCGGTAAAACTCACCGCTGTCTATGAAGTCGTAAAGGACATCGGCTTTCTGGATATTGTAATCCGCCATCTCCGCAAGCCCCCCCATTTCCTCTTCGATCCATTTGAGGACCAGGCCGATGGTGTAGATACCGAAACACGGCGGGGTGTTGTACATGGAGTTCTTGTCGGCGTAGGTCTTGTAAGCCAGCATGGAGGGCAGCCCCTCGGTGGCGGTATCAAGGAAGTCTTTTTTCATGATGACCATGCAGCAGCCTGAGGGCCCCAGGTTCTTCTGGGCACCGGCGTAGATCATACCGAACTTTTTCATGGGCAGGGGCTTGGAAAAAATATCTGAAGACATATCCGCCACCAGGGGAACGCCCGCGGTTTCCGGAAACTCATGGAACTGGGTGCCCTTAATGGTGTTGTTTGAGGTGATATGGACAAATTTTGCGCCGGCATTGAAACGAATATCCTTGGGAATATAGGAAAAATCCTTATCCTCGGAGGAGGCCACCACCTGAACCTTCTTGCCCTGGATCTGAGCCTCTTTTATGGCTTTCGTGGACCAGGTGCCGGTATTCACAAAGTCGGCCGAGTCGTCCGGTCCCAAAAAATTCATGGGAATCATGGCAAACTGCATGGATGCCCCGCCCTGGATGAACAGGACGTGATAGTCGTCCCCGATGCCCAGCAACCGTTTGGCCCTGGCTACGGCTTCATCGATAACCGCATCAAAGTAAGCGGATCTGTGACTGATTTCCGTGACCGACATGCCGGAACCGGCAAAGTTGAGAAATTCGCTCTGGATCTCCTCCAGCACGGGCAGGGGAAGTGCGGCAGGTCCGGCATTGAAATTGAAAATTCTCTGATCTGTCATCATCTGTTTCCTTTGCAATTTAAAGGTTATGATCCCTTGGGTTAAGAATTGTGTTCACGGGTCTTGTGGAACTCAACCCCAGGCCATTCCTCCATGGTGAACCCCAGCTGGTACTCACTGGTGGTCAGGTAGGTGAGCCGTCCTTCTGCGTCACGGGTCAGGCTGGACTCGTTGGCCCGGGTGAATTCCTTTAACGTTTTCTCGTCCTCACAGGTCACCCATCTGGCCACTGACAGGTCGATGGGTTCATACCCTGCGCTGACGTTATACTCGGCCTTGAGACGGGCCATGGTGACATCGAACTGGAGTACGCCCACGGCGCCGATGATCTGCATATTCCCGATCAGGGGTCGAAATACCTGGATCGTGCCCTCTTCCGCCAACTGGGTCAAACCTTTGGTAAGGGACTTGTTTTTCATGGGATCCTTGAGCAGCACCCGCCTGAAATGCTCCGGGGCAAAGTTGGGAATCCCTAAAAATTTCAAGGGCTCCTTGGTGGTGAAGGTATCCCCGATTTTGATGGTGCCGTGGTTGTGAATTCCGATAATATCACCGGGATAGGCCTCTTCCACGTTGGACCGCTCCTGGGCCATGAAAATGGTGGCGTTGGCAATCCTTACATCCTTGCCGATGCGGTGGTGACGAACCTTCATTCCCTTGGTGAATTTGCCTGAGCAGATCCGGAAAAATGCGATCCGGTCCCGGTGCTCCGGGTCCATATTGGCCTGAATCTTAAAAGTGAAACCGGAGAAGGCCTTTTCCATGGGATTCACATCCCTGGAGGCCGTGGGGCGGATACCGGGCTTCGGGGCGATCTTCACAAAGGCGTCCAGCATTTCCCGGACCCCGAAATTGTTGATGGCCGATCCGAAAAACACCGGGGTCTGGGTGCCGTTAAGGTAGAGGTCCAGGTCAAAGGGCTCGGCGGCCACGGAGATCAGTTCCACATCCTCCCTTAGCTGTTCGGCTTCACTATTCCCGATCAACTCGCTCAGCCGGGGATCTTCCAGGTCCCGGATCAACTCCCCGTCGTTGTCCTTGGGGGTATAGCCCGGGGAAAAGACGCCCAGTTCCTGTTTTTCAAGGTTGTACACCCCCTTGAACCGCTTGCCCATGCCGATGGGCCAGGTCAGGGGTACACATTCGATCTGTAGTTTATCTTCGATGTCCTGGAAAATATCCAGGGGTTCCATGCCCTCCCGGTCCAGCTTGTTGATAAATGTAATAATGGGGGTGTTCCGCATCCGGCACACCTCCATAAGCTTCTGGGTCTGGGGTTCGACGCCTTTGGCCGAGTCAATGATCATTACCGCGCAGTCCACGGCCGTCAGTACCCGGTAGGTGTCTTCGGAAAAGTCCTTATGGCCCGGGGTATCCAGCAGGTTGATCTCGTAGTCCTTATAGTTGAACTTCATCACGGAGGAGGATACGGAGATCCCTCTTTCCTGCTCAATGGATAAAAAGTCCGATGTCGCTGCCCTGGCTGCCTTCCGGGACTTCACCGCCCCGGCCTGCTGGATGGCGCCGCCGAAAAGCAGCAGTTTTTCTGTAAGCGTTGTTTTACCGGCATCCGGATGGGAAATGATCCCGAACGTTCTCCGTTTTTCAATCTCAGGCTGAAGCGTCTTGTCCAGCGGTTTTTCTTGTGTTTCTAAACCCATCGAAATGATGTCCTCGTACAAATGCAAATTAAGGGTGGAAATCTATCAATATTTGGCAAGGGAATCAAGCCTTAAAAGCCAACCCTCACACAATAAACAATAATATCAATTGATTATTAAAAGAAAAGAAGTTTAGGTTTTCCGCAACACTTATAAAGCAAACTGTCGTTTAACACTGTTCACCCCCGGGAAAACCATGGCTGAAGCTAATTATCCGGCTTCCGGCCGTTGTCTTTCATTTTTCTGCCGACCTTGATGAAATCCCAGACAGCCCAGGGGATGAGTATCAGACTGGCCACCCGGTTCATGGTCACCACATAGCCTTCCATGTCCGGATTGTCCGCCAGCCACCCGTCCCAGAAACACCAGGCACCGAAGGCCATTAAAAGGAAGGTGAAGACGTACGGATGCATCATGGCCCGTCCGGGCGGCTGCTCCGGCATACCGTCCGCCTGTTTTTCCTGCGGATTATCTTTTTTGTCGTCCATTGGTTTCCTTTTTCCATCTGGTTGCATCAGACCGATATACTTATCATATCCGCCCGTCTTTTAGAAGCCGGGAGGCCTAGGGCATTTTATTTTTCTTGTCCGTATCCCTGGTTTCTGTTAGCTGTTGTTCATCTTAATTGTACACGGCATCCAATTTCCAAAGGAGTTTTCCATCATGTATACTCCCCACCGCATTCCCCCCGCCATCAGCCTGAACCGGAAAGGTACGGGAAAAATCACCCGCAACCCTTTCTTGAAACAATTCGGCAGACATGCCCGCATCAAAACACGGGACCATGAGTTTATCTTTACCCCGCAGGGTGAGATCCGGTTTATCCGGGGGCTTGGCACGGACTGGCCCCATCCCTCCGAACAGCTCAAGCGAACCGACGGCAACGACTGGATCCATTATTCCGTGGGGGACGACAGTACGGACCAAGGCATCATTTCCTGGATGGGCGAGTATTACCTGCCCTGCCTGCCCTACCCCAGCAATTCGGTATGGAATCTGAACTATAGGGAAAATCCGGGTATCATGACCGCCTTCGGGGCCTGGTCACAGCTCTTTGCCAATCTCTGGGACATGAACCGGAAAATCACCCTTCGCCCCGAAGTCCTGGATCTTGTCCAAAAAATCCTGGCCAACGATGACCAGGCATTGTTCGACCGGACTGCAAAACTCAAGCGCATCATTGGCACCCAGATATCAGTTCTGCCGCCGGACACCCGCCATGTGGATTATGATATAATCCCGTTGATAGTTGCTGACGGCTGCCGGTACCGCTGCAGATTCTGTTGTGTAAAATCCTCGCAGAAGTTCCGTACCAGGTCCGCGAACAGGATCACCACCCAGATCCGGGAACTCAAAGACTTTTACGGGCAAAACCTGAAAAACTACAACGCCGTTTTCTTGGGGAACCACGATGCTTTGGCCGCAGGAAGCGGACCTGTTTTGGAAACCGCTGAAAAGGCTTATGAGGCCTTTGAGTTTGATGACGGCAGAAAGGCCGCCCCCCGGTTTTTTCTTTTCGGATCGGCAGGTTCACTGCTGGATATGGACCCATCTTTTTTTGACAGGCTCGATACCCTTCCCTTCGACACCTGGATAAACATCGGCCTTGAAAGCTGCCATGACGGGACCCTGAAAACCATCGGAAAGCCGCTGACTGAAAAAATCGTACGGGCGGCATTTCACCGGATATGCGACCTAAACCAAAAGCTGTCCAGAGTGGAGATCACCTGCAACTTTCTGATCGGAACAGACCTGGCACCGCCCCATTATGACACCATGATCCGTCTTCTGACCGGAGTCCCGGCCTCAGGCAAAGGCTGTGTTTACCTGTCACCGATAAAAGACAGTCCCAAAAAACGAGAGTTGCTGCCCCAATTCAGGGAAATCCGGGAGGCGAGCCGCCTGCCGGTGTTCATTTACCTGATCCAGCGGTTTTGAACGAACCAATCAGGTAAATCTTTCAGTGAAAATACGGGAATCGGGAAAACGTTCGTCGATGATATCCGTGGCGTCAAGGATCATTTCCCGGTGTCCGCAAAGGTAGAACTGGTATCGTCCTTGAGGGAGACTTTTTTCAAGATAGTCCGTTACCCGGCCGTTAAACCAGGGTCCGTCTTTTCCGGCCCGGCTGAGGCAGGGTATGTATGCCTTGCTGCCGGCGGAAAGCATATCCCGGTAGGCCAGTTTCGAAGCCATTTTGGCCCCATGAAGCATCGTATAGCCCCTTACGCCCGAACGGGCATAGGCGGCGAAGGGTGCGATTCCCGTACCTGTGGCCACGAAAACGGCGGGTATTTGCGAGGGCTGGTAAAGAAAATGTCCGTGGGGGCCCGTCATCTCCAACACCGCTCCTTTTGGGCATGTTGAAAGATGGGCGGTAAACTTGGGATGCCGGACTTTTTTCACGCAGACAGCAAAGGTGTCATCTGTTGCCAGGGAGACCGGGGTATAATCCCGGTCCAACCCGTCATGACAGAACCGGATGTGGTGGCCAGGCGCATAGTCCAGCCCTTCCGGTTGTGAAAATTCAAGTTCAAACACCTGGTCCGTAAGCCAGAGCCTTCGGATCAGCTTAACAGAGTAAACCATCAGTCCGCGTTCCATAGCGGCTCGTCAACGCCGTGTTGTTTGTTCAGATATCTGGCCAGGACAAATAGGTAATCCGACAGGCGGTTGAGAAAGACCAGAATATGCCTGAGCGTATCCGTCACCGGCTGATCCGCTTGCTCATCCCGGGCAAAGGAGATAACACGGCGCTCCACCCTGCGGCAGACGGTCCGGGCGATATGGGCATTGGCCGCAGACAGGTGCCCCTGGGGCAGGATAAAGGCTTTTAGTTCTGGCAATTGTCCGGACATGGCGTCCACGGCCTGCTCCAGACTGGCGGCAGGTGCTTCGGTAAAAGGTGCAAGATGAGCTGCGGAGCCGGACCCCGGGGTGGTGGCCATCCAGGCGCCGGCATCCAGAAGCCATTCCTGGATACGGTCAATCTCCGCATCCAGTTCAGGTTCATTGATTTCCCAGGATGCCTTAACCGCACCGATAAAGGAGTTGAGTTCGTCGATTTCCCCGTAGGCGTCGATGCGCCGGTCAGATTTTAAAAGCCGCTCTCCGCTGAAAAGACTGGTTTTGCCCTTGTCCCCTGTGCCTGTATAGACTTTCATGTGCGCGTCTCCAAACCGATGCGTTCCAGATGATTGTGAGTTATGCCGGCCGTTCGATATGCGTTCCGGTCACGTTCATCATCCTATCCTCCTCACTTTCCCCCGTCAAGGATGCCTTGATTTACGAGATTATCCTTGATCTAAAGCTCCGCAACATAGCATTCCATTTTTCCATGCCAATCATCCGGCTCACAAACACCGATCCGTGTCTGTTCTCCGAAAAGAAGATCCACCAGATGCCGGGGGGGGGTTACCGCCGACATGCATGGATTTGATGCAGGAGACACAGGTTACCACCACATTGTTCTCAGGCATCTGTCCGGCCCGCTTGCGCATCTTTAGTTTCACCTTGTCCGCCGGCAGCGTGCCCCAGGCCGAATCCCCGCAGCAAACGCTTTTATTCCGGATTTTATCTGCTTCTACCACCCGGATATTCATCTTTTTTAAAAGTGACCGGACCGCATCTAAAATAATTTTTGCCACACCGATTCCGGCATTGAAAACCTGTCTCATATTCAGTAGAATGCCCGCCATGAATACGCAACTGCCACAACGATACGCCAACAGGGCCAGTGTGAATACCATCCGTGAGGTGTTTGATTATATCAGAAAGTACAGAGGGAAAACCTTTGTATTAAAAATCGAAGATGCACTGATGGACCATCCCCTGTTCCCCCTGCTCATGAAGGATATTGTCCAGCTTCACGCCACGGGCATCCGGCTGATAATTGTTACGGGAACACGGGCCACCATTGAAAAACATCTGGCAATAGCCAAACTTTACACCCGGGTGGAAAACGGCATACGAATTACACCACGGGCAGCCATGGCCCACGTCAAGCTGGCGGCCATGGAAGTGGTACAGACCATTATCGCACACCTGTCAGCCGGAAAAGTCAACGGTATCATGGGCAACTGGGTCCGGGCGCGGTCCATGGGCGTTTGTGACGGAACCGATTATAAGTTCACAGGTCTTGTGGAACGGGTCCAGTCGGATATCGTGGTCAAACTGATGGACCAGGACTTCATCCCGGTGCTCTACAACATCGGCATGAACGCCACAGGGGACTGCTACAACCTGAACTCCGACCACATTGCCCGCCAGGTATGCCTGGATCTTTCCGTTGAAAAACTGTTTTTCATCCGGGCCCAGGATGCCATACCGGCCACCGGCCTTGCCCTGCCCCCCGGCAGCCAGGTGCACCCGGACGGCAGCATTTTTTCCAACATGGACCTGGGCCATGTGGACGACCTGATGGCACGGCACGGAGACCGTTTGACCCTGGAAAACCAGACCGCCCTTTCCTGCGCCAAGGATGTCATCAACCGTCCGGACGGCGTCAAACGCGTCCATATTATCGACGGCAGAAAAGAAGGCCGCCTGCTCCAGGAGGTATTCTCAAGCATCGGCGGCGGTACGCTGATCTACGGCAATAGGTACGCCCATATCCGGCAGGCCGGCCTCAACGACATCGCAGAAATCCTCCATCTTTTGGACGGCTATGTGAAAAAAGGGAATCTAGTGGAGCGGTCGGCCGCCGACATCAAGGATCAGATCTCAGCGTACCATATTTATGCAGTGGATCATGCGGTCTATGGCTGCGGCGCCCTGTATGAACTTGGGGATGGCTGGGCTGAAATCGGCGCCATCGCCGTGAACGAGGCCTATAAGTCCAAGGGGATCGGCCACGGCCTGGTGGAGTACCTTATCCGGGAAGCCGCCGACAAAGGCATTCACACCCTGTTCCTTTTAACCACCCAGGCAGCGGACTGGTTTTTCGAGTTCGGATTTGTCTGGGCGAGCCTGTCAGATCTGCCGGATTCCCGGCAGCAAAACTATAACCTTGAAAGAAATTCACGTGTGCTGCTGCTGAAACTTCGTGATGATCAGCCTGCAAATGGGGAAGGCATACAGTGACCAAGGGGGAAGGTTAAAGGGCGGTCGGGGGAACCACCTGGTCGTCCCCAATCATTTCTTCCTGTTCTTCTTCCCATTCTCGTCTCAACCGCTCGATGATTTTGCCGGTGTCTTTTTTCAGTTCGACAACCGTGGGTTTTTTGATCTCATAAAGCACATCTTCCATCTGCCCCATCAGCTTCATCATTCTTACGAGCTTATCATTGGACGGATTCTCTTTGGAAAGGTTCGTCATGAAATGATAGAGTTGATTTTTAAATTCACCAAGTTTATCCACAAAGCCCTCCTAAACGCTCTTCTGCCTGACTGCCGTATCGCTTCCAATTTACGCCTAACGTAAAAAAAGTGTGTAAAGGTATGATATGAAGGTGGTTTTTGTCAAGCAAAGTGTGAAAAGAACCGTATGGTTTCGGTGTTTGATCCTTATTTCAACTCCGCCCGGAACTGTCGGGTCATTAACCGTTCATACAGTCCCGGCCAGAGTCTTGATATCAGGTAGCCCAGTTTTCCGAAAAAAGTAAATACCAGCATAGGCCTGTTACACTCGGCCCCCATGCGGATCTGTTTCGCCACATATTCCGGGGTCTGCTGTTTGCCGATGCGGGTCTGGGCATGGCATGCGATCTGCCCGTCCCCCCCCAGGGCCCGTGTCTGGAGGTTGGTTTTGATGAATCCCGGGCAAATGATCATGACGTGGACCCCCCTGTGGCGCAATTCACAGCGCAGGGAGGTAAAAAAACCGTGCATGGCATGCTTGGATGCGGCATAGCCGCACCGGCCCAGCAGCGGTGCCACCCCGGCGATGGACTCATTAGAGATGATGGTGCCCTTGGATTCGATCAGGGCCGGCAGGGCCGCCCTTGTCATATACACCGATCCCCAGAAATTCACCGCCATCACCTTTTCTATCACGGAGACCTCAGTTCGTTCAAACAGGCTTCTCTGGGTGATGCCCGCATTATTGAACAGCAGGTCAATCCGGCCGAACCGTTCCAGGATTTTATCCACCGTATCCCGGCAGGCGTAAGCCTCAGTAACGTCACATTGCAGGGCAAGTATGGATACCCCTTGTGATTCGAATTCCGTCTGTCGTTTTTCAAGGGCGCTGTCATCCATATCCGCGATGACGATGTTGGCACCGGCCTTGGCAAATTCCCTGGCTGTGGCCAGACCGATCCCCGAAGCCCCGCCTGTGATCAAAACGGTTTTTCCCAAAAAATCCCGTTTAGCCACTGGCCACCTCCCCAATGTTTTTGCGTAGCTTACTGAAGAAGAAGGCTGTGGCAAGGCCGGAAATGATATGCCAGATCCCCCACCAGGCTACAAGGATCGCCATACCGCCCAGCCCGTTGAAAAAGTTGAATACCAGCAGCAGCCCCAGGGCCGAGTTCTGGATACCCACCTCCACACAGACGGCCCGGCAGTCCGCTTCCGGCAGGCCGAACAATCGGCCGGACCAGTACCCGATATTCAGGGCCAGTGCGTTGTGCAGCAGCACGGCCAGCACCACCAGTCCCACATAGGCGATGAAATATTTCCAGTTGGCAGCCAGCGCGCCGCAGACAATGATCACAAAAAAGACCAGGGAGAATAGTTTAAACGGTTTTTTCACCCGTTCCGCCAGGGCCGGGAAATAACGGCCAAGGCTCATACCTGCCACCAGGGGTATCCCCAAGATGATGAACACCGTGACAAATACATCCATGGGGTTGAGGTGCACCTGCCGCAGTATCGGTTCCGTGGCCGGATTCAGCCCGCCCCAAAAAGAGATATTCAGGGGGGTCATCACGATAGCCACCACCGTGGACACCGCCGTCATTGAGATGGAGACGGCGCAGTTGCCCTTGGCCAGATATGTGATGATGTTGGAAAGGTTTCCCCCCGGACAGGCTGCCACCAGCATCATACCAAGGGCGATGGAAGGATACGGCCGGATGGCCAGCACCAGCAGGAAGGTAAAGGCCGGTAGCAGGACGAACTGTGCCACCAAGCCGATGGCCGGCGCTTTAGGGCTGGCAAGTATCCGTTTGAAATCGTCAAACGTAAGTTCCAGGGCCACCCCCAGCATCATCAGGCCGATGGCCCCGTTGATTATGGCGATTCCCGTGGGATTGAAGTTCAACTGCACTTGATCAAGCATAACTGGGTCAAGCGTCACCGGGTCCATGCCCCCCCTTTCCGGCCGTTTCCGAAAGCCTGGGGGTGAATTGCCAGGCCTTCGGAGAACACCCTGTCGTTATGTGGCTGTTATGATATCGTAAAAAAAGCTCCCTGTATTAGGCCTTGTATGCCCCCACGTTAGCCAGGGCCATGGAGGCCGGGCTGACGGTGGTAGGATCGGTCATCACGTTGATACAGCAGACCTTGCCCGAAGCAAAGGCATCTTCCAAGGCCGGACGGATATCCTTGGGATCTTCCACAAAGTATCCTTTACCGCCGATGGCTTCCACCATTTTATGGTAGTCCACCCGGCCGATCCAGGTGCCGTCTTCAATGGCATGACCGATACGGATCTCCTGGCTGTGTCGGATCATGCCCCAGCCCAGGTCGTTGGAGATAACCACCACGATGGGAAGATTTTTTCGTATGGCGGTCTCGAACTCCATGAAGTTGAAGCCCACCGAACCGTCACCCGTCATGAGGCAAACCCGCTTGTCCGGGTTCAGTACTTTGGCGGCATTGGCATAGGGAAGGCCCACGGCCAGTGAGCCGAAGATGCCGTAGTCCAGGTATGCACCGGCCTTTTTCATGGTGCGGGTCATGCCCAGCCAGGTGGTGGTGTCCCCGCCGTCCGCGACCACAATGTCGTCCTCACGGTCCATGAACTCGTTGATTTCCCGGGCCAGGCGCATGGGATGGATGGGGGTGTTGTCAGAGTTCCAGTCACCGGCAGCCTGTTTTTTACCCTCCTCATGGGCGGCATTTAGTTTTTCTACCCAGGGGGAGAAGCGATCAGGAAAGCCCTTTTCTTCCTCGGCCAGCAGGGTGTTGCAGCGGGAAAGAAATCCTTTGATATCAGATAACACAGGCAGATCCACAGTGCGGTTCCGCCCGATTTCATCGGCCTGGATATCCACCTGGCAGATCTTGGCTGCCGGGTTGAAGATATCCCCGAACAGGTAGTAGAGGGAGATGCGGGTGCCCAAAACGATGACCAGGTCGGTTTCCAGGTAGGCGGCAAAGCCCCCGCCCGGGCGGATGGCAATGGCGCCTTCAAAGCATAAGGGGTGGTCATCCGAGAGTATGCCTCTGCCGGAAAGGCTTGTGAACACCGGGATGCCTGCCGCCTCAACAAAAGTTTTTAGCTCTTCCTCAGCTTGGGACTGCCAGGCACCGGTGCCTGCGATAACGATGGGTTTTTCACTTTCGGCGATCATATCCAGCAGGGCTGCCGCCTTGTCCGGATCGGCAGGGTTTGACACAACGGTAGTTCGGGTGTCGCGCACCTGCGCCATATCAACCGGGGTGTTGAGCACATCAATGGGAAACTCCAGATAAACCGGGCCGGGGCGGCCGCTTTCTGCTGCCCTGAAAGCCATATCCACATATTCCTTTACCCGCTCCGCCTTCTGGCAGACCAGCGCCTTTTTCACCATGGGTTTGATCACTTCGGCCTGGGGCATATCCTGGAGGTCCAGCCGCTCCTTGTTGTCCATCCCCACACAACCAGCAATCAGCACAAGAGGTGTGTTGGAGAAATGGGCCGAGGCAACCCCTGTAAGGGCATTGGTAAACCCGGGACCTGCCGTTACCATGGCAACGCCAGCCTTCCTGGTCATCTTGCCGTAGGCTTCCGCCATAAAAAGCGCGGACTGTTCGTGCCGGGTGTCGTAGATTTTCACCTCCGATCCCTCCAGGTGCTGGTAGATGGGGGTAATGTGGCCGCCGCTCAGTGAAAAGATATAGTCGATGCTGCGTTCGATTAATGCCTGGGCGGCCAGTTCGGCGCCGGTGATCGTGTTCTCGCTCATATCCTTACTTTCTCCTTTTATGGATGTATATTGCTGATCTATAACTCCATCAACTGCCCGCCGCAGATATTCAGGGCTTGCCCGGTGACATAGGAGGATTCCTCGGAAGCCAGAAAAACGGCCATATCCCCCACCTCATCCGGTGATCCGATCCGGTTCAGGGGGATGGTTTCGCACATCTTGCGTTCCTGCTCCTCCACGGTGGTGTTCAGGAACTGCGCCTCAAGGCCGAACCGCCACTTCTCAAGATCGGTCATGATCTGCCCCGGACAGATGGCATTGACACGGATCTTGAGACCGGACAATTCTTTTGCCATCACCTTGGTGAGCATGATCACCCCGGCCTTGGACACGGCATAGGCCCCATTGAAAAGCGGCGGCACCTTACCGGCCCGGGAGGCGGTATTGATGATGGCACCGCCCTTTTCCTGCATCAGGGGCACCATAGCCTTGGACACCCGGAACACACCGTGGAGGTTCACATCCACGGTTTTGATCCAGGCCGCCTCATCATAGGTATGTACCCCGTTGGGCACTCCGAAGGTGGCACCGGCGTTGTTGCAGAGGATATCCACCTGGCCGAAGGCTTCCTTGACGGTGTCCGCCATGGCCGTCACCTGTGCCGTGTCAGTGACATCCAGGTTCACTGCCAGAGAACGAATCCCGAATCTTTGCGAAAGGTCCGTGGCAATGGTTTCCATCTCTTCGCTGCTACCTGTGCCCACATCAGCACCGGCCGTATCCGGCGTTCCCAGGTCCGCGATGACCACATGGGCCCCCTCGGCGGCAAATTTCTTTGCCATGGCATAGCCGATACCGGATTTTTTGCCGGAACCCGTGACCACTGCGATTTTGTCTTTGAGACGCGTCATTGTTCCTCCTGTTATTCCCAGACTCAGTCCCATACAATGGTCTGGATCAGTTTTTCCACACTGTACATGTAAATATCTTTGTGCCCCCGCCCTTCCAGGGTGGTCTGTTCCAATTTGCGAAAATGCAGAAGACCATAGAGAGCACCCCAGAACATCACCGCGAACTTGTCCGGCGACTTTTCCATGAAATGCCCGTCCGCATTGCCTTTCTCAACGATATCCCGGATGACGCCTAAAATTTTGGTGCCGGACAAATCCACCCGTTCCTTTTGATCCGCTTCAAAGAAAATCCTGGGAGATGACAGAAAATAACTGATGATGTTGTAATACTCCTGGTGGGTATCGGAAAATTCGTAAAATGCCAGCGCGATCTGCCGCAGCTTTTCATCGGGTTCGATATCGGAATCTGCGATACGGCCGATGATATCATGCAGTATACCCACCCCCTCTTCCTGGAGGGCGATGAAGATATCTTCTTTATTTTTATAATGGAAATAGATGGTGCCGACACCAAGCTCTGCAGCCCGGGCAATCCCTGAGATGGAAACGTTTTCGATTCCCTTAGAAAAAAGCTGCTTGCGAGCCGCATCCAGGATCTGTCCCCTGCGGATACGTTTTTCCTTTTTCTTGCGTTCTTTTACACCCATCAAACGTCTCCTTTAAGCGGCTTCTCTGTATTGGGCCCGCTAATTGAATTTATTTTTCGAATGACGTTCGAATACAGATTTACATTCGAAAAATGATCTTTGTCAATAGAAAAATGCGTATTTTTTTCATGGGAGTTTATTAATTTCAGCCCGTTTGACCCTGAGAGACCTATGTGGCATAGCCTTGCACATAATTCGTGAAATGTCAGAATAATGGTGAATGGAAAAGATATTGAACTAAAATTCTGAAGAACGATAAGAAGGGAAAACAGGAGGGTTGTATTTCTATAAATCTGTCAGCTTTTAACCTTAGGCCGTAGATTTTATTTTTTGCATCAGCATGCGCCAGAGCGAGCATGCCCGGGCCAGGAAATACACGTAGACTAAAATTATAAGACGGCATTTGTCAGTGGCTGAGGCGCTTTTTCCCCCACCTTTTTTTAAACCGGCAAGGCCGGGGAGACTAAATCCCACCAGGCAGAGTAGTATGATAAGAGGACTCTGCGACCGGACGACCATACCGAAA
>CAJWHT010000157.1 GCA_913041495.1 uncultured Desulfobacteraceae bacterium | reverse complement strand
ATGTTTTATTGGAGAGGTATGGAACTAATGACGGATGGACTGCCAGAGTTAAAACTAAGTAATACTTAACAAATTTCAAATTCTCAAATAAAATGAAAAACTTTTTTAAAAAATTATCTTTTGTCACATTTGTGGTTTTATCAAACTTCATGATGCCCATGTCGGTGATCACGGCTTTGGGGCCCTGGGGACGAAGTCCGCATGTTTCCCGTGATTTGCCCATGGGACGCCATCCCGGACTTGTGAGATAATCCAGCTGTTCCACAAATTTTCGTTTTTCCAGTTTCATGAAGGCCAGGATGGTGTTTACAAATGAGGCCAGGTCACAGGCCCCGCCGGACCCGGGAAAGCGTTGTTTTACGTCCCCGTAGTCTCCGATCATGGTGGAGTTCAGGTTGCCGTAGGGGTCAATCTGGGCGGCGCCGATGATCCCCACGATACGGGCGCTTGTCTTTTTGTTCTGCATGAAGGAAAAAGCTTCCACCAGGCTGCAGAAGGCCGCGGAACCGGTCATGACCCTGGAGTCGGACACGGCTAAGGGCAGATGTTCAAGCGCTGAGTCAATGGCCCCGGTTTCAAAGAAGATGGTGGACTTAGGGGCATAAATATGCTTGGCAGCCACTGCCGCCAGCATGGAGATGCCGGTGCCGCAGAAGACGATGTCCCTGTCCGTGATCATCCGGGCGGCGGAGATGACCATCATTTCTTTTTTTGTGTATGCGTTCATCGTTTCACCTTCAGGGAGTACCCGTGGGCAGGGTCTGCTTTGAGGGTATCGAACCTGTCTCCGCAGACCTTTTCAATATAGGCATCGTGATCTTCACATCCCCGGATGCAGTCCGCGGTATAGGCATCAAACCCGGCCTGGTCTGCTGTTTTCTCCCGATACCAGTCCAGGAACCCCGGATCGTAATCGTATTCACCATAGCAAGCGGTGGGGTACGCCCCGCGGGGCTTATGAACCACGGCATCCACACAGAATCCCGGGATCTGGTTGTTGCCCGGGGCCTGGTTCAGAACGCCCGGTGCCACAATGGTCTCGCAGGTGACGATGAGGTGACGGGCTGCCTTGGCCTGCTCCACATCACAGAAGGTCAGGCCGTCGATGCGGACCGTGCCCCTGGCATCGGCGGCCTGGGCGTGGATGATGGTGACGTCCGGGGTGATGGCGGGCACTGCCAAAAGTTTCTCTCCGTCTTCGTTCCGGGAAAAGGGATTATCAATCAAGGCCAGTTTTTTAGAGGGCAGGGTGTTGTCGTCTGCCCTGAGGTCCGCATCATATCCCCATTTTTCAACGATGTCTGTGCCTAATGAGGCGTAGGTGGGCAGGAAGGGCAGGCCCATGGCCCCTGCCATGAACCGCAGGGCCATCTGGAAGTTGGAGTAATCTTCAATGAGGATGCTGCCGTCCTTGGCCCGGCGCTTGAAGTTGATGCAGGTCGGGGCATACCGGCCGTTGCCTGAATATGCGATATCCACCCGGTCCACACAGCCTGCCCCCGTAAGTTCGTCAAGTCCCTGGCCGTTGGAGTGGGCGTACAAATGAAGATTCTTTATCCCCTGGCGGATGATTTCATGAATCGCTGCCATGGGATTGCGGTTCAGGGTAAAGCCCCCGATGGAAATATGGCAGCCCGGGGTCACGTATTTCCGGACGGCGTCGGATAATGTGGTCAGTTTATCGGTCATGGTATGTTCTGCATTTCAAAACGTCGTTTCATTATATGTTAGGAATTTGCCGAATCTTAAGGGTAAAGTCAAGAAAAATCTGATCAGATATTTGATCAAAAACTTCTTGACAAAGCAGGTGCTCTATTTCATAAAGGGAGACAATAATTAAACACTGTTTTAAATTGTGATACAAACATGTTGGTATTAAAGAAAACAGGGAGTATCCTATGCGACAATACTTTGAAAAGATGACACCCTTCGGCAACGCCCTGAACCAGGGGCAGATCCTGAGTTCCGAGGAAAACGTAGAAAAGGTTGAAGCGGTCGAGGCCAATATCGCCGCCCTGGCGGAAAAGGTTCAGAATGCAGGTGCTCCCACGGAGAAAATCAATGCCCGGGGGGCATGGACGGTCTGGCAGCGGTTGGGGTACCTCATAGATCCGGGCACCTGGCATCCCCTGCATACCCTGTTCAATCCCGAAGACAATGTGGAAGGTACCACCAACGTCATTGACGGCCTGGCACGGATTTCCGGGAAATGGGCCGTGGTGATCGGCTTTGACAATAAGGTCATGGCCGGCGCCTGGCTGCCGGGGCAGCCGGAGAACATCCTGCGGGCCACGGACCTGTCCAAACGCCTGAACATCCCCCTGGTCTGGCTGGTCAACTGTTCCGGTGTAAAACTGCCTGAACAGGAAAAATTCTACGCCAACCGCAGGGGCTCCGGCACCACCTTTTACCGCCACGCCGAACTGGAGCAACTGGGTATCCCGGTCCTGGCGGGCATCTATGGCACCAACCCGGCCGGCGGCGGCTACCAGGGCATCAGCCCCACCATCCTGTTTGCCCACAAGAACTGCAACATCGCTGTGGGCGGCGGCGGCATCCTTTCGGGCATGTCCCCCAAGGGCTATTTTGACCAGGAAGGGGCGGAGCAACTCATCGCATCGGCCAAACAGTACAAGGCCAAACCCCCGGGATCAGTGGATATCCATCATGACCACACCGGTTTTTTCCGTTACGTCTACGAGGAAGAGCAAGGCGTGCTGGACGGCCTGAAAGATTATATGAAGGATATGCCCGCCTACAATCCCAAGTTTTTCCGGGTGGCGGAACCCAAAGAGCCGGGGTTTGACACCAGGGAGCTTACCCGCCTTATTCCCCACAACCAGAAGCAGATCTATGAGTTCAGGGAAGTATTGGCCCGGCTGGTGGACGGCAGTGAGCATATGGAATTCAGGCCGGATTACGGCCCCGAGGTCTATACCGGTCTTTGCAAAATGGACGGCTTTCTTGTTGGCTGCATCGGCAACAACCAGGGCTGGCTGGGGGAAAACTATCCGGAGTATGCGGATTATCCCGGCATCGGCGGCAAGCTTTACCGCCAGGGCCTCATCAAGATGAACGAGTTCGTCACCCTCTGCGGCCGGGACCGCATCCCCGTGATCTGGTTCCAGGATACCTCGGGCATTGACGTGGGGGATATTGCGGAAAAAGCGGAACTTCTGGGGATCGGCCAGTCCCTGATCTACTCCATCCAGCAGACCGACGTCCCCATGATGCTGGTAACCCTGAGAAAGGGCACGGCTGCGGCCCATTACGTCATGGGCGGTCCCACGGCCAACCGCCACAACGCCTTTACCCTGGGGCTGGCCACCACGGAAATCGCCGTAATGCACGGGGAAACCGCTGCGGCTGCCTCCTACTCCAGACGTCTGGTGAAAGAAAAGGATGCCGGCCGTCCCCTGGATCCCATCATTGAAAAGATGAACCAGATGGCCCAGGAATACCGTGACAACTCCCGGCCCGAGTTTTGTGCAAAGCAGGGGTTTGTGGATGAGGTCGTCAAGATGGACGGCTTGCGCCACTATCTCAAAGCGTTTGCAGGGGCAGCATACCAGAATCCCAAATCCATCTGCCCCCAGCACCACCTGATCACCCCCAGGATTATCCGGGGATAGTCAGTCCGTTTAAATTGCTTGCCCCAGGCACGGCTGGATCGCAGTTCATCCGGGGCACTCCTGGAAAGCGGAAGTCAAAAGGGTTTATCAGCTCCCTTTTGGTTTTCGCTTTCCGCATTTTGGGGAGACTATCGGCGTTTTTGCAAATGGGGCAAAGTGCGCATCCATGCGTATCTGAGATACCGGTGGTGGCTACTGCCACACCGATTTGAATACACGTATGATATTGAGTCCGAGGATGCCTTTGATTTGGTCTTCTGAATATCCCCGTTTATGTAGACCTATGGTCAGGTTCTCCATTTTATCAGGCATTTCTATGCCCTGGGGATAATACCAGGGCGGTGCCGGATAGTCTTCGGTGTTCCATGCCCCTGTCTCCAGCAGATAGTCATAGACCTGTTTGGCGGTGTTATCATCGGCCACCCTGGCCTGGTATTCAAAATAATCAATGCCCACGCAGACATGTTCGGGGCCTGCGATTTCCACCAGGTGATCCACATGGTTCAACAAATCATCCATTGAGGGGCGCGGATTGTCCGCCACGAAACCGGGGAAGCCGTTGAATCCGATCACGCCGCCGTTTCTGGCCACTGCCCGGATCAGATCGTTTTCGCAGTTTCTCCGGTTATTGCACACAGCTTTGGCATTGCCGTGGGAAATGATAACAGGGCTTGAGGAGGCGGCAATGGCATCCATGGTGGTGGTGTATCCCGTATGGCCGCAGTCCACAACGATGCCCAGCCGGTTCATTTCTTTTATGACATCTGCGCCGAACGGGGTGAGTCCGGTGTCATTTTCAACCGCACATCCGCAGCCCACCAGATCCTTCTCATTGTAGCAGAGCTGACACATCCTCAGCCCCAGCTTATGGTAAAGTGCCACCGTGTTGATGTCATCTTCAAAGGGGGCGGTTCCCTGGAAATGAAAGATAACCCCAAGCTTATCCTGTGCTTTAGCCGTTTGTATGTCTGCCACACGGGTCACATGGAGCAATGCTCTGTCCTGGTCGCGGAACCAGGCATGCCATTTGCCAAGTGTTTTCATGGTAAAGTCCAGGGATCCCAGGCCGGGTACCCCGTATCCGACAGTTGCGGCAATTACGGTGACACCGCCTTTTCGATAGGTTTCATGAAAGCTGTCCATTACCGCAAGTGGACATGTATTGTCTATGACAATGGACTGCCGGTGGATCGTTTTGGGATCGGTCATTTCTTCTCCTTTAGTTCCCTCAGAAGGGTCAGGGCGTTTTCCCGTCGGCCCGGATCGTTGATCAGGGTATGTAAAATGGTCAGGATGGCGTAGCGGCCGTAAACTATTAATTCCCGGTCATCCAGCTCTCCTTTGGCCCATTGCACAACCACATTGAAATAGTTGCCGTAGAGCAATCGCGCACTCACATCCAGATCCAGGTCTTTCCAGATCAGGTCCTGATCCGCGGCCAGTGCCAGCGCATCCTTGAGACGCTGAATCCTTTTGCCATGAAGCCGGGAGGTCTGTTCCGATGCGGATGCTGCCTGAGAAAATCCCGCGATAACCCCGGGTTTGATGATGGCAGCGTTTTTAAGGAACATGGGTTCCACCCGATCTAACCATTCCAGGTAAAACTGCGTTTTCCAGGTACTCCGGGCCATGGCGGCTTCCAGAAGATCCATTGCATCATCCAGTTCCCGGGTTCCCAGTTCAAACAGGGCCACCAGAACGTTTTCCTTGTTTCCGTAAAGGTTATAAATGCTTCTCAGGGCAAGATTGGATGCCTGTGCAAGTTTGCGGACAGACAGGGCGTCAATACCTTGTTCCAGGATAAGACGCCGTCCGGCCTCAAGAATTTTTTGCCGGTTGACTTCGCTGGTCCGGGCCTTTGATTGTGTCATGGCACTCACCTGAATTGATAGTTATGGTATAACAGTGTTGCACTATAAGTGTTTGAGTATAACACTGTTATACCAAGGTCAAGTGATATGTGGTCCACTGATTTGAGGCAGGGGGAACAAATGAACTCATGTCAAAAAATGATTGTGGAAAGATGATCCATAATAAAATTGCACCACTGCCACACTGTGGATTGAAAGCCCGGTCCGTTCGGCGTAATGTGAATCATCGGCGCAAAAACCGCGCCTTACCCCAAGAAAAAAGTAATCTCAGACAAGTCTCTGGCATTTTTTTGCAGACACCTGCCTGTCCTTACGAAAGGAAGTTGGTCGTGTCTGTGATTTCCGGGTTTATGGATGTTCAGATTCCATTGCTGGAGCAGCGGTTTTCCCTGTCTTATTTCAGGGACCATACCTGCATCGAATACTTTTTGGAATCCAGGGAGCGTCACGAGCAGATTTCCAAGAACCTGATTCTTTCCTGGGATACCATAAAGCAGGGGCTTTACGTGTCCAAGTTTTATCCCGAATTGTTCCGGGAGGCTTCGTCCAGATATCTGTCCGCCGCCTGCTTTTATCTCATGATTCACCATGCGGTCCACGAATTTCATCTCAGGGACGAATGTCCGGTCTGGCTGGAAACCGATACCGGTGTTTTCCGGGATTTTTATGCCAAGCTTACGGAATTTAACTTTCATGTGGCCTTTGCCAGGGTGGGGGAGAAGGTCTGCCTGTCCGGCATATTTCACGACCAGCCGGTTTGTTCCTCCGGGATTTTTAAGGTATCAGATCCGTTCGACCTATAAAACAGTCCCCAGCAGCATCAAGCCAATTAAAGCCACGGCCAACCCGGCCAGGGCCTCTATGCCATGCTGAACCGTGTGAAGGATGCCGGCCTTTTTTGAGGCCAATCCAAGGAGGGCTGCTTTTCCGGACATGCCGGCCAGGACAATCAGGGTGATGGTGGATGCCATGCCCAGGGCGATGGTCACGCCCAGGATCATCCCCAGCCACGTCATCCCCATGGAAATGGAAAAAAGCATCACCATGACCACCCCGGGGCAGGGGACGATGCCCACGGCCATAGCGGTCAGCATGGGATTTTGATAGATACTCGGCGGTACGCTTTCAACGCTTTTCTCATGGGGTGTCTTACGTATCCATCTGTAAAGCGTGTTGCCGAAAATGGCGAAGCCAAGGGCGGAAATCAAACCGAAACTGACGGCCTGGGTATAAAAGGTCATGGTTTCCAGGGAGCCGGACATACTGGTCTGGAAGATGAACTTGACGCCCAGGACCAGGGCGATGCCCGAGCAGCCATGGGTCAGGGCCAGGATATTCCCGAAGATCAGGCCCCGCATCAGGCCGGGTTTGCAGGAGAAAATATAGGACAGGGCCACGGCCTTGCCGTGGCCGGGGCCGGCGGAATGGACCACACCGTAAAGAAAGGCTGCGCCGAGAAGGACAATGAGCGGGGTCATCTTTCCC
This sequence comes from uncultured Desulfobacteraceae bacterium, assembly GCA_913041495.1. Classification (GTDB taxonomy): domain Bacteria; phylum Desulfobacterota; class Desulfobacteria; order Desulfobacterales; family Desulfobacteraceae; genus Desulfobacter. Next base: position 7,059 of record CAJWHT010000157.1, on the reverse strand, counting down.
GTTGCCTTTGCCTCCCGGATCAGGCCGGACATCTTGGCACGGAGTTGCTGCTGCCAGAGGATGATCTTGACGAATATCTTGCTTTTTACCACGGGGGCAGGCGGGGCATGCTGCTTTTCCGGTTTGGCGGTAAAAGGATTGTGGGCTGCGGCCTGGCTCAGGGGCAGGGCCAGCCACAGGCAAAGCAGGGCCAGGCAGAACAAACGTTTCATCATTTCAGTCTGAAATCCAGAAAAAGGGTCCAGGGGTTGACCATATCAAAGTAGATCCAGGTGTCCTTGTCTTCCCGGACTTCTGCATTGACCCCGAAGGCTTCGGCATTTACGAGTCTAAAGGGCTTGCGGTCCGCAAAAAAGATGGCCGTATAGTAGTTGGGGTCGTAACTTGCAACAATCACCTTTTTTGCCGTTCCTACGGCTGCCACGTGACAGGGGATAAAAAAATCGTAGATCAGTTTCCCCTGGTCCAGTTCTGCGGAAAAGTCGGTGACCCATTTTACCGGGAAGGGCTTTCCCTCGATTTTCACTGAGAAAAAGTAATCGTATTCGGCAATGTAGGCAAAGGCCTTTTCCTTTATACTTGCCACCTCTTCGGGGTCAAGACTGTTATTCTTATCCAGGTCGTGGTCATTGGCGATCATGCTGGAAAACATATCGTCGAACTGCCAGTTGACCTGAATGCCGGAAAGACCGTTATCATCAAATACGACTTTAAGCCGCTGTTCAATGAAAACGTGGGGATGGGCCGCAGCCGTATCCGGGAGCAGCAAGCCGCAGAAAACCGCCGAAAAAACAATCAGGCATAAGGTGAGTAATGTTTTCTTCAAGGTGATATTCCGGGGGATTATTGTTTTGTTGGTTTGAGTTTTAAATTGTAGAGGACCAAAAGCAGGAGAAACCCGGCGGTGAACAGGGCCGGAAAGGCAAAAAAGGTATCCATGAATACCTGGTTATCCAGATCTTGGCCGGTGAGGGTTCCGCCATCCACAGCCGCTTTCTGCGCCTTTAATACCAGGGCATAGCCGATGCCCAAAAGGCCGTAGGACATGTTGTAGGACAATCCCTTGAAGCTTAAGACCGTTGCCCGCTGTTCGGAAGGGGTTTCCCGGTTGATGTAGAAGCTGACAAAAAAGCCGTTGAAGTACATGGCGGAAAAGGTTACCAGGGCCGGGATCATCCCCACCCAGGGCCAGAAAAAATTCATGGTGCCAAGGCCAAGAAGGCACAGGGCGGCAGCCAGCCACAGGCCGGATGACGGGGGCCGGTTCTCCGCTAGTTTTCTTGCAAGTTTTGGGACGATAAAGCCGAGCATGGCCACGCCGGCGCCGATGATGCCGAAAAGGGATTCCGGCAGATGGATCATCCGGTAATACTGGCTGGACAGGGTGATCACCATGCGGATGGTGCCGTCAAACAGCATCCCGAAGAGAATGACGCTAAGCACAAACGGGGTGTCCAGAATCCACCGGCCGGCCCTGAAGGTTAAAGAGAATGCATTTTTCAGATCTTTGATCCGGCTGCCTGACGGGACGCGCCTGGCCTTGTCCTCGGTTTCGATTTCTTCCATGCCGGCGGTGGCGATGCAGGCCCCCAGGGCCAGAATCAGGGTGCCGTAGAGGGGAAAGCGCATGCAGGTTTCCTGGGTGAGGGTGAGGGAAAATCCCAAGGTGTTGGCCAGGGTGGTCATCAGGGTGGGGTCGTAAATGGCCGCACCGGTGGTCATGGCGATGATGAAACCAAAAGACTGGCACCGGGTCAATACCTCCAGCACCCGTCCCCACTGATCCGGGTTGCCGTCCCGCTTCAGGGCATCGTAGGCAAGGGCCTCGTCAGCGCCGGAGGCCGCCGCTTCAGCAAGGCCGCTGAGTACCCGGTTGACCAGGAATACAGTAAAAATCAGGGGGGTGTTTCCCAGGGGAAGAAAGGCAATCAAACCGACTTCCACCACCATGGTCAGGGTGGCGAACACCAACAGTCTTTTTCTGCCGATGGTATCCGCAAGGGCGCCGGAGGGGACTTCCGCCATGACGATAGTGGCGGCCCAGACGGCGTTGAGCAGGGAGAACTGGGCCACGGTCAGGCCGAAATCCAGAAAGAGAATTGTAAACACCGGGTAGTAGAACCTGGAGTTGAACAACACCTTGAAGGCAATGTATCTTTGGATGTTGGGAATGGCAAAGACGGATGTCCGCCCGTTTGTATCAGATGTCATTCCCGGTGCTAGGCTTTCGGAATCATGGTTTTTAAAATATCTTCCTTGCCGATGATGCCCACCAGTTTTTTACCGTCCACCACCGGTATGGTGTGGAAATGCTTTTCCACCATCAGGCTGGCGATTTCGGCGACGGGGGTCTCCGGTGCCACGGTGGTGACGTCCGTGACCATGGCTTGCTTTACCTTTGTGGCGGAAATCTTCTGGAATTCATCCTCCAGCTTCTTTGAGGAGGCCAGAGGGATAATACCGTCCAGGATGGTGAAAATCGGCGGTATGGGCAGTTCTTTCTGCTGGAAGATCAAATCACTCTGGCAGAGGATGCCCACCAGCTCTTCTCGCTTGTCCACCACAGGGGCGCCGTTAATATGGTTGTTGAGCAGCACTTCTACCGCTCTGGTGATATCTGTATCAGGATTGACGCAGATGATATTGGTTTCCATGATGTCTGATGCCGTTATCATCCTTACCTCCTTGAGCTTTGTATATGATCACCGAGCGGTGCCGGTGCTGTTTTTAATATATAGCAAACCCCTTGCCCGGTAAAGGTCGCGATAAAAATGATATTGATATTATTTTTATACCGTGGTACCACGGTGTCAAAATAGTGATTTGTTATAATATTTAAAGGAAGGTGAGTATGACAAAAGATTTCAAACTGCTCTTGAGCGGGCAGCTGGTCTCCCAGGTGGGGGATAAATGCCATATGATTGCGCTGGCGTTCTGGGTGCTTGAAACTACCGGTTCCACCGGGAAAATGGGGGCGGTGCTGGCAGCATCACTGATTCCGTCCCTTGTGCTGGGCTTGTTTTCCGGTGCCGTTATTGACCGGTATTCGCGAAAGGCCATCATCGTGGGGACAGATGTGATAAGGGGGCTTGTTCTCCTGATTTTTGCCTGGATGATGGCGGCAGGCCAGGTGAATTTTACCGTTGTTCTGGTGCTTCAGGTGATCCTGTCCGTCAATGGGGCGTTCTTTGATCCCAGTATTCCGGCGGTGATTCCCGGGATTGTCGGAAAAGAGGATCTGGCCAGGGCCAATGCCATGCACCAGAGTGTGGCAAGTTTTGCCATGATCGGCGGGGCTGCCCTGGGCGGGGTGGCGGTGGCCGGACTCGGGTATTCTTTGGTATTTCTGCTCAACGGGATTTCCTTTCTGGCCTCTGCCGGGTTTGAGTCCTTTATCCGGATACCGAACCAAAGAGACGCCGGATCCGGCAACAGCCTGGTAGCGGATATCCGGGAGGGATATGCCTATCTGTTTGGCAACCAAAAGCTTCTGGTGGTGCTGCTCATGGTTATGGCCATTCATTTTTTCGTGGGCGGGCTTGAGGTCTTTATGCCGGTGATCGCAAATCATTCCGGCGGCCCCGGGGTGCTCGGGGTTTTTCAGGCCGGCTTAGGGGGCGGTATCCTGGTCATGTCCCTGCTGCTCAGCCGTTTTTCCGTGGCCGGAAAAGAGGAGACAACGCTGTTTACATCGGTGATGGCCATGGGCATACTCCAGATGCTGGCATTCCTGCTGCCGGAGGAAGGTGTTGTTTCAACCCTTGGGTTTACCATCTGTTTTTTTCTCTGGGGATGTGCCATGGTCCGGGCGGCGGTCTCCTTTAAAACACTTTTACAGACCTTTGCCGGAGAAACCTATGGCGGCCGGGTTTTTGCCGTGGCTTCCACGGTGGGCAACGGTTCTATCCCTGCGGCCATGATTGTATTCGGCCTGGCCCTGGAGTATATTGGTGCCGGCATTTTGCTGCCGGTGTCAGGTTTGTTTCTCACGGGCCTTGGTCTGGCGGCGCTGATAATGATTCGAAGGAGGCCTGTATGACGCGGAAAAGCACAACACCCGGGGCAAAGAAAATTCAGCGGGTGCAGACCGGCGTGCGCATGGAAAAACGATTGCTCAAGGTGTTGAAAGGATTGGCGGAGTATCACGATATGACCCTGGGGGATCTTCTGGAAGGCATTGTCCTGCATGCCTTTGAAGGCAAGGCGCCCTTCAGCGAGGAGAACCTGAAACGGATCGGGGATTTGAAAAAGATCTATGAGCTGGATTTAACCAGCAAGGACAGCCATAACCTGATGGAATAGCGGCCATACCCTAAAGGCAGAAACGGCATTGGCCGTGCCCACAACAAAACATGGAAGAACCTGATAGCTTGCATGGTTCTTCCATATAAAAAAACTGCAAAAACCCCCCAGGGCCTGTTCCGGTATCCGGAACAGGCCCTGGGGGGTTACGGTGCTGCTGTCAGTGGGAATGGGCGTGGGCGCGATCAATTTTGTGTTTCATTCGTGACAGGGTGTTATAAAGGATCAGTCCGGTGAGAATCATGGCCGCGGTTAATTGTACGCTGTAGGGTATAACTTCCCCGGCCTGGCCCACTATGGCCTGGGGGTTGATGGCTGCCGCGGTGTAAATCCAGTCCACGGCAGCCCCCATGGCCAGGGAGCAAATGGCGATCATGGACAGGTAGATGATCAGCGCCCGGGTGTTAAAAATATTCCTGACGATGTTGATGGTGGCGGCATTGGTGGCAGGGCCTGCCAGAAGGAAAACCAGGGCTGCTCCGGGATTCAGGCCTTTGAGGATCAACGCTGCCGCAATGGGGGTGGAAGAGGTGGCGCAGACGTACATGGGAATACCGGCCACCAGCATCACCAGCATGGACAGCAGGGTATTTTCATTGGCCCAGACGGTGAGATCGTCAGGAAAGAAAAAGGTGATGGCACCGGCCAGCAGCACACCGATAAGAAAGGGTCTGGTAATATCTGTGAGCAGCTCGCCGAAAGCATACTTGAATCCGTCCATGAGTCTCTGCCCTAAAGGTTTGGAGAAACGCGCTTCTGAATTGTCACCTGCACCGCAGGTGGATGCGCATCCTCAGCCGCCCCCGGGTTTGGGCGGCACCGCTTTGGCCACGGCCGGCTGTTCCGTGCCGAAAAAGTTCTGGGCAATACCTGTGGCTACGGCGGTGATGAATCCCGCCACAGGCCGGACCACCGTCATTATGGGGTCCAGCATGGCATAGGACACGGCAATGGAATCCACCCCGGATTCGGGGGTGGCGATCATAAAGGAGAGGGCTGCCCCGCTGTTTGCCCCCTGCTTTTTCAAACCGGTGGCCACCGGTACCACGCCACAGGAGCATAAGGGAATGGGGATGCCGAACAGGGCGGACAGAAAAACCGGCTTGATCTTTCCTTTGCCCAGGTATTGTTTTATTTTATCCGCCTTGAAAAAGACGTAAAGAATGCCCGCCACCAGAAAGCCGAAGAGCATATAAATGGATACATCCAGGTACAGGTGCCAGGATTCGGTGAGTATTTCTTTTGCAAAGGTCATGTGGTATCCTAAAAATCTTCCATTTAAAAATACATATCACTTGAACGATTGTTCATATGTTAAATTCAAAAAGATCCGTTGTCAACATGTAATTTCTCAATGGGTTCAGCTTCCCTGCATTTCCTTTTGGGGGTATCGGACAGACCCGGCGCGGGCTAAAACGATCGGATTTAATCATCGCTTGTGCAAGGTAATCAAGAATCGGCCGGATTTGTTAAATTGCCCTAATTTTATTTATTATAACTATTTGCTTTTATATGATATCAAGGGTTAAAACAGATCGTTCTCCAAAATCAGAGAGGACAGCGAAACCATCCCAACAATATCACCGCTTTCCTCAACCGGGGCTCGCCTGATGCCGGCACGGTAAAGCAATCGGGCAACGTACCGTATGTCCATTTTAGCAGGAACTGTGATGACGGGTTTTGTCATGATTTCATAAACGTTCACTTCTTCGGGGGACCGACCGGGCACAAGGACCCCGCGAACCAGATCCTGAACCGCTACCATTCCCCAGGCATCGTCCGGGTGGCGTTTTTTAACCAGAAGACAATATACCTGATGGGTTTTCATGGCCGCGGCGGCTTCTCTTGCCGTGGCCATCCCGTCAATGAACACCATGTTCTGCCGCATGACATCTTCGGCGCGAATGATTCTTTGTTTTTTTTCGTTCATCAGTTTCTCCAACGAATCTAAGGTTAAAAATAGCTGTTCTGGACATTTTCTTTGAATTTATTCATCTGGCTTTCCAGTCCAGCCACCTGTTCTACCGGCAGCACAAACGCAATCCCCGTTCCCGGTTTGTGGAATTCTCCAGCTTCTTTTATGGCCTCGAGGATGGAGCCCACGGAATGCTCTTCCACCAGAAACATGACAATATCGGTCTGGACCTCAAGGGTCAGACCAAAAAATGTTTTGGCCTCATGGCTTCCTGTACCCCTGGCCGGTATGATTGTGGCTCCGGTGGCACCCGTTTTTTTTGCAGCATCGACGATCACGTCGGTGACATCCGGTTTGACAGATGCCAAGATCATTTTAAAGCGCATTTTTTTCTCCATGTTGTTTTCGTTGTATCCACCAGTGGGCGACTTGCGCATACCCCATGACGGCGATGATCGGGAAAAGGCTGGCAAAAGCAATAAGGCCGAAACCGTCCAGCGCCGGGTTTCTTCCGGGAACGGATGCGGATAGCCCAAGTCCCAGTGCCGTCACCAGCGGCACCGTTACCGTGGAGGTGGTGACTCCCCCTGAATCATAGGCCAGGGCGATCATTTTTTTGGGGGCGGTCAGGGTCTGGATCAGGACGACCACATAGCCTGCCAGAATATAAAGGTACAAAGGCGTGCCTGTGACGATGCGGAATGTGCCAAGGCCAAGGCCTACAGCAACCCCCACCGCCACGGTTATTCTGAGTCCCCATTGATGGATGGTTCCCGCAGAGACTTCGCCGGCTTTGTAGGCAACGGCAATCAGGGACGGTTCTGCAATGGTGGTGGCAAAAC
>CAJWHT010000156.1 GCA_913041495.1 uncultured Desulfobacteraceae bacterium | reverse complement strand
ATGAAAACCGGCCTGACACCAAAACAGACGGACTATCTGACAAAAATAGACGGCGCGGCCAATTCCCTGCTGGGCCTGATCAACGACATCCTTGATTTTTCCAAGATCGAAGCCGGCAAGCTGGACATGGAAACCCTCACCTTTTCCATTGACGACGTCATGGGTTCGGCATCGGACCTGGCTGCGGTGAAAACCGCTGAAAAAGGCCTGGAACTTCTGGTGCGGGTGGATCCGGACGTTCCCCGGATGCTGGTGGGCGATCCCCTGCGTCTGAAACAGATCCTGGTGAACCTGGCCGGCAACGCCTCAAAGTTTACGGAAAATGGAGAGGTGGTCATGTCCTGCAGGCTTTTGGCCCATGACGGCGACACCGCCCTGTTGAAATTTTCAGTCCGGGATACGGGCATCGGCATGACCCCGGAACAGCAGGGCAAGCTCTTCCAGGCCTTTTCCCAGGCAGACACCTCCACCACCAGAAAGTACGGCGGCACAGGTCTTGGGCTGACCATTTCCAAACGCCTGGCGGAAATGATGGGAGGGGAAATCGGTGTGGATTCACAGTTCGGCAAAGGGTCCACATTCCACTTCACCGCCCGGCTCGGCGTTGCCGAAGAACAGGCGGCCTGCAAACAGGTGGATGCAGAAGACGATCTGCACGGCATGAAAATCCTGGTGGTGGACGACAATGCCACGGCCCGGGAAATATTCACCTCTTACCTGGACACCATGGGATTCAGGATAACCTCGGTGTCCTCCGGCCGTGCAGCCCTTGAGGCCGTTCAAAAGGCTCCGGATTCAGATCCCTTCCGGATGGTCATCATGGACTGGCAGATGCCAGGGACAGACGGTATAGAAACCGCAGAAAGGCTTCTGGCACTTCCGGGCCCGAACCCGGCACCCAAAATTATACTGGCCACGGCCTATGACCGGGAAGCGGCCCAGCAGCAGGCCAAAGATATAGATCTTTCCGGTATTATCGTCAAACCCCTGACCCAGTCCACCCTTTTTGACGCCATTATGACCGCCCACGGCAGAACGGTGGAAAGGAAAAACCGGATCAATGATGCCTACCTGGAACAGGTGGAGGCCATCAGAGGCGCCCGCATTCTCCTGGTGGAAGACAACGAGATCAACCAGCAGATCGCCGTGGAAATCCTGGAAAGCGCCGGCCTTGCCGTTGACGTGGCAGGCAACGGCAAGGTAGGATCAGCCGCCGCCCTGGAAAAAGACTATGATCTTGTACTCATGGATATCCAGATGCCGGTGATGGGAGGCATGGAAGCCACCCGGCGCATCCGGGAGCAAAAATCCCCCGATGACCTTCCCATCATTGCCATGACCGCCCATGCCATGTCCGGGGACCGGGAAAAAAGCCTGGAAGCCGGTATGCAGGAGCATGTGACCAAACCCATCAATCCGAAAGAACTTTTCAGCGCCCTTGTCACCTGGATTAAGCCCGGGGAAAGGAAAATCATTCCCATGCCCAAGGTTGAAAAACCACCTGAACAGCCAATATCCTTGCCGGATACCCTGCCCGGTATCGACATGGCAGTTGGGCTGGGCAGGATCAACAACAACACCCGCCTGTACCGGGATCTTTTGCTGCGGGTTAAATCCGATTATCCGGATGCGGCCAAAGATATCCGCAGACTAAAGGAAAAAGGAGCGCAGGATGAAGCCCAGCGCCTGGCCCATTCCATCAAAGGGGTGGCCGGCAACCTCGGGGCAAAGCCGCTCCAGGCTGCGGCCCAGGAACTTGAATCCCTGCTCAAAAAAGGCGAGCCCATCGATGAGATCCTTGAGACCTTTGACAGTGAAATGACCGTAGTCCAGGAGGGACTCAAACAAATCAAGGAAGATGAGCCTGTCGGCGCAACCGGTTCACAGGACGAATCCTCTCCCCAAGAACTGAAATCCGCACTGGAAGACCTCATACCGGTGCTAAAGAAACGCCGGGCCAAACAGGTGAAAGAACATATCGCAGGCCTCACCACCCTTGGCTGGCCGCCCCCCCTCGCCCAGAAGGTCTCTAAGCTGACCAAGCTGGCCAAACGGTATAAGTATAAGGATATGCTGCCCCTGGCAGAAGAAATCCTGGCGGAACTGGAATCTTGAAAACGCCCTCCGCGATTTCATCATTTCAATTAAGTTGACTGCTGTTCGACTATTGATGTATGGCTATTAGTCAACTATGCGATATTTAGATTTCATTTTCGAATTAATTTGAGAGTGTTTAATTTATTCAAATAGATAAATGCCCCAATATGACCGGCCCTGAAAAAAGGATGTATCCACTTTAAATTATGGATAAAGAAACCATTGAAACACATCTGCAATATAAACTGGATGCTTTCGGCCATCATTTTTTTCACTGCACATCATACCAATGTTCTGTATAGACCATGAAGCGAATAATCAAAATACATAAAGCTGAATGGAAGATGGAAGACATCCAGAAACAAATTAATTGGTCTCAAAAACAAACTTGGACCAAAAAACAATGGATTCCTAAACCATCTTTGATCAAGAAGGTTGATGGCATTGAAACTCGTTACTCTGGACAATCCTATGATCCCAGAAAAGAAGAGCTAATTGAAGATGGATGGCCTCACGATCATTATTCAATATGTTTTTTTACCATCTCAGACACGGATGAAATTGAGAGCAACTCAGGTTGGACTGATCCCAAAGGAAACTGGCTTCGCTCAGAGTGCTACGATCTATTCATCACAAATATATGAGTGCAGAGCCACTCGCTGCATTAGATCGTTTGGGGCGGTGTTACCTTCCAAGCGCCTTCTGAACTTAACCGCTATGGCAAAAAAAATGGGCAAAAAAAATGCCAATCAATATTTTTCAAGATAATTCTGATAGAACTCAAATAGATTGGATTTGTGATGGCGATTGGGATCTTTCTTCACAAATCTATAAATTTGAAAATTGGCTTATTAGGAATGAAGAGTACCTTAAAGAAGGCCCCTATGTCGCAGATATAGGATTTAGACCACGTAGGGATGCATCTGGCGGTGGTGGTGTAATTTCTTTAAACATGTTAGAAATTTTAAACAAAATTAAAATGGAACTTTTCCTTTCAGAGTATCCAGGCGATGAGGATTAATCTAAGCAGGCCATACCCAGTCACCGAACTATGATGGAATTCGCTGCTCGTTTTTCTTAAAACGATTTGCAGATCCTAATAGCTTAAGATCGATTGGTTGGCTCAAACGTTATGTTTCTAAATAGGTCCATTATATGCCAACACCGAAAAGAAAAGACATCCTGCTAAACGGTATTGTTGTAGGAAGCTATGAGTCAACAGGAGACGAAAAAAAAGATATAGAAATTACTCGAGAGATTTTAAAGAAAAAAAGTTTGTGGAAAAAGAAAAGTATGATTGACATGATGTTTAATCAAGCCCAATCATTTGCTTATACTGCTAATCATTTGTTTGAGAAAGACATAAGAAATCATCCCAGAAAATTTCACAGTTTTGCACCATTTGTCGTAAATGCCGCCTTTAGCATTGAAATCTATTTAAAGACATTACACCATTTACATGGCAAAAAAATTAAAGGGCATTCTTTAACTGACTTATACAAGATTCTTGATACGGATTATAAATCAATCATAAACCGAATTGCGGAAGAAACTCGCAATCTTTACCAAATTGAGCAAGAAAAAGGGTTTGACTATTATCTTTCAAGCCTTGACAGAGCTTTTGTGAAATGGCGATACATTTATGAGCGTGATGTAGAAAAAATATATTTTTTACCAACGATATACGTTATGCAAGTGCTTGATAAAGCATGTGTCAAAATCAGGAAGAACCAAAAGACAATATAACAAATGAAGAGTTAGTAACCGTCCCAAAACACAAGACTCAGTGCGAAATCTTCCGCTGCTATGGCAAAAACCGTTGTTGAACCGGGGAGGTCCGGGCGGGGTGGCCGAGGCATAAAGGCGCGATTTCTTAGTGGCTCTCAGCGAAGCGGAACGTTAAGAGCGACGTACTGTTTGAGGACCTATCGGACCGGAGTTTACGGCGCTTAGTGCAGCGAGCATAGAGCCACTTGAAATTGATCGTCCAGCCCGGACATCCCGGCCGGACCGGCGGTTGTTATACATCCCCCCTCACACCCGTACCTTATACACCCATTGCCATGCCACTGGCAGAAACACTGCGGATTAATTCGGAATCGTAAAAGGGGTAAAGCGCCTGCACTGCCGCTGGGCAGAACAGGCCCATAACATTTTTATCCGCCGGATATGGCCGGAAATATCTCTATGACATCCTGATCTTCAACGGCTGTATGAGCGGCAATCACCTTGCCCTGCCGGACGGCGATATAGCCGCCCAGTTCCGTGCCGGTTTCCCGGGAGACCCGATCCAGCAGGTCTCCCAGGTTTTCCGGTTCGGGCAGGGGGATCTCAATGTCGTCCCTGTCCGATAATTTGAAACGGATGGTTACCAAGTTCTGGCCTCTGCGGTTTCCGCGTCGGTGATATCGATTTTTTCACCGGTTTCCGGCTGGGCTTCTTCGTAGAAGGTTTCGGCAAAGCGGTAGTCGGCGGCGGTGATGCCGGCATCAACGTTGAACTGATGTTCCAGGCGCAGGGTTTCCCTGACAAAATCGTCGAATTCCTCTTCCGTGATGACCACATCGTAGCGGGCCTTGATAAGATCCAGCAGGGGGGTCATATCGTCCCGGACAGAGTACCGGACAAAGTTACACATGCCCATGGCATCCATTCTTGAACCGATGACCTGGAATTTTTTGGACAGGGCGACCTTCCCCTCTTTGGTGGTGGGATCTTCTTCGTCCCGCAGGGTGAAGCCGAAGGTGTGGTCCGCCCCCATGGGGGTGGACAGGTAGGTCATAGCCATCCCCTTTGTGCCGCGGGGCTCGTAGGCCGGCAGGGCCTGGCCCAGGACATGGGGAGCATGGCGGACGCCTAAGATTTTGGCGGCCAGTTTGACACCGGAGCCCAGAATCCGTCCCAGGGGAGTGGCATCCCGGATCTCTTCCATCATGCGGATGGCGGCTTTTGCATCACCGAACTCAGCTAAACCGGCTTCCATGGCGACGCCAATGGCAGCACCGCAGTCCAGGGTGTCCACACCGGCATCGTTGGCGATGCGGTTCATGACCGCAATGGCGTCCAGATCGGTCAGGCAAAGGTTAGACCCCATCAGGGCCATGGTTTCGTACTCAATGGGAGAGCAGAGGATGGTGCCGTCTTTTTCCGGATAGACGTTGGAGCACTGGATAACACAGCCCGGCATGCAGGCATGCTGGGTGCGGCCTTCTCCGCCGCGTTCCTTGATGGTATCATACATGGTCTGGGCATTTATTTTTTCCGCCCCTTCCATGGTGCCGTGTTTAAAATTCCGGGTGGGCAGCACTTTCAGGGCCTGGCAGATATCCACCATGGCGGCGGTGCCGTATTTGGTGAACTTGGAGGCCACCGGGTTTTCCTGGAGCAGGGTGATCAGTTTTTTGGCCCCCTGTTTGAAGCTGTCCTTGTCCACATATTCGGGTTTGATTTTTGCGTCGTCCAGAACCACCATGGCGATGATGCGTTTGGAAGCCAGGACCGCGCCAAGGCCGCCGCGTCCGGCGTACCGCGAGCAAACACCGTGGGGATCGGAGCAGGCCAGGCCAGAGGCCAGCAGCCGTTTTTCAGCGGCCGGACCGATGGTGACGCATCCGGCCCGTTTACCGAATTTCTCGGTGAGCAGATCGGATTTTTCATACACCCCTTTGCCTTCCAGAAAGCTGCCGTCCACAAGTTCGGTCTTATCCTTGCCGATGACGACGATTTTCCAGTCCGCATCTTCTGCCGGGGCGTCTTCAAGGACGATGCAGCGAAGGTCCTGCTGAGCCATGCGCAGGGCCAGAATGCCCCCTGCGTTGCTCTCTTTGATGCCGCCGGTGAGCGGGCTTTTGGCCCCGATGCTCAGGCGGTGGCAACTGGATGCCGTGGTACCGGCCAGTGCGCCGCTGCAAAAGAAAAGTTTATTCTGCCGACCCAGGGGATCGCATTGGGCAGGTATTTCCTTGCTGACCATGCGGCTGGACAGGGTTCTGCCCCCTAAAAGCACCTCTTTGGAATTATCCGTTTCTTTCCTGGTTTCCCCCGTTACCGTGTTGACCCTTAAAATAGAAAACATGTGGTTACTCCAATTTGTTGTTTCTCAATAAACTGATATTAAATGGTTCGACCATTATTGCCCGCAATGGTCTGTTTTGTCAACAGATTTGTGTATCGACTTTCTGCAACCCCCATTTATAATAGGTCATTTCATCCGCCATTGCTACAGCAATCTATAATTTCGCGCGCCGGGCGGCAATCCCTAAAATAAATTTTAGCTCTCCTTTTAAAACCAGCGGGCAGTCATTGTAATGCGGATTATGTCCATCCGGAACAGATAAATGAATCAGGTATCAGAGGATGCCGGACGGATGCCGTCCCGCTCTTTTTCAAGGTATTCCCTGTGGATGCGCTGGATCATGACAAGGTTTTCTTCGAAGATATCAACGACTTTGGGATCAAACTTGGTGCCCCGAAGCCTGCGGATTTCAGCCACGGCATCTGCCAGCGGCCAGGCTTCCTTGTAGGGGCGCTCGGTGGTCAGGGCATCAAAGACATCACAGATGGCGGCGATGCGTCCGGCCAGGGGAATATCCGCCCCAGAAATCCCTGCGGGATATCCGCTGCCGTCCCATTGCTCGTGGTGGGTCAGGGCAATGGCCTTAGCGATTTCCAGAAGCTGGGACTTACCGCCGTCCAGCAGCTCATGGCCCAGGCGGCAATGGGTTTTGATGATATCCCGTTCTTCCGGCGTGAGGGGCCCCTGTTTTAAAAGGATGGCGTCGGGAATCCCCACCTTACCGATGTCGTGCATGGGCACGGCATTGTAAAGCAGCCAGTTGGCCCCCTTGGTCAGGCCGTAGGCCTTACCGATAATTGAAACGTACCGGCTCAGCCGTTTGTTGTGCCAGCCGGTCTGGTCATCCCTGAATTCCGCTGCCTGTACCAGCCGTGTGACCACTTCGAGTTGGGCATCATGGAGTTCGGCGGTCCTTTTTACCAGCATATTTTCAAGGCTCAGCTTGTGCTTCTCAAGCTGGTCCTTGGTTTCTGCCAGGGTTTCCTCCAGCCGGATTTCGTTGGTCACGTCAATGAGGGTGCCAAGGGAGAGCACCACTTCGGATTCCGGGTAGGATTCAATCAGGGCAATGTCTTTCATCCAGAAGGTATCCCCGCCGTTATCGATCTGGTAAATGGCTTCGGATTTACCGGATTTTTCCCCAAGTTTGCGCAAGTAGCGCCTGGCCTGTTCCACCTGTTTTTTATTCAGCACACGTTTTGACACCAGGGTGGAGTCCACCTGTTTGCGGTAGAGATACTGCCGGCTCAAATTGTTGCGGAAGGCTTCGGCAAGCATGTCGCCTGCCCTGCAGTTCAGCATCTTTTTCAGGCCGGCCCCGGTATATTCGTACCAGATATCCCTGCCGCCGATGCGCCAGGCGGCAATATAGGGAATGATGGGGGTGCCGATCTTTTCCAGGGCGTCCATGTGAACGATGGCCTTGGCCAGCCTTTTTTTCAGGGCTCTGCTGTTGCTGTCACGCAAAATACGGCCGTTGTAGGCATAGTTTTTCTTAAACAGGGATAATAGATCCGTTTTTCCGCTCATCCGCCTGCCTGTCTTCAGCCTCCGTTGCATGCAGCACCTGCCCCCCGGGGCAATTTGTGAAAGGGGTGTTACCTTGGGTTTGTGGAACACCGGTGGATTTCTCCGGGACGTTCCACAATCTCAATAACGCATAATACTGAAGAATGCAAAGGTTTTAACACGATTGTGATCTTTAGCACTTTTATAACCGTGTTCAGCCCGGTGTTTCTTTCGGCCGCAGGATAAAACCACTTATGCTTCGGGCATGCCGGCTTTTTTGTTGTGAATCGTTTCTTTGCTGTGATACAAGGCGGGATGCGATTATTATTGATCATTTTTGCCCAGTTTCTGTCCGGTTCCATCTGGTTTGCCGGCAATGTGGCATTTAAGGGCCAGGGGCTTTTGCTGTCGGCGGTTCAGGCCGGTTTCATCGCCGGCACCCTGAGCTTCGCCGTATTAAATATCGCCGACAGGGTTTCCCCGGCCCGTTTTTTCCTTGTGTCCTCAGTTTTCGCAGGGGTGTTCAATGTCCTGCCCCTGTGGGTGGAGGGGCATACCGGCCTTTTGCTCCTATCCCGGTTTGCCTGCGGCATCTGCCTTGCCGGCATCTATCCGGTGGGAATGAAGATTGCCGCCTCCTGGTATCCGGAAACCTTGGGGCGGGCCCTTGGATTTTTAGTGGGCGCTCTGGTGCTGGCCTCGGGATTCCCTTATTTTCTCAAGGTGGTGTCATGGCAGGGAAATGCCGCCCAGATATTGACCACCACCTCACTGCTGTGCCTGGCAGGCGGTTTTATCCAGGGGGTATTGGTGGGGGACGGCCCGGCCCTGCCCAAGGGATCTGCCTTTAATATCAGGGCCATCCGGGACGCCTTTGCCCACAAAGGGTTCAGGGCAGCCTCCCTTGGGTATTTCGGCCATATGTGGGAGTTGTACGCCCTGTGGGCCTTCATTCCGGTTCTGTTCAAAACTCTCGTGCCCGCCGGACCCAATGCATGGACTTTCGCCTTTTTCCTGGTGGGTTTTTTCGGATGCAGCGCCGGCGGCCTGATCTCCCTTAAGATCGGCAGTCGGCGGGTGGCCCGCCTGGCGTTGGCGGTGTCCGCCGTCTGCTGCCTGCTCTCCCCGTTTTTTCAAAAGATCCCGTTGCCCGTGGCGCTTTTGCTGCTCATGGTCTGGGGCATCGCCGTGGTCACGGACTCCCCGCAGTTTTCCGCCCTGAATGCCAGGTTCGCCCCGCGGGCCTATGTGGGCTCCGCCCTGACCATCGTCAACTGTATCGGCTTTTTCATCACCATCCTGAGCATCGAGCTTCTGGACCTCTGGATCTCAGCCTGGGGAATCCGATATGCCTTTTTGCCCCTGGCTTTAGGACCGCTGTTCGGCTGGTTCAGCATGGGCCGCCTGCCCGGAGGGACTGCTGGGCATAGCGGTTGACAATCCTTTGACATTCCGGTTATATATGCCCTCTTAAATGACACCAAAGAAGGCACAACACCCCCATGCACTCCCTAAAGGACCTCAAAGACTATCTTAATACCCCCCTGACCATCGGGGACAGGGACATTCCCAACCGCATGGTGCTGGCTCCGATGGCCGGCTTAGGGCATGCCCCTTTCCGCCAACTGGTGACGGAATTCGGGGGATTCGGCCTTCTGTTCACCGGGATGTGCTCGGCCAAGGCCGTTCCCACTGAAAATCCCAAAGTATCCCATGTTTTCACCTGGCGGCCGGAGGAACTTCACCACACGGTCTGCCAGATCTTCGGGGCTGATCCTGAAAGCATGGCCCGGGCAGCCCGCCGCATTGAGGATGAAGGCTTTTTCGGGGTGGATCTCAACTTCGGCTGCTCCGTGGCCGCCATCTGTAAAAAGGGGGCGGGGGCCGCGCTCTTGAAGACCCCGGAACGGGCCGTGGACATTGTCTCAGCCGTCCGGGAGGCGGTGTCCTGCCCTGTGATGGTCAAATACAGAACCGGATGGGCCAATGATCCCAAGTTTGCCGTGGCCATGGGCCAGGCGTTTGAAAAGGCGGGGGCCGATGCCCTGACCTTCCATCCCCGGGTGGCCCCGGACCGCCGCAGCCGGCGGCCGGACTGGGAGATTATCGGCAAGGTAACCCGGGCCGTTGATATCCCGGTGTTCGGCAACGGCAACCTTTTCCTGGCTGAAGACGGTATCCGTATGGTGTCAACCACCGGCTGCGACGGGCTTTCCCTGGGCCGGATGGCTGTGGCAAAGCCCTGGATCTTTGCCCAGTGGAGTCACGGCTTTGAGCCGGGGCCGGACATCTATCATACCACGGCCCTGCGGATGGCAGATCTGCTCAGCCTCTACCATGAAGATTTTTTTGCAGTGAAAATGTTCAAAAAACTGGCCCCTTATTTTTGCGCCAACTTTAAATTTTCACAGTCCATCCTCAAACAGTTGATGAAGGCCGATACCATGGACGGTATCCGGGAAAATCTGGACCGGCTGCTATCAGACCCGCCTGAGACCCTGAGCGCACCGAATATTAATCTGTTTGTTTGATTTGATAAGAACATTATTCTTATAAAACCTATCAAGTCAAGAATAATATTCTTGACATCGTCTCATTTCGTGTCCATACTTCTCCTTAAATTTAAAAGGAGCGCATCCCCATGACACAAGAGACCTTAGCCGCCATCGCAGACCGATACGGCACACCGACATACGTATACGACCTGGACCAGATCAGGGCCCAGTATACAAAGTTCGCATCCGCCTTTGACTGGCCAAAGCTCAAAGTCTGCTATGCCATGAAGGCCAACTATAACCGGGACGTGCTGGCCACCCTCAAGGATATGGGGTCCGGCATCGATGCTGTCAGCCCCGGCGATATTGCCATGGCACAGGCCCTGGGGTTCGATACGAAGGATGTGATCTATACGGCCAACAATATCACGGATGCGGAGATGCATGAGATTGCCGCCACAGGTGTACTGATGAACATCGGGTCCCTGTCCCGGCTGGAACGCTATGCCAAAGCCTACCCCGGCACCCGGGTTTGCCTGCGTATCAATCCTGACGTGGTGGACGGTGCCCATGACAAGATAAAAACCGGTGGGGATCTCACCAAATTCGGTATCCTGACAGAAGATGTGGATAAGGTGACCGCCATTGTTCATTCAGCCGGGCTGAAAGTGGTGGGGCTCCACGAGCACACAGGCTCCGGACTGCAGAAGGCGGATTCAGTTCTCCGGGCTATGCGGCGGATCATGGAAATCGCCACCCGGGAGAACTTCCCGGACCTGGAATTTCTTGATTTCGGCGGCGGTTTCAAGGTGGATTACATGCCGGAGGAGGCCCCCATCAACATCGAAAAAATGGGACGGGAAATCACCGATCTTTTCAGGCAGTTCTGCAGCGCCTACGGCCGGGAACTTGGGTTGTGGTTCGAACCGGGCAAGTACCTGACCGCCAGGGCGGGCAGCCTCCTGGTCCTGGTGAACACCATCAAGCAGAACCGCGGCAGAACCATCTGCGGCACGGACTCAGGCTTTCCCCAGCTCATCCGCCCCATGTTCTACGATGCCTGGCACCGAATTGACAATATTTCCAACCCGGGCGGCGCTCCGGGCGTGTACGATATCTGCGGCAATATCTGCGAAACAGGCGACCTGTTCGCTGCGGAACGAACCATGCCGGAAATCAGGGAGGGCGACCTTCTGGCCATAAGGGATGCCGGCGCATACTGCTACGCCATGGGCGGCACCTATAACCTGCGGCCCATGCCGGCGGAAGTGGTGATGGAGCAAAATACCTTCCGCCTGTCCAGAAAACGCCTGACACCGGCGGACCTTGTGGCCCTGATCCTTAAAGAATCGGGATCCGTCAATGGGCAACAGGATCTCACGGCCCTTGACGGCAGGCCAGATGCCGCTTAATGTTCTCCCATGTCAAAAGAAATGGAGACAGCGCTCAAGGATTTTAAGTGCATCAGGTGCCAGGCCTGCTGCCGGGAGGAAGGCTATGTCCGGCTGCAGCCGGAGGAACCGGATCTCATTGCCGGTTTTCTCCAGATGGATGTCTATGACTTTATCCAGCAGTACACCCGGGTGACCTGGGACAGACAGACCCTGTCCCTCACCGAACAGCCGGACGGGGCCTGCATTTTTCTCACCCCCGAAGGCTGCCGTATCCAGGGGGCCAAACCGCGTCAGTGCCGCAATTTCCCCTATACCTGGAAATTTTCAAAATTCGAGAAAATCTGCGGCTGGGCCAAGGCCCGGGCCGCAGACATATCAACGGACCAGATGTAAAACGTCCTACAATCCTAAGATGCTCAGTCCTTCTTCAAGTTCAAAGTAGGGCTTGATGTCGTAGGTATATCCCGGAACGCCGAAATAGACGGACAGGCTCTCCCCGATGGCCAGAAGGGCTTCGGGCAATCTATGGTTTTCCATCTCGTAGTAGGTGATGGAATGGATGCCCTTGTCCGTGCTGGAAGAAACGTAGGGTCCCTTCTTGGTGATATAGTCCGGCAGGGCCGGCGCTGTAAGATACCGTTTGGCAACTTCCCGGGTGCTCTCCGGGGGATAGTGGACATTTGAAATAACGATCATGGCAATTCTCCCATGGCAGTTCATAGGTTGGTCTATGGGTGTCCTGCCCCGCGGCAGGCAATTCAGGGGCAGATTATGGGGGCAAATGCCCCTCAAGTCAAATGAATTTTATTCAGTTTGTTAATCATCTTCTCCGGTATTCAGATTCTCAATCCCCGCCCTCCGCCGACATTGATTTTCCCGATTTGACTTTATAAAGTCAGAGGCACTAGGATACGTTCACACCAACCGACAACGACCTTAAGGATAAAGAAAATGACAAAAGACTCGAATGATAAAGCCCCAGTCTATAAAGAACTGGACTGCAGAAAGCTGGACTGCCCGGCTCCGGTGCTGGAAACAAAAAAATGCCTTGAACAAAATGCCCTGACCCGTATCCGGGTCCTGGTGGACAACGATGCTGCCGTGGAAAACGTCAGCCGGTTTCTCTCCTACCACGGTTTTGAAATCGGTGTGGATTCCGACGGGATGACGTCTGCCGTGGAAGGCACAAGAGACGCCACGGATGCAGGCAAGCTGCCGGCCGGGGCCGCTGCACCCGAAATCGACTGCCCCGTACCTGAGGCCGGCAGAAAAATAATGATTCTGGTATCTGCCGATACCATCGGCCGGGGGGATGATGAACTCGGGGGAAAACTCATGGTCAACTTCATCAAAACTCTGAAAGAGATGGGCAGTGACCTTTGGCGGCTGGTCTTTGTCAATCACGGCGTCAAACTGTCCACGGGGAATTCGAAGGTATTGGAAGAGCTTCAGGCCCTGGAAGCAGACGGCATCACCATCCTGGTCTGCGGGGCCTGCCTCACCCATTTAGGGCTGATGGAGGAAAAGGCCGTGGGCGAGACCACAAACATGCTGGATATTGTTACCGCCATGCAGTACGCCGATAAGGTGGTCAATCTATAGGCGTCTTATTTATTGCTGACAAAAAAGTCGTCGATGATCTTTTCCGCCTTGAGGCGGTTGCCGTAATCCGCCGCGGTTTTTTTGTCCGGGAACTGTGAAATTCTGACCAGATACCAGGTTTTGCCGCCGCCACCGGTTTTCTTGATGGTGGCGGTGATGCCTTTTTCGGCAAGAGCTGCCACATACCGGTCGGCATGGGACTGCTTGAGATAGGCGGCCACCTGGATGGTAAAGGGCTTGTTGATCTCAATGTCAATCTTGGTTGACGGCTGCTCGGTCCTTTCCGTACCCAGCATATGGGACAGGGTACTCCAGACGAAAAATACCAGCCAGATGCCAAGCATCCCCATTAAAATTGTTTTTATATATCTCCCGGTGCGTTCCCGGTCCCGAACCAGATGCCCTATAAGTTGCCCGGTACCGGCCGCACCTTTTTTCAAAAGGCCTGCCATACCGCTTACCATTGCAGAAAAAAACGACACCCCGGCAAAAGCCCCTCCTTTGGCCGCAGGTACAAGGATACGAATTCCTTTGGCCGGCAGACGCCCCATCTGGCGGAGATATTCCCTGCTGCGCCCCTCACCGTTTCCGATGGGAATATCCGCCCCGGCCACGTCACTTACCGCCAGGCGATCCCCAAGGGTCCCGGACGCTTTTTTCCCCGGGACAATTCCCCGGGGCGCCCCCTCAGCAACAATGGGCGCATCATAGGTCTCATCCGGTCCCATCAGGTCCCTGATCCGATCATGGATACGGTTCACGTAGGGCTCTTCTGCCCCACCGGTGTCAGACGGCGCAAGATCAGGGCGGTCTAAAAAATTCCGGTACAGGCGTTTGGCGGAAAAATCCCCCCGCCGCAGATCCAGAAAAGGGCCGATGAGCTTCAGGCAGATCCGGGGATTGTTGTAATGGGCATCGGCCAGGGCCGTCAGCACCG
>CAJWHT010000155.1 GCA_913041495.1 uncultured Desulfobacteraceae bacterium | reverse complement strand
CACCGTAGACCATGGTGTACCCAAGTGCGATCAACGCATACATGCCCCCGAGGGTTAACCCGTTAATCAACTGCTGAATAAAATATTCCATTCTTTTTATTTCTTAAATTTTGGTGTGGTTGGGAAGCGTAATACGGCCGGCCTAAGCCGGCCGTATCGTTCAGGTCCAATCGTAACAGCTTATTTGATCAGGCCGTTTACAGGTTCCCAGTAGGGGACAAACGTGTCGCCCACAACCTTGAAGGCGATGTAGGAAGAACCGGAGTCGCCTTTTTCGTTGAACTTCACGTGTTTGGCAACGCCCTGGAAGTCAAGCTTCATCAGCTCAGCCTTAACCTTGGCGGAATCGGTGGTACCGGCAGCCTTGATGGCTTTGAGCAGTGCGGTGGCAGCATCGTATGCGTAAGTGGCATAGGCAGCGATTTTGCCGTATTTGGGCACATAACGTTTTTCAAAGGCTTTGTATTCCGGTGTGGAAGGATCGGTGTAGCCGTAGGTCAGGAAAACGCCGTCGGAGGCTTCCTTGGCAACTTCCATGTACTTGGGCTGGAACACGGCGTCCTGGGTAACGATCTGAGAATCCATACCCAGACGTTTGGCCTGCAGGGTCATCATGGCCGCAGGAGAGAACCCCTGGAGAGACATGTAGAAAATATCTGCATTGGCTTTTTTGGCCATGGTCAGGATGGCGGAAAAGTCTTTGTCACCCTGGTTTACATGCTCGTGGGCAACCACGTCCATGCCCATGGATTTGGCAGCCTTTTTAACGCCGTCGGCCAGACCCTGGGAATAGGTGGTCTTGTCATCAACGATGAACAGGGTTTTGGCGCCAAGGGCTTCTTTCATGAACTTGGCGGCGGCAGGGGCCTGGTCGTCGTCACGGCCGCACATGCGGAACATGTAAGGAAGACCGCGTTCAGTTACCTTTTCATTGGTGGATGCCGGGGTGATCATGATGATGTCTTCTTCGTCCAGTACTTCGGAGGACGGGATGGTGGAAGATGAGCAGTACGCGCCCACAACACCGGCAACTTCAAGGTTGATCAGCTTGTTGGCTGCAGCCACGGCCTGTCTGGGATCGCAGGCTGTATCCTGGGGGTAAAGTTCGATCTTGTCGTAGCCGGGGATGCCGCCCATTTCTTCAAATACTTCAATGGCAGTGAGGACACCGTTTTTGATATCCGTACCGTCAGAGGCATAGGGGCCTGTCAGGGGGCTCATGGAACCGATCTTCAGGGTTTTTGCGTAAACAGCGCCGCAAAGAAAGGGAACCAGGATAAGGCCCATTGCCAAAAGTGTAACGACTCTTTTTCTCATCTTCTCCTCCTAAAAAATTATTGGTTGGCTGGCTGACCCAGATAGGCTTCGATTACCTTGGGGTCGTTCTGGATATCAGACGGACTCCCTTCGGCGATCTTCACACCGTGATCAACACAAACAATATGATCACACACACCCATGACCACTTTCATGTCATGCTCCACCAGGAGCACGTCAATACCGAGGTCTTTTATGCGTGCAATATCATGCATCAACTCTGAGGATTCAGAGGGGTTCATTCCGGCAGCAGGCTCGTCCAGCAGCATCACCTGGGGTTCGGACGCAATGGCCCTGGCGATTTCCAGACGGCGCTGAAGGCCGTAGGGCAGGCTTGAAGCAACATCGTCGGCATATTTGTCCACCCCCATGAACTTCAGGGCTTCCATGGCCTTTTCACGAATCGCAACCTCTTCCCGCTTTTGGGACGGGGTTCTCAGGATGGAACCGACAATCCCTTTTCCGGTTCTGCAATGCCTTGCCACCATGGCGTTTTCAACCGCAGTCATCGCCGAAAAAAGGCGAATGTTCTGGAAGGTCCTGGCGATGCCCTTTTTAAAGATCACATAGGGCCGTTGGCCCAGAATGCTCTCGCCGTTGAAGACCACATCCCCCTCGGAGGCTTTGTATACCCCGGTCAGGACGTTGAACACCGTGGTTTTGCCGGCCCCGTTGGGACCGATCAGACCGACGACCCGGCCGTTGCCGATGGTGAAACTCAAATCGGACAGGGCGAGAAGGCCACCGAACCGAACACAGATATTTTTTAATTCTAATTCAGCCATAAAGAAACATCATTTCCGTTTAGATTACCCCCAAAACGCTAAAAAGCGCTTCTATAGCCTATTTGTAGCTTTCTGTAGCCCATTGAGTTGTGGTTGTCAACAAATAAAAAACCGGTTTTTTAGGGCAATACCGGGCAAAAACATGATGGTACAAGGGCTGAATTCTTTTTTTTAATGGTTTAACCATATAATCTCTTTTTTGCTGGTTTGTGTAGGAAAAACCTATACAAACATTTACATTGAACTTGACATTGAAAATCAGCTCTGCCACACTGGGCAAAACGTAAAACTTGTGGGAACCAGAAACCATGAAACCACACCTGACCGCAAAACAAAAGAAGTTATTGGATTATTTGGCCGAGGAAATCCGGCAGACCGGCACCGCCCCCAGCCTGAGAACGGCGGCCGCCGATCTTTCCGTGAGCCATGCCGCCGTGGCCCAGACCCTGAAAACCCTTGAAGACAAAGGGTATATCCGCAGGGAGGGCCGGTACAGCCGGACCGTCCACCTTCTGGACAACACCGCCGACACCGAAGCTGCGGCCCGCCAGAAACAGATCCCCATTGTGGGGCAGATTACGGCCGGGCTGCCCATTTACGCCCAGCAGGAGTGGGACGGCAGTCTCATCGTTGACGATTCGCTCTATCCCGGCGAAAATCTTTTCGCCCTGAGGGTCCAGGGCCAGTCCATGAAAAACGCCGGCATCCTGGACCGGGACATTGCCATCTGCCGGCCCCGGCAGTACGCCCACAACAAGGAGATCGTCGTGGCACTGATCCGGGGAGAGGAGGCCACGGTCAAACGCTTTTTCCTCCACCCCGGGTTCATCGAGCTGCGCCCGGAAAACCCGGACTTCCGTCCCCAGACCTATGAGTTTGACGACATCCTCATCCAGGGCAAGGTGATCGGTATTGTCCGCCCCGCAGACGCCATGGAAGCCGAGTAAGATGGCCACCGCACTATTCATGGGCACCTCCGGCTACTCTTACGGGGAATGGGTGGATGCAGGCATCTACCCCCAGGGCACCCATGCCGCCAACATGCTCCCCAGGTATGCGGAAAACTTCATGGCCACGGAACTCAACTACACCTGGTACCAGATGCCCAAAGCCCCGTCTCTCACACGGATGCTGGACCAGGTGCCCGAAGCCTTCCGCTTTGCCGTCAAGCTCACACGGACCATGACCCACGAGGTCCACAAAACCGCCTGGGTGAAGGAGGCCATGATGTTCCGCCAGGGCATCGCTCCCTTGGTGGAGGGAGAGCGCCTGCTCAGCGTATTGATCCAGCTTCCCCCCTATTTCCAGCGGACCCCGGACCGAAGGTCTTACCTTGCGGCCCTCCTGGATGAACTGGCAGGGCTGCCCCTGGCCGTGGAATTCCGCCACCCCTCCTGGGTGAACGAACGGGTGTTTTCAGAGCTGGCACGGCGGCGGATCACCCTGGTCACGGTGGATGCCCCGGAACTGCCCTACCTTTTTCCCAGGCTCGATACCGTCACCAACCCGGACCTGTTCTACCTGCGGCTCCACGGCCGGAACAGCCAGGGCTGGCGGTCCGGCAGCATGCAAAAGCAGTTCGACTACGACTACAGCGAACCGGAACTGCGGGAACTGGCCGCCTTTATGGAAACCACTTTGATGCCCGAAGCGGAAACCGGGGTGGTCTTCTTCAACAACCACGTCCGGGGCCAGGCCCCAAAAAACTGCCTGCGCCTGGGCGCTATCCTGGGCAATAACCAAACACCGCAGTCAGAACCATGAGCCCCCGGTCCATCATCCATCTCAACGTGGCCGACTTTGCCGCCCGGGTGGAAACCTGCCTGGCGCCTTCCCTGCGGGACCGCCCCATTGTCATCGCCCCCACGGGGGCGGCGAGGGCCGTGGTCTATGATATGAGTGAAAAGGCCTTCAAGGAAGGCATCCGCAAGGGCATGCCCCTGTCCCGGGTCAAACGGCTCCACCGGGGAATCCGGATTCTGCCGCCCCGGTTCAACCGCTACGAGCAGGTGATGCGGGAAATCTTCAAGCAGGCCCTGACCTATACCCCGGTGATCGAATCCGGAGACAGGGACGGCCATCTCTTCCTGGACATCACCGGCACGGGCAGACTTTACGGCCCGCCACCGGATGTGGCTTTCCGGCTGCGCAAGGCCATGCGAAAGGACCTGGGCCTGGACCCCATTTGGTCCCTGGCCACCAACAAGCTGGTGGCCAAGGTGGCCACCCGGGTGGTGAAGCCTGTGGGAGAATACATCGTCGGGGCGGGAGAAGAAGAGGCATTCCTCGGCCCTCTGCCCGTCCATCTTTTGCCCGGCCTGACCCAGGAAGAGATCCGGGCCATCACCCGGTTCAACCTCTATCAGGTCTCCCAGGCCCGGGGCTTGACCCCGGCCCAGCTCAGCGTTCCCTTTGCCGGCCGGGCCCGGCGCATCCACCAGGTGCTCAGGGGCATCGATCCTGCACCGGTGGTCCGTGCGGACGGACGGCAGGTGAAAACCGGCCACGAATTTGCCGACGACACCAACGATGCCGATGATCTGAAGGGGGCCCTTTCCGCCATGACGGCGGATCTTTGCCGCGGCCTGCGCCGCCGGGGACGCCTGCCCGGTAAAACCACCCTGTCCCTATCTTACTCCGACGGGGTCTGTCACCGGAGAACGGCCGCCATACCCACGGCAAATGATATGGCCGTCTTCAAACAGGCCTGGGCCCTGCTTCTGAAAACCTGGCGCCGCCGGGTGCGCATCCGCCACCTGGCCCTGGCCTGCACCACCGTTCCGGCCGCACCGGTCCAGGCATCCCTGTTCCCGGACCCGGCAGATTGTCAGATAAGGTCCGACAGACTGGTCTCTGCCATGGACCGCATCCGGGACCGGTTCGGCATCAAAGCACTCCAAACCGGTGCTGCCCTTGGGACAGCCGCAGATGCACCCTCCCGGTGATCCCCCTCACCCTGCGCTCCAACTATTCCCTCATGTGGGGGACGGCAAGCCCCAAAGAGGTCTGCGCCAGGGCCAAGGCCCTGGGGTATGAACAGATTGCCCTGACGGACACGGACAACCTCTACGGGGTATGGCCATTTCTTGCCGCCTGCAGGGAATACGGCATCACACCGATGATCGGTGCGGAGATAACGGACCGGGCCACGCCCGGGCGGGCCGTCTGCCTGGTAAAATCAGACACAGGCTACGCCAACCTCTGCCGCCTCATTACCCGCCGCCACAGGGACGACAGCTTTTCCCTGAAACAGACATTGCCGGAATTTGCAGCCGGGCTGGCTGTGCTCACCCAGTCCCCGGAATTCCTGACGTATTGGTCCGGCCCGGCACGGGAAGACCTGGCCTTAGACCTGTATGCCGCCCTGCCCCGGACCCCGCTGTCCCGTACCCACCCGCTGCGCCGGGCAGCCCTGGGACACGGCATCCCCCTGGTGGCCACACCGGGCAGTTTTTTTCTCGACCCGAAAGACCACGCCGTCCATGCCATGCTGAGGGCCATCGACAAGAACACCAGCCTGTCACGGCTGGGTGCGGGAGATCTGGCACCGGCCAACGCCTTTCTGGGCAGTCCTGAATACTATGCCCAAAAGTTTGCCGGCCTGCCCGGGGCCTTAGAGGAGACCCACCGGCTGGCAGAAAAACTGACATTCCGGGGACCGGATTTCGGCATTGTCATGCCGCCCTATGATCTGCCTGAAGGGCACACCGCTGCCAGCCTGCTCAGGGAAAAAACCCTGGCAGGGGCCGTCCGGCGGTACGGGGCCACCCTGCCCGGCCGGGTGATCCGGCGTATCGACCATGAGCTGGCCGTTATCGAAGAAAAAAACTTCTCCACCTACTTCCTGGTGGTTGAGACAATCGTCCGCACCGCCTCGCGCACCTGCGGCCGGGGATCGGGTGCCGCCTCCATTGTCTCCTACTGCCTGGGCATCACCAATGTCTGCCCGGTGAAACACGACCTCTACTTTGAACGCTTCCTCAACCCCGGCCGGAAGGATCCCCCGGACATAGATATTGACTTTTCCTGGGATGAACGGGACGCCATCCTGGACCGGACACTGACCCGGTTCACCGGACAATCGGCCATGGTATCCAGCCATATCCTGTTTCAGCCCCGGATGGCGGTGCGGGAGGTGGCCAAGGTCTTCGGCCTGCCCGAAGGGGAAATCAAAAAAGTCTCCGGCCGCCTGCCCTGGTTCTGGAAACAGGGGGAAACGGAGAAAAGCCTGCTGGAACGGATCAAAACCCGCGCGGAGTTCCGGCACATGGATTTCCCCCAGCCCTGGCCGGACATCATGGCCCATGCCCAGGCCATCATCGGCACCCCGCGGCACCTGTCGGTCCATCCCGGCGGGGTGGTCATCACCCCAGGCCCCATCGACACCTACGTACCGGTGGAAACCGCCCCCAAGGGCATCCCCCTGATCCAGTGGGAAAAGGACAGCACCGAGGAGGCAGGTCTCGTGAAAATCGACCTGCTGGGCAACCGGAGCTTAGGGGTAATTAGGGACTGCATCCGGACCATCACTAAAACCCAAGGAGAATTCACTGACTTTCAGGAACAGGACCCGGAAGACGATCTTATCACCCAGCAGCAGGTGGCCCAGGGGCTGACCATGGGCTGTTTTTACATTGAAAGCCCGGCCATGCGCCTGCTTCAGAAAAAATCCAAGGTAGGGGACTTCCGCCACCTGGTCATCCACTCATCCATCATCCGGCCCGCGGCCAACGAATTTATCCAGGAGTACATCCGCAGGCTCCATACCGGGGTATGGGACCCCATCCATCCCCTGATGGAAGATGTGCTGGACGACACCTTCGGCATCATGGTCTACCAGGAGGATGTCTCCCGGGTGGCAGTGCGGCTGGCCGGATTCTCCCACGCCGACGCCGACGGCCTGCGCAAGATCATGTCCAAGAAAGACAAGGTGCGGCAATTGTCCGCCTATCACCGGACCTTTGCCCAAGGCGCCGCCGCCCGGGGCGTCAGCCGGGAAGATATTCAACGGATCTGGGAGATGATCATCTCTTTTTCCGGCTACTCCTTCTGCAAGCCCCACTCCGCCTCCTACGCCCGGGTCTCCTTCCAGGCCGCCTATCTTAAAACCCACTATCCCGCCCCTTTCATGGCGGCGGTGATCAGCAACCAGGGGGGATTTTACGCCACCTTTGCCTATGTGTCAGAAGCCCGGCGCATGGGGGTAAAGATCCTTGGCCCGGACGTTGGCCGCAGCCGCATTCACTGGACCGCCCGGGGCAATACCATCCGGGTGGGACTGATGGCGGTCAAAGGCCTGACCGCCGACACCATGGCGCGCATCATCCAGGCGCAGGCAAAACGGCCCTTTGCCTCCCTTACGGATTTCTTCGCCCGGATCCGCCCCAGGGAGGATGACGCCCGGGCCCTCATCCACTGCGGCAGCCTGGACCGTCTCGGCGGAGGCTCAAGCCGGGCCACCCTGCTTTGGGCCTTTTCCGCCTGGCAGCAGGCAAAAGCCAAAAAACCGGCCGAACCCGGCCTTTTCGATCAAGACGATGCCGCCCTCAAGTTTCCGGATCTCCCGCCGGATCACCCGGTTACCCGCCAGCGGCAGGAATATGCCGTCCTTGGGTTTCTCACCGGCACCCATCCCATTACCCTGTTCCGGGCAGCCATTAACCGCCTGGGTACGGTACCGGCAGAGGACATCCCGGCCTACACCGGAAGGGACATTTGCTTCGCCGGCTGGCTCATCACCGGGAAAACCGTCATAACCAAGCATGGCGATCCCATGAAATTCCTCACCTTTGAAGACGACACCGGCATTGTGGAGACGGTTTTCTTTCCCAAGCCCTATGCCAAACTCTGCCATATGCTCGATTACGGCAGGCCGTATCTTCTCCGGGGGCGGGTGGAATCGGACTGGGGGGCTGTCACGCTCACGGTGACCGATGCCAGCCTGATCCGCCGGAATTAACAAATTTGTCACTTCCTACCTTTATAATAGGAGATCACCGGATAAGCCTTTAATATCAATAAAGGTAATGCCGTGAGACACCGCGACACACCAGACAGGCAAAACCAATTTGTTTCATTTTTGTATATTTTAACATTCAATATTATCACAAAAATGAAACAAAATTTTGAGTTTTTATTCGCAAACCCATAAACCAACCCCTTCCACACATTCTCTTTTGCTTTTATTCCAGACAATTACACATACCACAGCATTGCCACGCGCAGAACTGGTACGCCTATTGCTATATTTGGAACCGGATTCAAATGAATTAATTTTATTAGGGGACAAAACTTATGACACTGAAACCGATCCTGATTGCTTTAGGGATGCTCTTTGCGTTTACTGCCAAAGCCTTTGCCGGTGAAGGCACCATTGACACCGGAGATACGGCCTGGGTAACCATGTCCACCGCCTTGGTCATGATGATGACGCCGGCCGGCCTGGCCCTGTTTTACGGCGGCCTTTCCAGGTACAAAAACCTGCTCAACACCATTGCCATGACCCTGGTGGCTTACTGCCTGGCCTCGGTGGTCTGGGTGGCCTGGGGCTATTCCCTGGCATTCGGGGAAAGCAGCAACCTTTTCATCGGCAACTTAAGCCATCTCTTTTTATCCGGTATTGATGCCAACAGCGTGTCCGGCACCATCCCCACCCTGATCTTCGTCCTGTTCCAGATGACCTTT
The DNA here is from genome assembly GCA_913041495.1 of uncultured Desulfobacteraceae bacterium. Lineage (GTDB taxonomy): Bacteria > Desulfobacterota > Desulfobacteria > Desulfobacterales > Desulfobacteraceae > Desulfobacter. The sequence continues at coordinate 5,342 of CAJWHT010000155.1, read as the reverse complement.
GCCTGTATTTCCGTGGCCATCATCCTGGGCTCGGTGGTGGACCGGATGAAATTTTCCGCCTGGATCGTCTTCACCATCCTCTGGGTGACTTTCGCCTACACCCCGGTCTGTAACTGGGCCTGGGGCGGGGGCTGGATGCATAAAATCGGCGCCCTTGACTTTGCCGGCGGCAATGTGGTTCATATCAACGCCGGTGTCTCCGGCCTGGTGCTGGCCCTGATTCTCGGAAAACGGAAAGGATACGGTAAAGATGCCATGTTCCCCTCCTCCGTCACTTTCACCGCCCTTGGGGCAGGCCTCCTCTGGTTCGGCTGGTTCGGCTTCAATGCCGGCAGTGAACTGGCCGCCGACGGCGTCGCAGCGTCCGCCTTCATGGTCACCAACACCGCAGCAGCCATCGGCGGCCTGGCCTGGCTGTTCACGGAATGGAAAATTACCGGCAAACCCACCCTGCTGGGTCTGGCCTCCGGCGCCATTGCAGGTCTTGTGGGCATCACCCCGGCCGCCGGCTTCGTCACCCTGGCAGGGGGCTTTGCCATCGGCATCGCCTCAGGCATCATCGGCTACCTCGGCGTTGCCGTCCTCAAACACAAACTGGGATATGATGACTCCCTGGACGCCTTCGGCATCCACGGCCTCTGCGGCATCTGGGGTGCTGTGGCCACCGGCCTGTTCGCCTCCCCGACCGTAACCGAAGGGGCAGCCGGCCTGTTCTACGGCAATCCCAAACAGGTATTGATCCAGATTGCCTCCATCATCGGCACAATCATCTTTTCCGTAATAGCCACCACCATTGTGGTTTACATTACCAAAGCGGTTTGCGGCGGCCTCAGGGTGGAACCGGACCACGAACTTGAAGGCCTTGACCAGGCCCTCCACGGAGAACGCGCCTTTGAAATTGAATAAACAAAACGAAAAATAAAATCCGGCCGGCAGTTGGACCTGACCAAACCGACACGCATACCCGCACCAACAACTGCCGGCCGGCTTCCCAAACGGATGAGCCGGGACCCTCTGACGACAGACGTTGCCTGTTTTCAAAACTACCCATAAGCCCACCCGGCTCATCCGCCCCTTCTTTTTTTCACACGAAAGGCAAAAAAGTATTGACAGAATGTCCGTCTTCCTATAGAAATACTGATCTTGTGAGCCCAGGTAGCTCAGTCGGTAGAGCAGGGGACTGAAAATCCCCGTGTCAGCAGTTCAATTCTGTTCCTGGGCACCATTTTTATGCGGGGGTGTAGTTCAGTTGGTTAGAACGCCAGCCTGTCACGCTGGAGGTCGCGAGTTCAAGTCTCGTCACTCTCGCCACCCAATAGGAGGATTTCAGTTCATCTGAAATCCTTTTTTATTGGGGATAGCGTTAAAACATATACATCTAAAACCGCCCCTGTACTGCCTGAATAATCGGCAGTACAGGGGCGTCATGTTTTTTTAGAGGGCGCGGACGGTTATCAGGCGCCGGCCAGGATTTCCTCAACCACAGCTTGGCCCATATCTGCGGTGTTCACAGCCGTTTCTTTTTTATCGGTCAAATCGGCGGTGAATATGCCTTTGTCAAGGACTCTGGAGATAGCGGCCTCGATGGCATCCGCAGCCTCAACCTGCCCCAAGGTGTATTTCAACATCATGGCACCCGAGAGAATCTGGGCAATGGGATTGGCTATGCCCTTGCCTGCGATGTCCGGGGCAGAGCCGCCTGCCGGTTCGTACAGGCCGAAATTATCCTCGTTGAGGCTGGCCGATGCCAGCAGTCCCATGGAGCCTGTGATCATCGCGCATTCATCTGAGATGATGTCACCGAACATATTACCGCAGAGCAGAACGTCGAACTGGTGCGGATCACGAACCAGTTGCATGGTGGCGTTGTCCACGTAGATGTGGTTCAGGGTGACGTCCGGATACTCTTTGGCGATTTCCGTTACGGTTTCCCGCCACAGAACCATGGAAAAAAGGACATTGGCCTTATCCACGGAGGTGACGATATTCCGGCGAAGTCTTGCGGCTTCAAAAGCCATCCTGGCAATGCGTTCGATTTCGAATCTGGAATAGACCATGGTGTCAAAGGCGGTTTCATCCTTGCCTTCTCCCCGGCGGCCCTTGGGTTCACCAAAATAAATCCCCCCGGTGAGTTCCCGCATGCACAGGATGTCAAATCCGTTTTTCACAATTTCGGGTTTAAGCGGCGAGGCAGAGGCCAGGGTCGGGAATACTTTGGCCGGCCGCAAGTTGCAGTATAGGCCGAAATGCTTTCGCAGGGGCAGCAGGGCACCCCGTTCCGGTTGCTTTTCAGGGGGCAGGTTTTCCCACTTGGGACCGCCCACGGAACCGAAAAGAATAGCGTCGCTTTTTTCACAGAGGGAAAGGGTGGTATCGGGCAGGGCGGTACCGTGATTGTCTATGGCGGCACCGCCGACATCTGCAAATTCATACGCCAGTTGGAATCCGTAAATACCTGCTGCGCTGTCCAAAACCTTGACGGCCTGCTCCATGACCTCGGGCCCAATGCCATCTCCCGGCAAAACTGCAATTTTGTTCACTGTCCAGTCTCCTTCATGTTTAATTTTCAGGTGTTTATCATAAAGGAAATTGGAATTTTATCAAGAAAAATATTTATATATAATAAATTTTCTTTATAAATACTGGATTGCTTTGTGTGGCTTACATGTGCCTTATCAACCGGGCGCACTTGTCCTTAGGCCGTGGTGCAATGAGGTAATGATCGAGTGCGAACCGGGCGCACCGGCAACGTCAAAGAATATGTCAGCGCCTATTGTCTGATAACTTTAGCTGCAGACAGGCCTTTTTCGTTTTCCTGTAGTTCAAACCGGACTTCTTCCCCCTCGTTCAGGGTCTTAAAACCCGGCATGTCTATGGCAGAGTAATGAACGAATACGTCTTCGCCGTTTTCCTGGCTGATAAACCCGAAGCCTTTTTTGGAGTTGAACCATTTGATTGTTCCGGTATGCAAGACTGATCCTCCTAAATTCAGAATTAAAGAGTCAGGATGATGCCGCTGAAGATCGCTGATTATTCATATGCGGCGATTTGCAATTACCGGAATATTATCGTTTGCTAAAAAATGCAAGAAAAAAATGGATGAGAGTCTTTAAGGCGGGTGGGGAAATAAAAAAAACGGGGGCTGAAAAATCAGCCCCCGTTGGTATCAGCTTATCGCTGATATGGTGAGTTGCGTCTGACTACTTTCTGTTGCCGTAGTCTGCGTACGCCATGGCCACGGTTCTGTAAACCAAGTGGGCCATTTTGGAGAACGGCAGGAATGCAAACAGCAGGAAAATAGAGATCAGGTGCAGGTAGTACATGAAGTAAGTGATGATCTCCATGTGCGCCAGACGGGTCATTTCCGTCAGCATACCGGTCAGGCCAAGGGCAAAAACGATACCCAGGATGAACCAGTCTTTGTAGGTGCTCAGCTGATCTTTATTCGACAGCCTGTTTTTGATCATGATACCGGCACCAATCACCAGGGCTACACCGGAGATGTTGGCCAACCATTTGATGGGGTTCAACTGGGGATAGGGACCGGGATAGCCGCCCAGGTACAGCATGGTACCACAGACTGCGGTCACGATGAAAAGGCCGATAAAGGAGTACAGCACCATCATATGCGGGGTGGCACGTTCTTTATTGGCTTCGCATTCGTTGAACTTGTCGTGTTTCAGGACTGTGGGCAGAACGTTTATGACAGACTGTCCAAGGGCCTTGTAGTCAATGGTGGTCTTGTCGGTTTTACCTTCCATGACAGCGTTGTGATGCATGTCGGCAAGAAAGCGTTTCAATGCCAACAGGAAGATAATGGTGGCAAAACCGGCCGTGGGCACAAAGGTAAGGTCCACCAGCCAAGTGGAGACAAAGTCAGCATGGGCAATAACGTGTTCGCCTTCATGGGCGTGGGACCATTCGATGCCGAAAACGTTGAACAGTTTGGTCATGGTATCGCCCATGACCATGGTGATGAACGCCATCAGGGCAAACCAGATTGCCGGGATACCGATGAGGAACGGCAGTTTTTTAGGATCGTTCACCGCTTTTGCCAGCACTTTGGGGGTGGCATATTCTTCAATGGCAGCAGAACGAACCGCAGCCAGAACATCGCCGGGAGCAGCGCCGCGGGGGCACAGGTCGGTGCAGTCGCCGCACTGGTGGCACAACCAAATGTCGCCATTGCCGATGAGCTTGTCCTTAAGGCCCCAGGAAGCAGCGATCATTTCCTTGCGGGGAAAGGGGCTGTCTTCGGGAGCGATGGGGCAGGCAACCGAACAGGTGGCGCATTGGTAACATTTCTTCAGCGTTTCTCCGCCAAGACCTCTCAACTCGGCAATGAAGCCGAGATCAGGTTGTGCAAGATATTTGGTACTCATATTAAAGATACCTCCATATATATTTAAAAACCGCTATTAGAAACCTTTGAACGGGTTGGGGCCAAGTGCATCAACTTCTTCAACAAAGTCGTTGATGATCTGGGGCAGCTTGTCATATTCGTCAATGGCAACTTCGGCAAAGGCCACGCGTTCTTCTTCAAGGGCCAGTGATGACAGGGCATCACCGATCTTTTTCACGCGGATCTCTGCAAGTTCACTGCCTTTGACAAAGTGACACTGGTAGTCGTCACCGTGCTTGCAGCCGATGAGGATAACACCGTCCATACCCTGGGCCAATGCGTCCTTGATCCAGATGGTGTTAACGGAGCCAAGACACCGTACGGGGATGAAGCGGACGTCGGGAGAGTAATCCTGACGGTTCATGCCCACCATGTCCAGTGCAGGGAATGCGTCGTTTTCACAGATCAGGGCCAGGAAGCGCAGGGGCGGTTCATCGTAGTCGTCTTCGCTGGGAACGCCGATGGCTTTAACCTGGGAGCCGATGGAGTCGATGGTGTAATCGGCAAAAGAGATGATACGTTCCGGACAGGCGCCCATGCAGGTGCCGCAGCGGCGGCAACGGGTCGGGTTGGCCTTGGGTGTTCCTCTTTCATCGTCATCCAATGCGCCAAAGGGGCATTCAACGGTACAGCGTTTACACTGGGTGCATCTCTGGAAGAAGAAGTCCGGGTAAGTTGTGTCGCCGGAGCGGGGGTGTACTGCCATACCGCGGTTGGCGCTTTCCACACACTGGATGGCCTTAAGTGCCGCACCAGTGGCGTCTTCCATGGATTCTTCAATGGTCATGGCCCGACGAATGGCGCCGGCCGCGTAGATGCCGGTTCTCTGGGTTTCGTAGGGGAAGCAGATGTAGTTGGAGTCTGCATACTGGCCGAAGATGTCGTTGTCACGGAAACCCGGGCCCTGTCTGTAGGCCAGGTTAACCACGGGATCATCTTT
>CAJWHT010000154.1 GCA_913041495.1 uncultured Desulfobacteraceae bacterium | reverse complement strand
AGATACGAAAAAACTGTGAAAGACCCTTTAATCTTATGAAGAAAAGAGAAGGGCTGGAACAAACGAGGGTCAGGAGTCAGCATGGGGTGATTGTCCGATCTGCCCTGACGACGATTGTAACCTTGTTATTAGAACTGGCCGGCACCAGGCGCAAGGTGGCAAAAAAGAATAATGGACAAAAGGAGATGTTTTCTGCCACAGGATAAAATGAAACGCATTACAGTGCTTTCCTGAGCCGATTGATTGGTCGAATCACTGTGCCTGAAAAAAATAAGGCGGTCTCCTGCAATGGGTTTATTACCGCAAAAAGGAACTAATCAGGGTCCACAGAGGTAAGGTTGATCATTCAGAACCGGGGATAATAAATTTCAATAACGCAGGAGACCTATGACACCGTGAAAATATGATCGGTTTCAACACCCTTTAAACGCATTGAAATTTGACTTTAGCCCCCCCAAACGCCCGGCATACGGCGCACCCCCAAGGCGTCTGAATGACTCAATGTTAAATTATGCTCGTGAACCGCTTGTATCCCCAGTTTTTCAATTGTTTTCAGTAAACTTATGGAACCGACTTTGCCCATCTGGTATATGTATACGGTTTGTTCTTCTGGATGCAAATCGCTGATTCTTTCTTTTTTCAATAAAAACACAGGGATCTAAACGAACCCGAAATACCCGCTAATCCGGCAGGCGGACTTTCAAAAACTCATCCAGCCCGCGTTCTTTCAAATAGAGCTTGGCATACTTGTAAAATGTACCTTCAAAATTTCCCACACCAATGACAAATCCCGGCCAGCCGTCCAGAAAGCCCCGCTTTAAGACATAAATCGTAAATGCGGCCCAGAACCCATGTCCCAATGCCTTCATCATTCCGGATCGTTTTCCCTGTTCCAGAAGCTTCTCCGCCCCAAGGGTGGAATACCGGTTCGCCTTATGGATCACTTCCTCAAGATTTTTAAAGGGGATTTGATAAATGTCGGATTTCAGATAGCCTGAGGGTCGGCTGCTGATCACATCATACCGTTCATGAACAGCATCCGGCTTAAACACCAGTGCCCCTTTCCTGAAAAGCTGGGGCTGCCTGTAGTCGGGATAGAACCCCCCATGGCGAAGCCACTTGCCCATAAAAAAATTTCGACGGGGCACATAATAGGTATCCGTACTGTCAGGTGCGTTAATTATGCCGACAATCTCCTCCCTTGCCGCATCGGTGCACCGCTCATCAGAATCCAGACTGAAGATCCACTCATGGGAACAGGCCTCAATTGCTGAATTCCTCAGATTGCCGAATCCCTCAAAAGGCACCTGCACAACCCTTGCACCATGGGCTTTAGCGATTTCAGCCGTACCATCCGTGCTGAAGGAATCAGCCACAATGACCTCATCAGCCCATTGAACGCTTTCAAGCGCATCTTTTATCTTCTCCGACTCATTAAACGCAATAATATATACAGATAGCTTAGCCATTCATCACCTCTGCTCTGGCACGTATCAGCGGCCCCTGAAGACCATAGATTATCGTCAGCAAGAGCAATGTGTTGGTATTTAAAAATTGCGTGTCAAACAGGCCTGTGGCGAACAAGACAAGGCTGCTCGTCAATACAAAATAGCCCAGTGGCGTCTTTCGGCTTTTCCAGGCGGTGTAAAATAGCCTGCCGAAAAGCCAGAGTATGCACCCAAGTCCTGCAATACCGAAACTCACCCACATGTAAATCAAGTTATTATGCGGGTGTGCCAGTTTTTTTACTCCGTTTGCACGGGTAAATTCCAAAAAGCTTCCGGTTCCGATACCCATGACGGGGTGTTGTTTCAAAGCCAAAGCAGCCTGACTGAAGATAAAAAACCGTGGCTCAACCTCGGAATCAGGATCATCCAGTGAAACCGTCCGCATGTTTTTTAATTGTTTGACAGGCTCCATTATCCTGTTCCGCACCGGCGGAAAAGATAGAAAGGACAGCACTAAAACAACGACGACAGTTCCCTTGATCCAATTCGGCCACCGGAACAAAATGTCTCTGGCGATAAAAGGGACCGCCAGAATAAAAATCAAATAACCGGATTTACCCCTCAGCACAGCCAGGTGGAAAAGGAAAAGAAGGGCCATTATGAGCAACCAAAGGTTCAGCTTTCTATCGTTTGTTCTTCTAAAGTAAAACCCCACCATCAGCATCCCTACAATCAAATAATTTGACAACAGGGTGTGCGTGATACCAAACCCCAAAAAATCCTGGTATCCAAAACCATGAACCACGGCTTGATACAGAGCAAGCAAAGCGCCGATGACCAAACCGGCCCAAAGGCACTTTACCAAGGTAAAAACCTGATTGTCCGAAATCCAAAGAGTGGCTGCGACAATCGCCACAGACCAGTATTTTCCCTTCATGGCATAGTCAATTCCCAGGTCTAAATTCTGAGAAATTGCCAGCCAGACCCACGGTATGACAAAGAGACACACCACGGGCACAAACCATGAAGCGGTTAAAACCCCGGGGATCTGTCTGAATTTACCGGTGGCAAAGAAAACCACGACAGCAAGACTCGCACTAATTAAAGGGGGGGATGTCCCGATTGGCAACAGGAAAAAGGTAAGTGCCACCAAACGAAACAGCCAAACATCGGCCTCACCGTTTACCAGAAATATTTTAAGAGATCTCATCATGCTTGGGACGACTATTTTTACTTTGGTTAATTAATTGGGTGATACCGTCGCTGCATGCCCATGCAGCGGATTGTTTGGTTTTATCAAGAATCCTCTCATTTTCTGCCAACCCATCTCTGGTATTTTCAGGATGCCAGAGATGATAACATATCGCACGGAAAGGATGTTCCCGTCGCTTCACACCAAACCGATACAGGCGGATAACAAACTCACTGTCTTCTCGCCCCCAGCCCACCATGCTTTGGTTGAACCCGTTTATGGCAATCACGTCTTCACGGAAAATTCCCATATTGCAGGTGCGAATTCCTGAAAGCCCTTTCACCCCATAGCTTGGGAAAAAAGGAAGGCGAAACAGATGGTGCCCGTTCGAAATACCGCTTCCCACAGCCTGACGGATCAAAAACATCCGACGCGTTATATCTTCATATGAAAACTGGTCAGCAAGTCTCCTGTTCACCAACACCCGCTTTCCCTGGAAATAGGATCCCGGTCTGGCTAAATTTACGTGGTCAGCCACAAAATGCTCTTCAGGAATACAGTCCCCATCCATTAAAAGCAGGTACTCCCCGGTGGATGCAAGAATCGCTTTGTTTCTAATGCGGGCCGCCCGGAATCCCTTGTCGCTTTGCCAGACATGTTTGACCGCAATATCATCCCTGACAAGATATGAAGACAACATTCTTTTTGTTTCAACGCCGGAGCCGTCATCCGCCACAACAATTTCATCCGGCAACCTGGTCTGGACAACCAAGCCGTCCAGAACTTTTTTCAAGGCATCAGGACGGTTATAGGTCGTGACAATAACAGATACTTTCATGACGTATGTTCCTGAATCATATTGTAAACATCATCTGTGCTCAGTGTCTCCATGCACCTGAAATTGTGTTCCGTACAAGGTCTCTTGGCGTAGCATGGTGCGCACGGATATTTTTTTTGTATAACGGTGTGAATATTTCCATAGGGACCGGTGCGCACAGGGTTGGCCGGGCCAAAAATTGCAAATACGGGCACTTTGAGGGCGGCGGCAATATGCATGGGCCCTGTATCATTGCAGATAAAATAGTCTGCCTTCCCGATGACCGGCAGCAGTTCCTTCAACCGGGTTTTACCGGCTATGGATACGGCGTTTCCATTGGAAGCTGCCACCACAGCATCCGCAATATATTTTTCTGCGGCGGAGGCAATTACCACTACCGGTCGTTCAAGACGGGCAGCAAGCGCACCAAACCGCTCAGCAGGCCACCGGTTGGCCGGTTTGCCTGCTGAAGGACTCATCACCACGTACCGCTCCGGGAGGGTCTTCATAATCGGCGGACTGGGGTCATATGGGGCAAATGGGTATGCCACTTCATCGGTTGGGCACCCCATGAATCCAGCCAGCTTGAGATAGCGGTCGATGGCGTGGATTTTCATACTGCCGTGGATGCGGTGGGTATAAAACATGGGGCTGCCCTCATCGGATTCCTTAAAGCCGAGACGTATCTTTGCCCGGGAGAACCCGGAAATCAGGCCGGAACGAAAAAGGCCGGACAGGTCGATGCAAACATCATAGCCCTGGCTCCCCAGATCCTTTCGAAGCTGATTAATTTCACCAAAGGTCTGTCTCAGGTGCGAGAGTTTTTTCCACTGGTCCTTTTTAATCACCCATAGCCTGTGGATCATGGGGTGCCCTTCCAGAAAGGTATGTAGGCCATTGGCCACCACCCAGTCAATCCGGGCATGGGGAAACTGTCTTTTAAGCGCGTTCAGTACCGGCAAAGAGTGGACAATATCCCCCAGTGCACTGGGCTTTACGATCAGAATCCGTTTTATGCCTGCAACATCCGTGTTGCAGCTTTCCGTATTGAGTTCCGTGTGATTTTCTTTATGCAGGGGTGCCTCCTTTCACATTCAGATCACCCTCAAGCAAGCTATGACAGGCTTTTGCAACCGTTTCCACAGATATCCGGTCCATACACCGGTGGTCAATGGGGCATTCATCTTTCAGGCAAGGACTGCAGTCCACCGCCTCCCTGACCATGATGCTGTTCTCATTGGCCGGCGCCGTGGCAACGACATCCGTTGATCCGATGACTGCCACCTGGTTGATGTTCTGGGCGGCGGCCGCATGCATGAGCCCGGAATCGTTGGTGACAAAAAGATCACAGGCACCGATGAGGGCAAAGGCCCGTGCAAGGCTTGTCTTACCCGCCATATTCACGCAGCACCCGGGCACCATTCCGGATATTTCCTCCCCCAGGGCATGGTCGGCAGGTCCGCCGAAAATAATCACCCGGGTGCCGTAATCTTCGGACAGTTTCTTTGTCAGTTCAGCATACCGCTCGGGAAACCATCGTTTTGCCGTGCCTCCGGTGGCACCGGGATTGATGCCGATGACCGGGGAGACAGGGCCGATATTCAGGTCCGCCAGGCAATCCTGTGCCCAGATTTTGTCCGTCTGAGGGATATGAAGCTCAAGGTCGCGGCCGCTGGGCTTAAGTCCCGCATTGGTCAATATGGCGATATAATAATCAATCAAATGCCCTTTTTTCAGGGCCGGATCCATTTTGACGCACCGGTTCAAAAGAAGGGATCTGGCATCGGTATTGTAGCCCAGGCGTTCGGGAACGCCGGCAAGAAAGGCAAGCAGCGCCGCTTCAAAAGCATTCTGCATCAAAATGGAAAGATGAAATCCCCTGTTCCGGATATCCCTTGCCAGGCGCAGGGTGCCAAGCCCTTTGCTGTGGCGTCCGCCGTTGTCGTACACCATCACTTCATCCACGTGGGGATTTGTCTCGTATACGGGGATCACCCAGGGCTTTGCCAATACCGTTATGTGTGCCTGGGGGTAGTTCTGACGCACCGCCCGGATCACGGGGGTGGTCATTATGGCATCCCCCACCCAGTTGGCCGCGCGGATAAGAATCCTGGCCGACGGACTGTCCTGAAGGCATAATTGAATCATCTGTATTTTTTGTCAGCCGTTATTATTTTCATGCGGGATTCTATAAAACGGGTAAAGGCATCGGCATCATCAAATGTCAGTTTTATGCCGATGACGGCGAGATCTGTGCGCCATTCAAAAGTGCTGTCTGTTTTGACCCAGTCTTTCTCTGTTGTTATTATCCAATCAGCACAGGTTTCTTTGGCCAGGTGCTGAATTTGTTTAAAATCAGACCTCTTATACCTGTAATGGTCCGGAAATTCAAGATGCCGCACCACCTTTATCCCCAATTGTTCCACAGTTTCACGGAATCCTGAATTATGGGCAATCCCGGAAAAAAGGACAGCACGGTCCCCGATAAGATCTTTTAAAACGTGCTTTTCCGGCTGACCGTCCCGGCGGCAAACCTGTGCCAGGTAAGGGGTATGGCGGGTATAGAATGCGGGCAGTCCATCCATAATAGATGACACGGCCCCAGGCATTTGATGGGCTTGGGCATGCTCCGGTGAGGGGCAGCGAGTAAATATCAGGCCATGGGCCCGTTTGCGGCACAACCCGAGGGTCTCACGGAGCCTGCCTGCGGGCAGCATCCTGCCGTTTCCCAGGGGACGCCGATAGTCAAACAGCAAAAGGTCCAGGTCCCGGTCCAATGCCCGGTGCTGAAATCCGTCATCCAGAATGATCACATCCACATCCAGCTGATCCAGGGCAAGCCGGCCGGCCAGGTAACGTTTTTTTCCCACAACCACGGGGAATTGCCCGGCCGCCGCCATCATGTGGGGTTCGTCCCCTGCGGTATCGGCATCCAGAAAGACCTTGCGGCCATCCCCCACAACAGCGGCCTCTTGTTTTAAATTACCTTTGTATCCCCGGCTCACCACCACCGGCCGGTATCCCAGTTCTTTTAAGATTCCGGCAAGGTATACCGCCGTAGGCGTTTTGCCGGCACCGCCGGCAACGATGTTACCGATGGAAATCACCGGACAAGGCAGTTGTCTTGATCTCAATATCCCTTTGCCGTAAAGAAAAGAACGTATCCTGACGGCCGCCGAATACGCTCCGGAGATTCCCGCCAGACAACGTCCCGCAAAACCGGAAGTCGGATACGGGTCCTGCCCGGATATTCGGGTGATCTCGTCCACCAGCGGTTTAAACAAAGCCGTTCTCCTCCATGACATCAAGGATATTTTCAACCGCACCGGAATTGTTTAAAAAGACATCTCTGGCTGCGTTCCCGGCCTGTTCACGTCTGCCAGCATCCGTCAGCAGAACCATCACGGTTTTTTCTGCCGTTTGTACCCCATCTATCACATGGGCAGCGCCGGCATCCGTCAGCCAATCCGCCACTTCATGGAAATCCGTCATATACGGGCCGAAGAGAACCGGCTTGCCGAACATGGCAGGTTCCAGGGGATTGTGCCCCCCCAATGGAACCAGGGATCCGCCGATAAAGGCCAAATCGCAAACGGCATAGGCACGGGCAAGTTCCCCCAGGGAATCAATAAAAACTACATCTGAATTGACTTTTGCAGGAAGTGTATCAGACAGGCAGGCGGATGACAGTCTCTGAGGCAACGCCCGCATCAACGTCCTGCTTCGGGCCGGATCCCTGGGTGCGATGATGAGTTTGAGATCCGGTACGGCCACCCTGACCCGCATAAAAATCTCCGTAAGGATCGGTTCTTCCCCCTCATGGGTGCTACCGGCAATCCACACCGGCTGTCCGGCAGTAATTCCGAACCGTTCCCGCAAATTGTTTTTCTCATCTCTGTCAAGGGCCAGGGCCGGCTGATCGAATTTTATATTTCCTGTGACGGAAATGCCTTCTGCCGGCAGTCCCAATTGGTTGAATCCGTGCGCATCTTTTTTTGTCTGAGCCATGACATGGGAAAGGGAGGAAAAAAACAGGGACGCAAACCGCCCAAGCTTCAGATATCCTTTCAGTGAGCGTTCAGAAAGCCTTGCATTCACAAGGACCACGGGTATGTTTTTAGCGTTCATGGTAGACAGGAATCCAGGCCACAGGTCCGTTTCCACCAAGCAGACCAAATCCGGCCGGATTCTTGTGGTAACATACCGCACGGACATCCACAAATCATAGGGAAAATATGTGATTACCGACACCGGTGAATCGGTTAAACCCGATTTTTCACTCGGGTCCATCAACCGGCGTGCAGTTTCAAAACCGGTCCTCGTGGAAGCTGATAAAACGATTTCTGCATCCGGCACCCGTTCCTTAAGCCCCTTAACAAAGGGAACAGCCGAGTTTACCTCCCCCACGGACAGGGCGTGAACCCAGATTCGTCTCGTTCCTGGGGATTTTACCGGAATACCGGTGAAAAATCCCAGCCGCTGAAGCAGGTTGGCCCGACGCTTTTCCGAGAACACCCACAAAAACGGCAGCAGGGGCAGCACCAATACAAAAACCGTGGTGGTTATAATGTGATATAAAAAAAACATTCGTACAATTTTATTCCCAAGGTCTATTCCGTTAAGTTCTATTCAGTATTGATCAGATAAATCGTCCCCAGGCACAGGAAAACCAGGTTCCCCGCCCAAGCAGCCACCACCGGCGGCAAAATTTTGGCGTAGCCAAGGGAAATACAGAACCCGAACATAAACCAGTAAAGAAAACAGATCACCACCCCAATGGCGATGCCCACAGGCAGGTTGGTCTTCACAAAGGAACGCATACCGGTGGCCGCGCCTGTCAGCGCCATGATAACGCAGATAAAGGGAAAGGCGAGTTTTCCGTTCATGTCCACCCGGTAGGTGGTGGCGTCATACCCCTCGCTGGTAACCTTTCGAACGTACGCCCATAGCTCGGAGAAGCTCATCTCATCGGTTTTCATGGCCAGTTCCCCCAGATCATCCGGAGCTAGGTTTAAAGCCATGTTTTTTGAGGTGTGCGTGGTCACCTCATAATCATCCTTCTGCGGATCATACACCTGCTCCGTCACCTCTTGGAACACCCATTGGCCGTCCTTGTACACACCGGTGCGGGCATCAATCCTGTGAGCGATTTTGTATCCCTCGCCCATAGCCGTGGCAGTAATGCCCGCCACCCGCTTTTGCACAGGATCAAAAAAATTAATGTGCACCATGTGCTCTTGCGATTTGATCCATATATCTTTTCTGCCCTGGGAGGTCGTAGGTCCGCCGTCCATTTCCTGGTAGCGGATGTAATTTGCCCGGGACATGGAGATGGGGATCAGGGTTTCCCCCACGAAAAACATCACGCAGGCCAGGGCCACACCGGCGGCCAGGGCAGGCTTCACCAGAAAGTAAACCGAAATTCCGGAGGATTTCAAGGCGGTGAGTTCGGCGTCCCGGTTCATGATGCCGAATGCCGCAATAACGGCCAGCAACAGGCTTGCCGGCGTCAGCTGGACAAACATGAACGGCAGCTTCAGCAATACGTACCACAGCCCTTTGAGCATGGTAATGTCGGACTTGATAAACTTGTCCATTCTGGACAGGTAATCTATAAACACAAACAAGACCAGAATCAGGCTCTGGATGATAATAAAAAACCGGGAGAACTCTTTGAGCCAATATCTGTGAAGGCACTTCATCATTGGGCCTCTACATTTTTCTTAAACCGCCGGGAAACAGCGTCAATCCAGGCCTGTACCACCCCGGGCAGGCGCACAGGCTTTTCCTTGGCATTGCGTACCAGAAGATAGATGCCGGCAATCCCCATCACCACGTTGGGCAGCCACATCCCGATAAACGGCGGATAATGGCCGGTCTCCCCGGCAGACCATCCGGCAGCCAGGAGAAAATAGTAGAGAAGGAAAAAGAAGATCCCCATGCCGAACCCGGATGACCGTCTCAAAGACATGGACTGTACCCCCAGGGGAAATGCCAGAAGCCCCAGAGCCAGACAGGCAAAAGGAATGGAAAACTTTTCATGAAGAATCATCAGCGCTTCACTTCGCAGGGCCGGGTCTTCAAAGCCTTTGCGGATACGCTGAACCAGTTCGTGCAGACTCATCTCATCCAGTTCTTTGCGCAGTTTCCGCCCCCCCTGCTTCTGCAGGTTGAACAAATCGACATTGATATCATACTGACCGAATTTAATGTTGGTGACAGCGGCATCCTCTGCGTTAACCTGATTAATCATGCCATTGTACAGCCGGATGGTGTACACCTTGTCATCATCCCGGCGGATGATTTTCCCCCGGGGGGCCACAGAAATAGCCACCACCCCTCGGGTCCGCCGGTCCTCAATGAACACATCGGTTAATTCTTTGGTTTTCACGTCCACATGGGAGACATAAACCATGATGCCCTTGAGCTGGGAGTTAAACTGCCGTTCCTGTAAAGCGGCATCCACCGATGACCTGGCAATGTCGATGCTTTTTTCTTTCAAGGACAGTTTGCCCCACGACACCCCGTATACCGTAATCCACATGGTCAGCAGGGTGGCGGCAGTTGAGAAGACGAGCACCGGCGGCAGCAGCTTGTAGAGGGAGGTACCGGCGCCTTTCAGGGCAACGATCTCGTTTTCTCCTGCCATGCGCATAAAGGTAAGAAGAATGGAAATCATGGCCGACATGGGCAGGGTAAATTCCATGAACCTGGGCAGGGTAAAGCCGATCAGCATCAGAATATCCCAGATGCTGGTGTCATAGTTGACCACCATGTTCGTGATTTCCGGTATCCGGGTCATCAGAAACACAAAAGTCAGGAAGAACAAGCTGATGATAAAAGGCGGTACAAGCTCAAAAAATATATAGGTATGTATGCGTTTAATCCGTATCATTTGCCAGGGAAAATATTAGTTTGCAGAGCAGGTGTCAAGAAAGGAGTTGTAAATGCTAAGCCACCTCCTGGGTTTTCAATGCTTTTTTTTTCTGATATGCAAGAGACCATGAAAATCATCATTGTTGCAAGCGGCAGCTTTACCCCCACCCCGGTCATCCGCAGGGAGCTTTCCACGGCGGATATGATAGTCGCTGCAGACGGCGGGGCGGTTCATCTGAAGGGCATCTCCATTGATCCGGACATAATCATCGGGGACCTGGATTCCATAGACCGGGCCTCAAAGGATTTTTTTGCCTCCCGGCATATCCCGGTCCGGACCTATCCTAAGAAAAAGGACATGACCGATACGGAACTCTGTCTGGACTATGCTCTGGGGCAGGGGGCAAAGGAAATTGTTCTCATGGGCATGACCGGATGCCGCCTGGACCATACCCTGGCCAACATCCTGATGCTCCGCTGCCTTCTGGAGAAAGGCGTCACGGGCAGGATACTGGATGCCAACAATGAAATTTATCTCATTGATTCGGATACAACCTTCGACGGCAGCCCCGGGGATCTGCTCTCCGTCATACCGGTCACCCAAAGGGTCACGGGCCTGACACTGGAGGGACTGGCATACCCGCTGACGGATAAAACCCTTGATATGGGCACAGCGCTGGGCGTGAGCAACGTCTTTACAGGGAATACGGCAACGGTCAGGCTGACCTCGGGAATGGTGGTTGTGACAAAATCAAAAGATTAAAAGGCCAGGCAATTATAGGTCGGGAAATCAGAAATCAGGCGCTTTTTTCATCCTTTTTGCCATCTTCCTTTTGTCCCTCCTCGCCTTCTCCACCTTCCTCCTCATCTTTGCCGATGGTATGCTCGATGATGAACTCCTCCACCTTTGTCACGGAGGTTTCAATGATCACATGCTCAACTTCAATATCTTTGATGAATCCCTCCATATACGGGTTAAGCACATCTATCAGTTTTTGCTTCTGCTCCTTGATCTTGTCGAAATTTTCCACATCAGCATAAACCAAAGAGCTTAAAAAAAGGATGGCCGCATCCCTGGCCCTGGGATGAAACTTCGGCACCTGCTGGTCCGGCATCAGTTCCTTGAGCACCATATGCATGTTCATACACAGGTAACGGTCCTGAACATTGGAACTGTTCTTGTTGAGATTGACGGCATAGGGGGCCATTTCAATGATTTTTGCCAGATTCTCCTCAGCGTCCGGTCCTTTCTGGCCGCTGGTTTTATTCCATTCCCCCACCCGGCCGTTTTCCTCCCGCAAAAGCATCATCCGTTCGCCAAGCTCGACAATTTCAAAGAATGTGGTGTCGTTTTGTTCCCAGATCTCTTCTATATCAGACTCCACCACAGTAAATATCAGTTGCCCCTCTTCCATGTGCCAGGAGCCGTTTGCATTCCCCCTGGAACTGACGATCTTTGAGGTGGCATCGGCGATCCGTACCGATGAGTTCCACGTCCCTTTCGGATTGATGATCAGAAGAATGTACGCCCGGTTTTTATATTGGGTCCAGTTGCCAAGCACCCTTTCCTCATCGCTTTTTTCCTTTTCACCACACCCGGATACCCCCAGGGTTGCAACCGCCAGGAAAACACAGGTAAGGCATACAATAAAAAGGCGGACTGTACCATCGGCCACACCATCTGGTGTGCAGCCGGCAAAACGTTGTTCCGTTGATTTTCCTATAAGGTATTGTGAAACCATGGCATATTTCCTGATGGGTTACGTTACTTGCAAACAAGGCTACCATGCCCCAATTGACGGGTCAAGCAAACCGCACTCGAATTCGCCTTTGTCTTCTCATACCCATTCGGGGTATAAGGGGTCAAACTTTAACCCTTGAGGAAAAAACATGATCGCACACAGTTTCTGCCACCTGCCCGGTATCGGTCCGGCATCTGAACAAAAACTCTGGCAGCAGGGTATTGTTACTTGGGAAGCCGCTCTGGACAAATTCAGCGGCCCGGGAAAAAAGGATACGGCAATCCGGGAGGGGCTGGAAGCATCCATCCATAGCCTTGCCCGGGCAGACGCAAAATATTTTGCGGACCATCTGCCCTCAGGGCAGCAGTACCGGCTGTTTAAAGAATTCAGGCGGACCGCCGCCTTTCTGGATATTGAAACCACCGGCCTCTCTCCCTGGGACAAGATAACGACCATCGCCCTGTGGGACGGAACCCAGGTCAAAACCTATGTCCGCGGAGAGAATCTTGATGCGTTCCCGGCGGATATCGAAAAATACGGCCTCCTTGTCACCTACAACGGAAAGACCTTTGATCTGCCCTTTATCCGCTCACGCATGGATATCCCCCTGGATCAGGCCCATATTGATCTTCGGTATGTGCTGGGTGCCCTGGGTTATAAAGGAGGGCTTAAACTATGTGAAAAAGCCTTCGGCATTGACAGGGGGGATCTGGACGGTGTGGACGGAAGCTTTGCTGTCATTCTCTGGCACGAATATAAAAAAACCGGGGACCCAAGAATTTTGGATACCCTGCTGGCCTACAACGTGGAAGATGTCATCAATCTTGAAATACTGATGGTCAGGGCCTATAACATCCATCTGCACCAGCAGGGGCAAATGGTTCAATGCAATGCGTCCGGATGCACCGCGCCCCTGAAGGAACCGCCCGACGTGCAAAATCCGTTTTCACCGGACAGGGGTCTTGTGGCCCGTCTGGCCCACAGGGCCTTTGCATATTAAAAAACTAAAAAAGGCGTCCGGCACGGGGCATTGAGCCCCTCGTGTGGACGCCTTTTTTTTAAAAGACCTAAATCAACTAGTCGCCGCAGGAACCGTTTGAGCCGCATCCGCCGCAGCCACCGCCCTGCCCCAGGTCAATATTGGAGTCAAGGTGAAAGCCCATTCCGGTAAAGTCGATCTTGATTTTCTCAGCCTTTTCCATGAATTCCTTGTCAACGACAAATTTATGTCCTTTAACATCAAATGAATCGTCCGTATCTTTAGGCTCATCCAGAGCCATGGCAAGAGAAGGCCCGCCTCAGCCGCCGGAGTTGAGAAAGATTCTGATGGGGGTAGGCTCTTTCCCCTGGAAGTAGTCATCGATCTGCGTCTTAGCAGGATCTGTCAGTTCAATCATTGTAACGCTCTCCTTATTCAAATTCTTTATTTTTTCAGGTATATTTTGCCTGAATAGCCTAATTCTAACCATAAACCCATCCCTGTCAATGTCAGGGGATTGCATTTTTGCCTGAATTATAACAAATT
Organism: uncultured Desulfobacteraceae bacterium; assembly: GCA_913041495.1. GTDB lineage: Bacteria > Desulfobacterota > Desulfobacteria > Desulfobacterales > Desulfobacteraceae > Desulfobacter. The sequence goes on along the minus strand of CAJWHT010000154.1, from coordinate 625 downwards.
TACCCTATGCATTTTACCCCCGTCAAACCCGAATAAAAAGGACCGGTTTTAATGAAATTGTCCGTCCCATTCATCCCTGATCCCGGGTATGCGGATTTTCTGGCCCAACATGTGTCCGCATTGGCCTCCATATATTTCCCCCTGGATACCGAGACCGTTATGGATGCCCGGGTCCGGAGCGCAATTTCAAGCCATGCTGACACAGGTGAGACAGACCGGCTGAACGCATTGCTTAAGTCCCTTCGTCCCGTTGACAAATACGTTCTGGCCAATACCCGGTTTGTCCACCCGGATCTCTACTCAAACCCTGTAAAAACAGGCGCTTTTCTGAACAGGATTGCTCAAATGGATGACGCCACAGGCATCAAGGGGATCGTTGTCGCAGACGCTTATCTGGTCAATGCCCTGGACCAAACCGCCCACCACATCATCCCCAAACTGTCGATCATCCCGGGGGTAAACAGCATGATCGACAGCAGGGAAAAGTTCCTTGCCTGGATTTTTTTATGAAGTAAAGTATGAAAAAATAGTACAAATGGTTTTAAATCTAAATAACGTTTTAAGTATTTCACTATGATTAAATTCACTTGCTAAATAATCTACGATAGCGTCATCAAAGTCTTCA
>CAJWHT010000153.1 GCA_913041495.1 uncultured Desulfobacteraceae bacterium | reverse complement strand
TTTGTTGTGGGCACGGCGCATGACGTTCATGGGCGGCCCATGGCCGTTATTGGGGACTGCCTTCAAGCCGTTGGACATTTCTGCATCCGTAGGGGTCCCCAAGGTTGCAGCTGATCTCATAGTCCAGTTTTGCTTCGGCCGGTTTCCCCATGCGTTCATAGGTATAGCCCCGGTTGTTGTATGACAGTCCGAAGTCCGGATTCAACTCAATGGCTTTTTGGCAGTTTATCAGCGCCTGGTCATACATGCCTTTGTAGGCGTAGACACCGCCAAGGGTCGCGTATATCGTATGGTTTTTGGGGTCTATACGAATGATTTCATCGGCCAGGGCAATGATGTCATCCCATTTTTGTTCGCCAAATTTTTTCTCGATGATTCGTGTGAAGTGAATCACCCGTGACCGAATGTCCAGCGAGGTGACGCCGGTCATTTGCCGGTAGTTGTCACATCCGGTTTGAAGTCCTGCCTGGCAGGCTTTCTCATAGTATTCCCTGGCCTTTGCCGGTGTGTTCATCTTCTGATAGGCAAGCCCCAGGTAATTAAAGGCAAAGGGATTTTCCGGATCAAATTCCAAGGCGTTATGTAACAGTTTCGGTGCGGCCGTGGGATTTTGGGTTTCAATCTGGGCCCAAGCCAGTGATATGTAGGGGAAGGGGCTTTCAGGCCGGATAAAAAGTGCGGTCTTCGCGTCCTCCATGGCCTTGTAAAACAGTCCCTTGTGGCAATATGCCCAGGCCCTGTTCTGGTAGGCCACGAACCGGCCGGGATCAAGGGATATGGCCAGGGAGGCGGTTCTGATGGTTTCAATCCAGTCGTTCCGGGTGACTGCGTCCTGGCTTTTTTGCACCCATTGCCCGGCCTGGGTATCGGCTGTTCTTCTCACCTTGGTTTGTTTTTCTTCCAGGGTTAACTGATCGAAACTTACAATGCCATTTGGGTTTGCCCGGTCAGCCCAGGCTGTGTTGCATTGGATTGGGATGGCATGGGGAAGGAAAAAAGTGCCTATCAAGATGATAAAAATCAGTGCAACGCGTATGGGGCTCATAATGGATTCACCCGCCTTTATTTAAAATGTTATGATTGTAAGTATTTCAATCACCGGTCTGCCTACTATAAAACGATTGAATTTCATCGGGCAAGTGAAATACTGAGTTTGAAATTAAGTATGGCCAAAGGGGCTTGCCATCGGTCATGGCTTCATGTAACACTTTTTACCTGGCATATCTTGATGAGGCGCTGTGCCAGGTAAAAAAAATTATCATGAAAACAAAAGGGTATCCATTGTGGCACATCGGTCCCCCGGAAAAATTGGCAGTTACAAGATCAGGTGGTTTCTGGGAAGGGGTACCATGGGCCGGGTGTATAAGGTCACCCTCCCCGGGCTTGAAAAAACAGCGGCCCTGAAGCTGTTTGCACCAACAAAAGCCCTTGACCGGAAATTCAGCACCGCATGGTTAAAAGAGCGGTTTATCCATGAGGCCCGGGTGATCGCCAATATCCGTCATCCCAATGTGGCCGGTATCTGGAAGCTTGAGACCCGGGAACCGGACATCTTTTACATCATGGAATACTACAACCGTAATCTTGGCGAGATGATCGGGGAGTCCTATTGGGCGGAGATGACGTCGCGTATCGTTCCCATTGAAAAAACCTGCCATTATCTGCATCAGATTCTCGAAGGCCTTTCCCGGCTGCACCACGCCAAGATTATCCATCAGGATATCAAACCGTTCAATATAATGCTGTCGGACGAGGGCATCGTTAAAATTGTGGACTTCGGCCTGTCAAAACGGCGGGGAGAAAAACCTGCCATTCAGCCCGGATCACAGACTGCCCGATCCCGGTTTATCGGCACGCCGTTTTATGCGGCCCCAGAGCAGATTCATTCCCGGAAGGCCATTGACCACAGGGCAGATTTGTATTCTGCCGGTGTTATTTTATACCGGATGCTTACCGGCCATTTGCCAACGGGTAAAACCGTTCAATTGCCCAGCCGTTTGAATCCCATGCTGGACAAAAACTGCGATGCGTTTATTCTCAAGGCCATGGCGCAGGAGCCGGAAAACCGTTTCCAGGATGCGGAAACCATGGCGGATGCCTTAAAACAATTGTCTCTGGCCTATAATGCTTCCCGGAAAAAAGAATGCGAAATTTCTGATTCATCTGAAAAGAAAGACTCAGGATATGACGCACCCGTAAAAAAGACCGCGCTGCGGTCACAACCGTCAAGAATTTTAAGAAAAAAAGCCAGAAAGATGTTCCGGCTGAACCGACATGATCAGCCGGCCGCCTATATTCAAAATGACTTTCAGGCTGAAACGGAACGGGTCATTGTCGACCGTGCCACAGGGCTTGTGTGGCAGCAGGCAGGCTCCGGATATCCCATGTCATGGTCGGAAGCGCAAAGATATATTAAAGAGGTATCTGATAAAGGGTTGGAAGGATACACCGGGTGGCGGCTGCCCACCATGAATGAATTGTTGTCACTGTTAAATTCACCGTCACCGGAAAACTTCTGCCTGGAACCCGTGTTTTCAGATGTACAAAAATGCCTCTGGAGTGCGGATTCCCGCTCCGGGCGATCTGCCTGGGTGCTGGATCTTGAAATGGGATTTGTCACATCCTGCGATGTAACGGATTATTTTCACGTCAAAGGGGTTTGTTCCCTGTGAGATGCAGGTTTATGGGGTAAGCTCCGGGTGAACCGCCCGGGCATATTTGAACGGAAGGCCTGCGGCCACTATTTTTTCTGCGGCTTTGCGGGTATCATATGGGATCCGCCGGATCATGAGGCGTTGGTTTGATACGTCCCATATCATATATTTGGCCCGGGGATCACCATCTCTTGGCTGTCCCACACTGCCGGCATTAACGATGTATTTTGTGCCCGTCGTTAGATCAAAGGTGTCACGATCCGGTGTTTTGATCTGGATCGTGTTATCTTCGGCATAAACCAGGCGCACCTTATGGGTATGTCCCACAAAACATAAGGCTTCCTCCTGCCGGCTGAGGGTCCTGTGCAGTTCATCATCCCCTGCCTGGGTCAGGTAGTGCCGCACCGAGTCCGGCGGAAATCCATGGACAAACCTTGACTCAAATTTGCAAAGCCGGGTTTCCAAGCCCTTCAGATAGGCCAACGATGCCTGGGAAAGGCTTGACAGGGCCTGATCAATGGCCTTTTTAACATCACCTGTGTACCACTTGTAGACCCGTTTGTTGACGCATGCAAGTTCATGATTTCCCAGAACGGACATAATGTTCCGGGAAATGATGATATCCATCACAGCTTCGGAATCCCCGCCATAGCCGATATTGTCCCCCAGAGAAACAACGGCGTCTGCCTTGAAACGGTCAATGTCATCCAATACGCTTAAAAACGCTTCAAGGTTGCCGTGGATATCGGAAAGAATCGCTATTTTCATTGATGCCTTTTTTGATCAATCGGGTTGGGCCGGCTTTGACCATATGCGTTGCCATAGCTGACCTAACAGTCGTAAATCCAAATCCGGCGTGATACGCCGGCTTTTAACCGGGGTGATTTTGCCGTCCCGGGCCGCCCCCACCTGAAACCGGAACACATAGGCGTTTTCCGTTCCCATTCTCAGGTCGGTGATGACGATTTGATCTGCCATACGCCGGGCCGAATAAAAGCTCTGGGTGAACCACTGCAGCCGTTCGACCGGCCAGTGGTTTTCGATGGGTTTCAGCAGGGCTTTGTTATTCGGATAGCCGGAGAAGGCAATGGAACGGTCCTTGTCAAAGATGGAATAATAGCCCTCGTAATACATGGTGTCGTCCATCACCAAAATACGCCATAAAAACGTGTTGAAAGGCGAGGGCACGGTAACAATCCGGTTGTAGCTGATGTTGTTCCGGTCCAGGGCCTCTTTTGTCACATTGTCCACATGGGTCTTTATGCCGATGGTCCAGACCAGGTAGAGGCTGCTGAGCATAAGGCAGGCAAGGGTGATGACATGGCCGGTGTTTTTTGTTCGGGACATGAAAAATGCCGCCGACACCCCGAAGATCAGGGGGACAGAATAGGCCGGATCAATAATGAATATGGTGGACCACATCACAGGCGGGGTGTCCAGGGGCCATAGGATCTGGGTGCCGTAGACCGTGAGACCGTCCAGAAGGATATGGGTGATGAAGGACAGAAACACCAGCAGATACCATCGCAGCCTGTACCCGGCCCAGTGCGGGTGCCGCTTTAAGATGAGTGCCACCATTACCGGTGTCAGCAATGTGAGGACAAACAGGGAATGGCTGGCACTGCGGTGGTAGGTGAAGTTTTTCACCACATCCCCCAGCGGCACCAGCACATCGAGATCGGGAAGCAGGCCGCAGATACCGCCCCAGACAAGGGCGGGTTTTCCGATTCTCCGCCCAAGGGTTGCTTCCCCTACGGCTGCCCCCAGCGCAATTTGCGTCACAGAGTCCAAAGTCACTCCTTTAATTTGTGATATTGAAGGAAAGCTGCGTTTCCTGCATTATGGACCTTCTACCCCATAAGCTTGAAATCTATTCACTCTTTGTCAACGCGATAAATAAATAATTATTCTTTTTTAGTGCCTTGGGGCCTCCGGGACTTTCCCTTTTTTTTTGTCTATCATAAGATACATGAGGCAATAATAAGCTTTTTAGGTGTCCTGCCGTGGCCTGTGGTTGATCAGGGCATGGGGCGGGGATCAAAGAACCCATAAAATCGGGGATTACACCATGGAAAATATAGATTTGAAGCGGAAGCTGCCGGGACGGTTGGATGAGTTCCGTTTGCTCCTAAGACAGACCCTGGACCATCGTGAGGCATTCTGGGCCGGCCAGGCCGGCCGGCTGGCATGGCACAACGCATTTGATACGGTGGTTCGTGAGGATTTTATCAATGCCGAGGTGGCCTGGTTCGCGGAAGGCCGACTGAATGCGACGGAGAACGCCCTCCACCGGAATATTGACCGCGGACTTGGGGATAAGGTTGCCCTTGCCTGGCATAAATCAGCCGGTGAGGCCGGGACACTCACGTTTTGTGAGCTGAAAGATGAGGTGATGACCCTTGCGGCTGCCTTTCAGCGGGAGGGTCTCAACCAGGGGGACTGCATTGCCCTGAACCTTCCCAACGGCCCGGAATTTGTGATCTGCGCCCTGGCTGCGGCCTGGCTCGGGGTGACCTATCTGCCCATCGGATGTCATCTGCCGGCTGCTGTGGTGGCAGAGGACGTCAGAGAGTCCCGCTCCAGGCTGCTGGTGACAGGCGCTTCGGACGGCAGGGACGAGGAATCTCGCGTAGCAGAATCGGTTCGCACCATGATTGAAGATCTTCGCATTGTTACCGTGGGGGAGAAGATAGAAGGTCTGCCCACCCTGGCGGAGTTTTCGGCAGGCGGGGATACCGAAACAATACCGCTTGCCAGCTGTGATGCGGAACATGCCCTGTTTGCCATTTACGAGAACCGTCTGGCCGGAAAGCCCGTGGGCGGGGTGTTTGCCACGGGCGGATTTCTTGTCCAGGCCCATACCTCCTTTGATCTGCTGTTCAACAAGGCCCTGGAGCGGGAGGAGCCGGAGATGATCGTAAATACGCTGGAACCCTCCAAAAGCGGCTGCCAGGCATACGGGATGTGGGGACCGCTGACCTGCGGGGTGGGCATTGTCATTCCCTGCGGCAGTATCGAAACAGATACGATCCGGACGGTGCTGGAAGGGCAGGGCAAAAAGGCCATGCTCTGCCGGCCCGGTCTGATATCGGATATCCAGCGTGATCTGGACGGTGAAGAACTGGATACCGATCAGCGGTTTTCCGTCATTGCCTGCTGCGGAGAGCCGTTGCCCCCCCGCCTGATGACCTTTGCCGGCAAGGTGCTGGTCCGGGAAAAGGAACATCTGGTGAATCTCTGGGTGCAGAGCAAAAGCGGCACGGCCCTGATACACACCTATCCCTCACCTGAACTGAACCGGCCAGGTTCCCTGGGGTTCGGTGCCCCGGGGGTAACCCCGCAGATTATGAATGATTTCGGCCAGATCTGTAAGGCCAATGTCAGCGGAAATCTTGTGTTTGAAGGCTCCTGGCCGGCCATGGGCAGGCCCACCCGGGGAACGGAAGGCTATTTTTCCAAGACGTATTTTTCACGGTTTGACGGGCTTTTTGAGACCTTTGACGGCCTGCGCTGTGATCCGGACGGCTTCCATTGGTTCATGGGACGGCTGGACGATGTGGTGAAGGTCAAGGGGCAGACCCTGGGCACGGCCCAGATCGAATCGGTCATCGATACCCATCCGAACATTGAGCAGGGTGTGATCGTCAGTGCGGCAGGGAGCGCCACCCAGGGGCTGACGGCCTTTGTGGTCCTGCGGGAAGCCGTTGAAGATGAGGACACCTTCATCGAATCCCTCAAGACCTATATTGCTGAAAAAATCGGCCGGTTTGCCATGCCTGAAAAGATTGTCATCACGGAAGAACTGCCCAGGACCGCTACGGGAAAACTGGTGCGCAGGCTGCTCAAGCGCATTGCTTCGGGTGAGGCCGGCGATAATGAAGATACCGGCCATCTGGCCAATGCGGCATCCGTACAAGCCCTGATATCGAAACATAAGCAAGAGAATCATAAGGAGTAGTTGTGGAACTTCGAAACAGAGTTCTTGATGCCGTTGGCGAAATCGGTAAAACCCAGGTGTCCATGTCCGCCTATGAGCGGCAGTTGACCGTGGCAAGTGAGGCATGGCTTGCGGAGCTTGCCGACCGCATCAAACAGGACCCGGGAGCGGGTGACGCCGCCGTGTTGAAAAGCGAATTGGCCTCCGTGGTGGATGTGCTGCTCAGGGCAACGTCCTCCCCACGGATCAACATGATTCTGGGCAATGCCCTGTCCCTGATGCTGGAACTGGACCGTGCCGGCAATTCCAAGGCTCCGGTGATGCGGCGGCTTCTGGGCGGCCCTCTGGCTGACGAGGCCCGGGACGGGGAGATGCGCTTTCTTCTGATCAACCCGGGCACTGTGTCCACAAGGATTTCCGTGTACGAGGGGCTGGAGGAGATCCATACGTCTGAGATCCACCTGTCCCCGGATGAGGAGGACAGTATTGATTACCGGGTGCGGGTGGTTGCAGGTCACCTGGATCTCGTAAATATCGGTCTGTCCACCCTGGACGGAATTGCCTGCCAGGGCGGTTTTCTCCAGTTGATTCCCAGCGGCACCTACAAGGTGGTTCCGGAGATGGTCCGTGACCTTTCGGAACGGCCGATCCGCCCTCACGCCTCAAACATGGGCATTGCCATGGGGCTGAAACTGGCGGATATGGCAGGCAACCAGAGCGATTTACTGCTGACCACCACCGATCCCTTTGTCTGTGATGAGCTGGATGTGGTGGACCGGATCACGGGGTTTGTCAAGATCAAGCGTGACGGTTCCGGCGGCCACTACCTGAGTCACAAGGCTGCCTGGCGGCTGGTGGCGTCCCTGATGAACCAGGAACCGGAGCAACTGGATGCCGTGACGGCCCACGTGGGCGGCGGAACCTCCCTTGCCGCCCACAGGCGGGGGCGGGTAAGCATGCTTATCGACGCATACTCCGGCCTGATGTCCACCAGCCGGAGCGGGGCCATTGACATCGACCGGGTGATCAAATCCATTAAAGACAATGAGTTTTCCGTGAAAGACCTGGAGCAGGTCATGACCGAACGGGGCGGCTTATTGTCATTGGTGGGCACCAACGATTTCTACGCCATGATCGGTTTTTTGAAACAGGGGGCCACCCCCACCCAGCGCAGGAAGATCGGCCTGGTCCAGGATTTCATGGCCAGAAACATTGCCAGCGGCATGCTTCGGCTCACGGCGGACGGGGCCGATGTAAAGGTGATGGCCATCACCGGCGGCCTTGCCCGGTCCCAGGATATGATGCGACGGGTCCGGCGCAATATCAGGGGCCGCTACCCCCTGGTGGTCATGCCGGGGTATTTTGAGCACGAGGCCCTGGCGGCCGGCCAGATCCGGGGATTTTACGAACAGGAAACCCTGAAGGACTATGTCACGGAGCGAGATGCGCTTAAGGCAAAGAGGCGGGCCGAGGATGACCTCATCGACACGGATATCTTCAAGCGGGAGATTCGGTTCAAGAAGAAAGGCGCCCCCCTGACCACCATGGACGACGTCATTGATGCGGCCTACCTCACGGTGAAGGAAAATTATGCACCCACCATCGCCATTGTCGGAGCCAACAACGAGGATGTAATCCTGGCGGCCAAGCGGGCCAATGAGGAAGGGCAGTTCCGCATCGCCAAGTTTGTTCTTTTAGGGGAGTTCACCGAGATCAACCAGATCGCCTACGAGACGGATCTTGTCATCGATAACGACAACTTCACCATCGTGGATACGGAAAGTCCCATCGACGAGGCCATTGACCTGCTCAGCCAGGGCAAGATCGACATCCTGATGAAAGGCCTGGTCCACACCGAAGATATCCTCCGGGGCGTGATCAAACATCTCAAGGCCAGCGGCCAGCTTCAGAAAGGTCAGGTCATGAGCCACACCGCCATTGTGGATATCCCCACCCGGAGCAAGCTTTTAGCCTTTTCCGACGGCGCACTGAACACCTACCCGGACGAGCAAAAGCGGGTGGCCATCCTTGAAAACGCCCTGAAGGTGGTGCACAATCTTAATATCCGGGTGCCGAAGGTGGCTGTGGTCTCCGCCGTTGAAAACGTGAACCGCAGCGTGGAAAGCTCCATTGAGGCCGAACGCATTGCAGAGCGGTTCGCCCACCGGGACGACTGCATTGTGGAAGGGCCGCTTTCCATCGATGTGGCCATGGATCCGGGCAGTGCAGAGGAAAAGCACTACAACGGCCGTATCCAGGGAAACGCCGATGTCCTGATCCTGCCGGATATCGATGCCGGAAACGTGCTCTGGAAGACGCTGACCACCCAGTCCGGGGCAGCGCTTGCAGGCGTCATTCTCTGCGGGAATATGCCCCTCATCCTGACCTCCCGGGGGGATTCGGCAAGATCCAAACTGGCATCCCTGTCACTGGCGGTGAAGTTTTATTTTGACCTCCAAAAAAATGGATGACCCTGAGATTACAGCAGCCTTATTCTGTTCCGGCTCATAAAAAAACCGGGGGAAAGAAGCTATGTTCTTTCCCCCGGTTTTATTGGGTTTTGACGGTTGACTGGTTTTTACGTGGTGATCAATTCATCACAAACACCAGGCAGATAAAGGAGATGGCGATGGCAGCGCCGATGCCGATGGGCATGGTGCCGTTGATGATGTCATTGTAAAGCCGTTCCTTTTTGTAGTCCAGCCGGGTGCCGCGGTGGCCCTGGATCAGCCAGAGGTTGACCGCAAAAAACATGGTGGTGCTGATGGTGGCCTTGCGGAAAGCTGCGGCAACGGCTTTGACCGAACCGATAAGGATACCTTCGGTGTTCTTGTTCAGGCCGTTCAAGCCTTTGTCCAGTCCCCGGTAGACCAGTTTGGCACCTTTACGGTAGAACCAGTCGGCATCCAGGTTGCGGCTTCTGATTTCAGGCACGTAATAGCCGGACCGGATCAAAAGGCAGAAGGCAAAGGCCCCGAAGAGCAGCAATTGGAGCTGGGTGACCACATGGGCGCCGGTGTAGGGCACGTAGTTCACCGTATAGGGCAGCAGGTTATACAGGGGCTGGTAGTATACACCCAGACCCACGCACAGGAATGCGGCGATACCCATGGCCAGCAGCATGTTCAGGGGCGGCTCCTTGGCGCGGATGCCGGAGTCGTGGCCGAAAAAGGTAAAGAAGGGCACCTTGATGCCGGCATGGTCCACAACGCCGGTGGAGGCGAACTGGAGAACCAGCCAGATCAGGAATATCTTTTCCTGGGCCGATGCCGATACGATCATGGATTTGGATACGAAGCCGGAGAAGAAGGGAAAGGCCGATATGGAGGCCGCCCCCACCATGCAGAAAAGACAGGTGAGCGGCATGGTTTTGTAGAGCCCCCCGATCTCCGTACATTTTATTTTTCCCGTCATCTGAAGGACCGAGCCTGCTGCCATAAAGAGCAGGGCCTTGTAGATGATATGGCAAAAGGCATGGGCCACGGCCCCGTTAAGGGCCAGTTCAGTGCCGATGCCCACCCCCACCAGCATGAATCCCACCTGGTTCATCAGGCTGTAGGAGAGTACCCGCCGAATGTCGTTTTCAAGGACCGCGTAAAAGATGGGAATCGATACCATAAGCGCTCCGATGACAATGAGCAGCTCCGTGCCCGGAAATGTCCGGATCAAAAGGTATACGGCGGACTTGGTGGTAAAGGCGCTCAAAAATACCGTGGAGGTCGGGGTGCCCATGGGATAGGCATCCGGCAGCCAGGCATGCATGGGAATGGCTGCGGCGTTCAGGGCCACGCCGATGAAGATGAACCATGAGGCCGTATCGCTCAGCCCGATGTAGTCAAAGGTGGTGGTGCCGTTGGTATGGATATAAAAGATGATACCGGCCAGAAGGCAAAGCCCCCCGGCCAGGTGAACCATGAGGTATCTGAACCCTGCCTGCCGGGCCTCTGTGGTCCGCGGAGCGATCACCAGGAAGGTTGAGGCGATGGCCATGATCTCCCAGAAAAGATAAAGGGATAAAAGGTCGCCGGCCATGACCACACCCAGGGTGGCCCCGGCGTATACCAGGCCTGAGACATTCTGCAGGTTGTCCTCGACTTTCAGGGCGAACAGCACCCCCAGAAAGGCCATGATGGTGAAGATGATGGAAAAGATCCGGGCCAGTTTGTCCATGCGTCCCAGAATCAGGTCAAAGCCGTTGAAATGAATTACCCAGTGATTGCCCAAGGGCAGCGCCATGAGGCACAGAAACACCATGCCGGGCAGAAAAAGCATATACATCCGCTTTGTGGTGCCGCGCATGAAGGGGATGAGCAGGGCGCCGAAAATCAGGAGAAGTGCCGGTGGAGGAAACAATAGATTAGTTGTCATAGTAGTCCTCCCTGCGCATCAAAATTTTTCTTAATGCTTTGGCCACAAAGATCAGGGTGACATAGGAGATGAATCCATAGACGGCATAGAACCCGTAGAAATGCTCCACATGGAATTCTCCGTGCATGTCCACAAAGGCTTCGGCAACCAGCACCAGAACCAGTGCAATAAAAAAACCGATCAATAGCCGGCGTACGTTTTCAGGCTTGTCAAATATGGTCAATTCCTTTTTCATGGTGAACTCCTTTCGCTTCGCTGCTTTGCAATTGGGTTACAATACGGTTCGGCTGCTAGTGCATGTGTGAGAAAATGTAGATGAAATAGGCAACTGCCACACCGAGAACGATGTGAAACGCCTTTTTGAAGCCCGGTTTTTCACTGTGCTCCAGAACTTCGAATTTCCGGTTGTTGAATTCCTTGATTTTAATCCCCATAAATTTGTTCTCCTTTGACAGTTTCGGCCAATAAAAAACACCACAGACATCCGGTCACCAGTTCCATTCCCACCAGTTCCCCGACCGGTTGAGCCGCCCTGATTTTTTGTGTATTAGGGGCGCTCCCACCTTTTGGGGCGGAAATTGAGTCATCAAATGTCGGTTCACATGTCGGATCAAGGGTGTAAACGTCTTTCAAAAGTGAAAATGGCAGGTGATGGTGATTTGTCTATGGTGTTGTTTTTATATGTGATTTGTGAAGTTCGGGGCGGGCGGGAGCGTGGGGCGTCGAAAGGGAATACAGATCCGGAAGGCAACCCAAAGGAAACCCTATTGGTTGTCAAACAGCCGTCAATAAAAAAACGACTGCAGTCCGGTGAATGGTCGGGTCAGATGAGAATCAGGTCATGTACAAGTCAGCAGCGAAAACAAAGAAGTGTCGGGAAGATCCGTTAATGGATTTCCTTTTGGCAGATCTGTTAAACGCTCCCGGATTCAGGCTGTCAGGCCCGCGTCCCGGGGCTTATACAAGTCCGGTGTTCACTGGGGGGGACGGGAATAAAAAAAGATGGGAACGGTCGGTCGAGGTCGGTTCGAGAACGATCGGCGCGTATGGGGAAGTAAGCTCAGTGGGAAAACGAGAATCAGACAAAGGCGGTATCCGTCTTGGTTGTCTGGTTGTAGTGGTGATAATGCCTCCGGATGGAAGGTTATGTGTGAGGATGGTCTGCGTCAGGGCATAGCTTCGCCCTGTCGCTTACATCAAAGCATGAAATAGTCATAGCGGAGAAGAATAAAAAATTCAATGCTAATTTTCTTTTTTGCCTGGGGGGCATATGTGGGCCAATGCCTACTTTTTCCAGAATTCCGGTACCAGAAGAATGATCACGGTGTAGATCTCCAGGCGGCCTGCCAGCATGCACCAGGACAACAGCCATTTTCCGGCTGCCGGAAGATGGGCAAAGTTTTCAGCGGGCCCCACTGTACCGAAACCCGGACCGATGTTGCCGATGCAGGAGGCGGTGGCGCCGATGGCGGTGAGAATATCAACACCCATTCCGGCCAGGATGAGGGAAGCCGCCACAAAGATCAGGATGTAAAGGGCCAAAAACCCCATGATGGTCCGCAAAAGCTCATCTGATACGATGGTGTTGTTGATCTTCACATGGCTGACGCTTCTGGGGTGAATAAGCTTGAACAGCTCCCGGTAGCAATATTTGCAGCAGACAAGGATTCGGGCAATTTTCATACCGCCGCCGGTGGATCCTGCCGACGCCCCGAAGAACATGCAAAATAAAATCAGAGTCTGGGAAAGGCCGGGAAACAATTCATAATCCGCCGTGGCATATCCTGTGGTGGTGACGATGGAGGCCACCTGAAAACTGGCAAACCGGAAAGCTGTGCCAAAGGTGTCGTATACCGGTCCCCAGGTATCCATGGTGATGATCAGGGTGAAGACCAGAACCAGTCCCAAGAAAAACCGGCACTCCGCATCCCGCCACAGGGCCAGGGGTTTTCCCCGCAGAAGCTGGTAATGCAGGGAGAAGTTGATACCTGCCAGCACCATGAATCCTGTGATCACATAATCAAAATAAGCTGAATTGTAGTGGGCGATGGATGTGTTTTTAGGAGAAAATCCGCCTGTGGGAAGGGTGGTCAGGGCATGGCAGATGGATTCGAACGCAGACATGCCCCCAAGCCTTAGAAAAACGAACAATATGACGGTCATACCGGCGTAAACCATCCAGAGAATCTTGGCGGAATCACTGAGCCTTGGGGTCAGTTTGTCCGGCACGGGGCTAGGGACTTCAGCTTTATAAAGCTGGATGCCGCCCACACCGAGGAAAGGCAGTATGGCCAGGGATAAGACGATAATGCCCATCCCCCCCAGCCATTGGATCAGGCTGCGCCAGAGCAGCAGGCTGGGGGCGGCCCCTTCGATATTTGTCATCACGGATGAGCCTGTGGTGGTAAAACCGGATACGGATTCAAAAAAGGCATCGGTAAAGGCTGTGAAGTCCGGGGCCAGATAAAAGGGCAGGGCACCGAAGAGTCCGATGCCGAACCATCCTAAGGCCACCACTGCCATACCTTCCCTCTGATTGATATAGGTTTGGCCGCGGGCGTTTTTAGCGGAGGTCAGTACCAGCAGGGCTCCCATGGCCATTGTCAGGGCCATGGCCGTGCCGTGGCCGGTGTGGGCGCCGTCGCCAAGATAAATGCTGCAGGTCAAGGGGACAGCCATGGCAAGTCCCAGGACAAAGAGCAGGATACCGATGATTCTGAGGATAAAAGGCCAGCGCATCAGAAAAATCCCAGTTTGACGGTGAGTAGTTTTTCAAGCTTTTTTACGGCATCCTGAACGGCAAAGAGGATAATCCGGTCCCCGGGAGTCACCTGATCATCACCGGCCGGGATGATTACTTTATCATCCCGGATAATGCAGACCAGGATAGCGCCTTTGGGAAAGGATAGCTTTTTCAGGGGAGAGCCCGTAATGTCCGAGGTTTCAAGGGCGATGGCTTCGATAAACTCCCCGCGTTCCCCGAAAATGGAGATGTCTGAGACCACATGGCCCTGGCGGATATCCTGGAGGATGGAGGAAACTGCCGATACCCGTGTGCTGACCACCTTTTCGATACCGATGGTGGACAGCAGCGGATAGTACCCGGACTTGCCGATTCGGGTGATGGTGTTGGCCGCGCCCATATTCCGGGCCAGCAGCGATACCAGTACGTTGGTTTCATCGTCGTCTGTGACGGATACCACGGCATCCCTCTCCCCGATGTTCTCTTCCATAAACAGTTTCTGGTCACTGGCGTCGCCGCCTTCGGAGACTCCGGCTACGGTTCCGACGCTATTGGTGATCCC
>CAJWHT010000152.1 GCA_913041495.1 uncultured Desulfobacteraceae bacterium | reverse complement strand
CACCTGCCGGGTTTATGGGATTCCCACTTCCACTGCCGGGGCATCACATATCTGCGGCCGGACCAACTTTGTCCAGGGCCAGCCTTACCCGACCATGAACATGGACAAGATCTACACCCAGCTTCAGCTTCTGTCCGCAGAAGTGGTAAGGGACATCAAGTCCGAAAAGATCCGGATGCATGAGTTGCTGGTACCGGTTTCCATGGCATTGATCACAAGTTTTGACGAAGAGTACCTTGGGGTAAAAAAAGAGGGGTAAGGTATGGACGCCGATCAGAATAAATTTTCCCGCGAGGAGATTGAAACGCGTAAAAAGGCCATCTTTGACTCGATGGGCAAGCGCGGACAGCGCCAGATCATGAAAAAGGGCTACGACAAGTGGGACCCGTTCGAAGAGCCCAAAGATCCAATCGACATCCGCAAAGACAAGACCAAGAGGACGTCACAGATGCTGATCCGCGAATTCCTCTCCGCTGTTGATGACGATGATGTCTCCAACAGCTATTCCCAGGGTGCCCTGGAAATGTGCCTGGGTATCGTCAATGATGAGGAAAAAATCCGGGGGATGTTCGACTTTGCCCAGTGGTACGCCGAACTGCTTAAAAAAGAAGGGCATGACGGCCTCTAAACCAGGGCTTCGCCGGAACTTGGTCCGGGATGCGGACCGGAAGGTGGTTTTGGATATCCTTCGGGAGAGTGAGATCAATCTGACGGCCAGGGCCTATATCGGGCAGATCTCAAAAATGCTTGGCCTTTCCCTTGGTCAGGCAAAAAAGGTATTGCGCAGCCTGGTGGACGACCAGACTCTGGCCTATCAGGATCTTTACGGATCCACCTATGTGATGCTGAGTTTTTCAAAACCGGTCCGGATAACGGACCGGTTTTTTATTGTGCCGCCGGAGACCACCCGGGACACTCCCAAGGGCCATATCGATATTAAAATCCACCAGGGTATTTCTTTTGGGTCGGGCCACCATCCCACCACCCGTCTGTGCCTTGCCGCCCTGGATCATCTCTTTTTCCACACCACAGATGCGGAACGCTTCAAAGGCCGCAGTGTCGGAGATATCGGCACAGGATCGGGCATCCTGGCCCTGGCCGCCTGTATGGCCGGCATGGCGGACTGCCGGGCCTGGGAAATCGACGCCAATGCCGTAAGCGAAGCCCGGAAAAACGTTGCCCTGAACCATTTGGAAAACCGGATACAGGTCATTGACGACCTCATGCCCCCCGGGGAGTACGGGCTTTCCCTGATCTGCGCCAACCTGCGCTATCCCACCCTGGCACGGCTGGCACCGCTGCTTCGTGGGGCAACACTGCCGGATGCCTGCCTTGTCTTTTCCGGACTGCGCACCTGGGAGAAACAGGACCTGGTATCCGATTACAAGGCGCATGGCTTTTCCCCTGTATGGGAGCAAGAAGAAAAAAACTGGTCTGCGCTGATTTTTGAGTCTGTTTAGCTGTAATTCTCCTCACTTGTTTTTCTAAAACGGTTCTTCTATAGTCTGGATATCTATTGCATCTTTCCAGAAGGAGGCGTCATGGGGCGCGGCCTCATATATATCTGCATTTTCGTTTTATTTGCCTTTATGATTTTTCCCGTGGAAAAAAGGATCGTCCATGCGGATCTTTATATATGGACCGATGCAAATGGCATCCGCCACGTGTCCAATGTGTCACCTCCCCAGGATGAAATTGCAGAACAGCTAAGCGAAGATGACGTGGTTTTCCCCGAGGGGCAGACGTTTCGTGTGGTACGGGTGTTTGACGGGGATACGGTCCGGGTGACCGGGATGGGGCTGACATTCAAGATCCGGCTGGTGGGGATTGATGCGCCTGAAACCGGGTGGAAGAGCAAGGCGGGACAGCCCTACGGCAAGGCGGCCACTGACCTATTGTCACGGATGGTTCTGGATCGTGATGTGGTCCTCAGGCAGTATGGCACCGGCGGGTACAACCGGATGCTGGCGGAAGTGATTATAGACGGTAAAAATATCAACGTGGAGATGCTGGAAAAAGGGATGGCAGAAGTGTACCGGGGAAAGGTTGCCCGGGGCATTGATATGAACCGGTATAAAGAGGCCGAAACTTTTGCCAGGCAGCGGAACATCGGCATCTGGTCTCTGGGCAAGGCATATCAAAGCCCCAGGCAGTGGCGGCGGGAACATCCGAGAAAATAAAGTGGTGTATGGATATTCTGCTCCGGCTGCCTTTTTGCCGGGGGTGATTTTTTTTGCATCCCCATTTCTTATATGGTAAACTCTGGCCAACCAAAATTGATCTGGCATCATTAAATTTTACCCTGATACACAGGCGGCGAAGCGCAAGCTTCGCGGGAATGCAAAAAATTATCGAACCAGGTGTGTATATGCTTGTCCGTGGCGATAAGTTAAAACGGATGTTTTTGCCGGCCTTAGGGGGCGGTGGGGTGTTACAGACCCTGTTGCATACCCTTGGACTGGTCCTTTTTCCGGTAATGCCCGTCATGGCCGCAACGGGCAGGAAAGACAGCATCCAGCCGGCAATATCCATGGCACTGGCCCTGACCGGATTTGTATTATTTCTCATGTATCTGTATCAGAAAAGAAAGAACCGGAGGCACAACTGCCGCCATGCCCAAAAATCGTCGCCCATCAGGCAGCTTGGGAAGACGGTAAAGCCCCCCTCAGGAACCAAGAGGGCGGCTGGCGAAAATTTACCCATAGAACGCCCTGGCAAGGAGAAAACAAACGATGACGACAGCGCTTAACTCGGGGATTCTGTTGGAATCCGGAACCAATGAGATGGAATTGCTCACGGTTTTTGTGGGTGAGCAGGCCTTTGGCATGAACGTGGCAAAGGTTCAGTCCATACAGCAATATGATGCGGACCGGGTCACCCCCCTGCCGGACGCCCCCAAGGGTGTGGCGGGGATGTATCTTTACAGGGATAAAACCATTCCGCTGCTGGACCTGTCCCACATACTGGATATTCCTCCCGGCAATACGGCTGACAGGGAAATTATCGTGGTAACCGAATTCAACAACTCCGTGAACAGCTTCAAGGTCCAGGGGGTGAAGCGGATTTATAGGATGTCATGGACAGCCTTCGTACCCATGGACGCCATGCTTGAAACCGATTCCTGCTTTACCGGGTCTGTCCATGTGGATGACACCCAGATCCTGGTGCTGGACCTGGAGCAGATTTTGTCAACGATATTCCCGGATCTGATTCTGGAAGAGGTGGCCGATGAAGTCATCTTACAAAAAGAGAATATCCCAAGGGATGAAATTGAAATTCTCTTTGCGGAAGATTCCCCTCTGATGCGCAAAGCGGTGGTAAAAAGCCTGAAGAAGGCAGGTTTCATACATATCCATGATTTTATGAACGGAGAGCTGGCTCTTTCCTTTTTAAGGACCCACTACCAGAACCCTTCTGCGCAAAAATTGCGGAAAACCGTGCTGATCACCGATATTGAGATGCCCAAAATGGACGGCCTGACCCTTTGTCGTCAGGTGAAGCAGGATGCCGTACTCAAGGATATTTTCGTGATCATGTTTTCCTCACTTATCAACAAGCAGATGACGGCAAAGTGCCACAAGGTTCGGGCGGACAATTACGTGACCAAGCCTGAAACCACGGAGCTGATCAAAATGCTTGACAAAAGATGTCGTCCCGACTAACGATGAAGCCACAAATCCCCTTTGGAGGAAATATCGTGGATAAAGATGCTGTTTTTGAAGACCTGTCTGTACTGCTGGATCGATTTTCAACCCACATAGCTGAATTCTGTCCCGGAGAAACACTGGACCTGGGAAGCATGATCGTACTGATGGAAGAGTTGTCCGTGGCTGCCAAACAGTGCGAGTCAGATACCTTCTATAAGGTGGTGGAATCCTGTAAGCATTTTGTGGAAAATATGAGTCTTGAGACCATGGGGCGGACCAAGCCCCTGGAAGATGCCCTCCTGCTTTTGGAAGCGCTTTTCAGGCATATGAAACGCGGGGTCGAGTTCACCTTCGAAACAAAGGATGTACTAGAGATCCTTGATTCTGCCATATTTATCAAGACAGAGGAGATTGAACCGCCGGCCGAACCTGAAGGGGAGAAGACCGAGGCTCCGGCAAAAGAGGACGTCCTGGGTGAGTCGGAACCCATCTTAAGTGATGATCTTGATATTCTCAACGACTTTGTTTCCGAAGCGGAAGAAAATCTGGATGCCATTGAAGTTCATCTGATTGAGCTGGAGCAGGACCCCACGGATACGGATATCATCAACAATATTTTCAGACCGGTCCACACCATCAAAGGGGTGGCGGGGTTCCTGGCATTAAAGAAGATCAACCAGCTGGCCCATACCACTGAAAATCTTCTGGACAGCGCCAGGAGCGGCGAGTTCATGATCAATGACCTGGCCACCGATGCCATTCTTGAATCCGTTGATATGCTCAAACGCCTGATTGCCAGGGTGAAGGAAGGTGTGGGCAAAGGGGTGAAGCTGCCGGATAACGATCTGGATATCCAGGATTTAAGGGATAAACTCAAGCGTCTTCAGGTGGCTCTGACCAAGGACGGCCGAGAGCCCATCGGCGAAATCCTTGTGAAAAAAGGGGTTATTGATGAGGACCGGCTGAAAGAGACCCTGGCATCCCAAAGGCAGCAGCCGGAGAAAAAATTCGGTGAAATCCTGGTGGAGGAAAACAAAGCCGACCCCTCCCAGGTGGCCATGGCCCTCATGGAGCAAAAGCATGAGAAAAAAAAGGTGGCCACCCAGGTGAAGGTCAATACGGAAAAACTGGATGATCTGGTGGATTACGCCGGAGAACTTGTGATTGCCCAGTCCATGCTCAAGCAGAAAGTCTCCCAGGATCCTTCCCTTATCCAGGCCGTCACCCAACTGGGCCAGATTGTTTCCAACATGCAGCATATTGCCATGTCCATGCGGATGATCTCCATCAAAGCCACATTCATGAAAATGATCCGGCTGGTGCGTGACCTGTCCAAAAAATCAGGAAAACCCGTCAGCCTGACCATGAGCGGCGAGGAAACCGAGATTGACCGGAATGTGGTGGATGCGCTTTATGAACCCATGGTCCATATGATAAGAAATTCCGTGGACCACGGCATCGAACCCCTTGAGGTGCGGAAGGCTGCCGGAAAGCCGGAAAAGGCAAATATCCATCTGAGCGCCTATCATAAGGGCGGCAATATCATTATTGAAATTCAGGATGACGGCAAAGGACTTGACCGGGGCCGGATTCTGGAAAAAGGTATCCAGTCCGGCCTGGTGTCGGAATCAGACCAGCTTACGGATGCCCAGGTTTATGATTTAATTCTCCAGCCCGGTTTTTCCACGGCAAGAAAAATTACGGATGTCTCCGGCAGGGGCGTGGGTATGGATGTGGTCAAATCCGGTATTGAACGGTTCCGGGGCCATCTGAAAATTGAATCCGAAAAAGATGTGGGAACAAAATTCACCATCAGCCTCCCCCTGACGCTGGCCATCATCGACGGTATGCTGGTCCGGGTGGGCCAGGAAAAGTATGTCATCCCCACAACCGCCATACAAAGGGCCTTTAAGCCGGATCAGGAAAACTGCTTTACGGTGGAAGGCAAAGGTGAGCTGATCAAGGAACGCGACCGCCTCATCCCGGTTGTCCGCCTCCGTCATCTCTATTCGGATGAGCAAGACAATAAAAATGCCTGGGAATGCCTGGCTGTTGTGGTGGAATCCAAGGATGATCAAAAAGCCCTGCTCATTGATGAGCTTCTCGGCAAGGATGAGTATGTCATCAAAAGCCTGGGGGGCAATCTTGAGGGGATTCCCGGATTTTCCGGCGGCGCCATACTGGCGGACGGCCGGGTGGGCCTGATCCTCGATATCCACGGCATCTTCCAATTGGCAGAGAATAATTAAACCGCCGGACTTCAACCAAATAAGGAAAAGATCCATGCCCGAAAAAACCATACTTGTTGTTGATGATGAAAAAACCATCCTGAACATGTTTCATCTGGCGTTTTCCAAAAAAGGGTATATTGTCAGGGCCGCCCCCAGTGCGGAAGAAGCCCTGGACATCCTTGCCGATGAGGAGATCCATGTCATGTTTTTGGATCTCAATCTTCCGGGTATGAACGGCATTGATCTGTGCCGCGCCATAAAAAAGAAAAGCCCCATGGCCATTCTCTACGCCCTCACCGGCTATGCCTCCCTGTTTGAATTATCGGACTGCCGGGATGCCGGATTCGACGACTATTTCAAGAAACCTGTGAGCATGGCCGATCTGCTGGATGCTGCTGAAACCGCCTTTGACAAACTGTCCCGATGGAAAAATGGATAACAACTTAAGAGAGTACACCAGGGAAGGACTGCTGGAGATCATCAACGCCCTTCCCCTGGCCGTGCTGGTCATCGACAAGTCCCGCTCTGTCACCCTTGCCAACAAAGTTTCCCTGGAGTTCACCAACAAGGATATGGACACCTTGGTCGGCCTTGTGGCCGGGGAAGCCTTTTCCTGCGTCAACCATGATAAGGACAGCCGGGGATGCGGGTTCAGCCCGGATTGTGCCAGGTGCCGGTTCAAAGAGGCACTGGAAGATACCCTGACCAGGGGGGCCCAGCGGTTTATGATTGAAACCACAAAGGAATTGCTGGGCAAAGGGGAGCGGGTGTTCAGGTTTTCCACAAAACCCCTGAAACTTGCGGGCAGGCACGTGGCACTTCTCTCCATCCAGGACCTGACGGAAGAACGGCATATGGAGCGGATCAGGCTGGAAAGAGAAAAGCTGGCCGCTGTCCTGGAAACCACCGGCGGGGTCTGCCATGAATTGAGTCAGCCCCTGCAGGTGATCATGGGGTATTGTGAAATCCTGGAAGAAAAAAACGGTCTGGATGAGGAAACCACCACCGCTCTGGCCGCCATCCACGGCGAGATCAATAAACTGGCCCGCCTGGCCCATGACCTGACAAGCATCACCCGATACGAAACAAAACCCTACCTGACATCCAAAATTCTGGATATTGAAAAATCTTCCCTGAAGGATAATCAGACCCTAAAGAAAAAAGAAAAATAAGATCGTTCGGAAGAACGGGCCACTGCGTTTGATTAAAAGGGGAACGGTTGCGGCCGTTCCCCGGTATCTTTTTTAGAAGGGAATATCATCATCAGGGATGGCATCCGGTCCGCCGGTCATGCCCGGATTGGTCTGTCCCTGGAAGTTGTTGGAATTGGGAGAAGAATTGCCCTGGTTCTGCTGGTAGCCGCCGCCACCCTGGCCGTAACCGCCACCTCCCTGGTTTTGCTGATATCCGCCGCCACCCTGATTCTGGTAGCCACCGCCTTGGTTCTGGTAACCGCCGCCGCCACCCTGGTTGTCGCCCCGTCCACCGAGAAACTGGAAGTTATTGACAACAATTTCTGTGATGTAATGGGTTTGCCCGTCTTTTTCGTAGTTCCGGGTCTGGAGCCTGCCTTCGATATAGATGGAACTCCCCTTGGACAGATACTTTTCGCAGACCTCCGCCTGTTTACCGAAAACGACGATTCTGTGCCATTCGGTTTTCTCCTGGCGTTCCCCTGTATTTTTGTCCGTCCACTGTTCACTGGTGGCAATGGAGAAGTTCACCACCGCAGTCCCCTGCTGGGAATAGCGGATTTCGGGATCACGTCCGAGGTTGCCGATAAGCATGACTTTGTTCAAACCTGCCATTATTCTTACTCCTGATTGGTTGGTCTTTGATCAAAATAAATAATGGTGAAATATGCACACAGCAGAGGAGAATTGTCAATGATAGGTCCGGATTGGCCGAAACAAATCCGGGCAAATCGGGTTATTGGTTGGAATATACATCAAACGGCCTGGCTTTTCCCTTGAGGGCCAGCGCTGTTTTGAACGGGAATGCCCCACGCAGGTTGTCATCAATATCATTATACACATCGGCACTGATAAATATCTGCCCCGGGGCGCCTGCTCCGCAAAGGCGTGCCCCTGTGTTTACCGTATTTCCGATTACGGTGTAATCCCGCCTTTTTTTTGTCCCGATGGAACCCACCACCGCTTCTCCTGAATGTATGCCGATCCCGATCCTAAAAGGTGTGTCTGCCCGGGAATCCAGACGGCCGATAATATCAAGGGCGGCCTGCACCGCATCCTCCGGCCGGTCTCCGGGAAAAACAGCCATGACCTCATCTCCGACAAATTTGTCAATGGTGCCGCCATGGTGATGGATGATGGCGGCCTGGATCTCAAAGATGGTGTTCAGGTCCATGACGACGCGTTCCGGGGAATTGGTCTCCGAGTAGGCTGTGAATCCCCTGATGTCTGAAAAAAAGACAACGACATGCTGCCGCTCCCCCCGGAACAGATCTTTGTTTGCGGTGACGGCTTCGTATATTGCCGCGGCTGCGGATGGGGAGATATACCGTTCCATATTCCTGCGGATGCGGGTTAAAAGCTGCGTATGCCGTGTGATGATCCGGTCTGCCTTGGCAACGATGAGAAACAACAGGAGGTTGAATACAATAAAAATAATCGTTGGCAGCACCAGGGCCTGTTTCAGGGCCTGAAAAACCATTTTTTCGAATCGGGAGACCTCTTCATACAGCTCTATTACGCCTTCTATTTTCCCGGTATCCTCTGTGTGCAGCGGCAGGTACACCTCCATGAACCGCCTGCCGTCCGCCTCTTTTTCAATCTTTGCCGATGGCACACCAGTTAACGCACGGGTGAAACTGTCTTCTTGAAACGATGCATATCTTTTTCCTTCGGCGGACCTGTCTAAATGGTCATACAGAACCGTTCCCGTTCTTGTAAACAACTTGACCTTTACCAGATGCGGATCTGTCTTGATAAGCCCGTCAATTTCCTCCCTCAGCCCCTGGGCCGTATCAAGGTCATCGGGTTTAATATCTGCAAGACTTAAGTTCCGGGGGGTCAGGAAATCACGGTTCACGTCCTGGTAAAGCGCATCGGCCTTCTGGCTGAGGTGGTGGACGTACTGGTCGTAAAGGGCCTGTCTTTCAGCCCTGATAAAAAGGACAAAGAGAATAACGTAAAAAATGAGCCCGCCGATTCCGGCGTAAATGAGATAGTATCGCTTCAGCGGGAAGGGTTTATCGGAACGGGGTATATTCTCTGCCATGTCTGATGTCTCATCTAAAGGTGGATGGATACCTGTCATGGAATCATCCCCCCGGAAAAATTTCAACACGTATTTCAACAAATTAAACCGCCCCCTATCAATCAATTGTTCCGGTCCCACGGCCAGGGGCGGGTGGGGGGACGTTTTAGCGTTGACAATCCTGATAATTCGAATTATGTTGCTATAAAGGTAGCAACAATCAATTCGGGGTGGAATATGGACAACAGATCGGGATTGACAAACCTGGGGTTCTCCCAATACGAGGCCTCCTGCTATATGGCCCTGGTGAGCAACCATCCGGTGAACGGATCACAGTTGAGCAAAATATCAGGTATTGCCAGGTCCAGGATTTACGACGTTCTCCGCGCCCTCATTGCCAAAGGGTTCGTCATTGAGGTCCAGGTCGGGCAATATGCCCCCCTGCCGTCGGACGAACTGGTCCGCAGGCTGCGGCGGGAGTTTGAAGCCAGCATCGATTCAGTGGAAAAGGAAATCGCCAAAGCCTCCCAGAAAGAGGATTTTGAATATGTCTGGACCCTGACCGGCTACGACAACGTCATGGCCAAGGCCAAAGACATGATCGCAGCGGCAAAGGAAGAAGTCTATGTCCGGCTGTTTCCCGAAGCGGATCAGCGCCTGTCAAAGGCATTGGCAGCCGCTGAAAAAAGAGGCGTCTCCATCCGCTATATTGCCATGGGAGATGTACCGGAACGATTTGATATCCAGGTTACCCATCCGGACAAAGACGATCTCATCGCAAAAATCGGGGGCAGGTCCTTTGATATCATCACGGACCGCAGCGAAGCCCTGGTGGGCATATTTGAAGAGGGGAACGAAGATGCCTCCCCCATCAACTGGACCCGGAACCAATGGTTTATCATTGCCAACCGGGACAGTCTCAGACACGACTTTTACCATTGTTTTCTGGAAAAGACCCTGGACCGTAAAAAGAAACTGACCGAGAGGGAAGAACGTATTTACCAGCTTATAAAACAGGACAACTAGACAAGGATATGTAACGGGGTATATTGCCCGGGAGATATCCGGATTTAAAAGGAGGTGAGCCATGACCAGCATGAGAAAAATTCATTTTTTTGACGGGTTCTCAAATGAGAGCGACAATACCATCTTCAATCTGGAAGAGGATTACGGGGCCCATCATTACGAGCGTATCAAACTGGTGGTCCGGCATGCCAAGGGCTGTTGGCTCACCGATGACAAGGGCGAAAAATACCTGGACTGCCTGGCGGCATATTCCGCAGCCAATCCCGGCCACCACCATCCCACCATCACCAACGCGGTCATGGACGCCCTGATAGGCAACTACGCCTCCGTGCTGTCCAACGTGGTTTTCACCGATCCTTTGGGGATATTCCTGTCTGAAGCGGCCAAGTTCGCTCCCCAGATGGCCCCGAGATTCGGCAACTACGGAAACAAGGTCCTGCCCAAGAACGGCGGGGTGGAATCCGTGGAAACCGCCATTAAAGCCATGCGGTATTACGGGTTTAAACAGAAAGAGATTCCGGACGGCCGGCAGGAGATCATCGTTTTCAACAATAACTTCCACGGCAGAACCATTTCTGTTGTCTCCTTTTCCTCCAGCAAGAAGTACAACGAAGGTTTCGGGCCGCTTACCCCGGGGTTTGTCTCCGTACCTTTCGGTGATCTTGAGGCCGTGGAAAAGGCCATCACCCCGAACACCTGCGGCATCCTGGTGGAACCCCTCCAGGGGGAAGGCGGCATGCTGATCCCGCCCAAGGGATTCCTCAAGGGGCTAAGAAAACTTTCCGACGACAACGATCTGCTCCTGGTCTGCGATGAGATCCAGGTGGGCATGGGCAGAACCGGCAAACGATTCTGCTTTGAACACGAAGGCATCGTTCCCGACGGCGTCATCCTGGGCAAGGCCCTGTCCGGCGGACTGGTGCCCCTGTCGGTGTTCATCACCAATGCCAGGCTCATGGATATGATATTTTCCAAAGGCTCGGACGGCTCCACCTTTGGCGGTTATCCTTTGGCCTGTGTGGCCGGCACCGCCTCCCTCAAGGTCTTTGAAGAAGAAAAACTGGCTGAGCAGTCCGCAGAAAAGGGTAAAAAGCTCAAGGCCAGAATCGAGGAAATCGGCAAACGCTCTCCCTATGTAAAGGAAGTGCGGGGGCTTGGCCTTTTCATCGGTATTGAGGTCAAGGACGGTAATGCCATGGAGTTTTGCCGCAAGCTTTTGAAACTGGGGCTGGTAGTCAACGACAGCCATGGCCACACCATCCGGATTTCCCCGCCCCTGGTGATCAGTGAGGCGGAGATGGATTTCATGGTGGCGCAGCTTGAAAAAGTGCTGATTCCATAGAAGAACACAACCCGCAAGAAAACGGCCCGGACAGGAATCATGCCCGGGCCTTTTTTTTTACGGGCCTATTTTTCCCAGGACTGGATTTCGATGATATTTCCCTCGGGGTCCTTAAAATAGATAAAGACCAGGGTGCCGATTCCCGGCACTTTCTTTTCCGTTACTTTTCCCATGGGCTGCCCCCCATGTGCCAGAGCCTTTTCATAGGTTTTGCGCACATCGGTCACCTCAAATGCGATATGGGTAAAGCCCTGGTGATTGGCCATTATGCTCTCGGTATCCACCATCTTATCGTAGGTGAAAATCTCCAGGGTGGGGCCGTCATCCCCATAGCCCGGCAGGATGAGGTGTGCTCCTTTTAGGCGGGCACCGGTCAGGCCCGTGGCCCGGTCCAGCCAGTCGCCGGAATAATCCCGTTCCGGCGGTTTGATGCGGCAGTCAAAGACTGAGCAGTAAAAATCCGCCAGGGTTTTCCAGTCCCTGGCCGCAATATTGGTGTGTACGTATTTCATAAGAGGTGTCCCTGTATTTCGTTCTTGTTAAAAGGTTAATATCTGCCCGTCTGCAGGGATGATCAGCCTGTCGTTTTCAATACCGGCCCCGGCTGCCAGGGTCCTGATGTCGTCCCGGGTGACGGTGGCATGGTCCAGGGCCCCCATGTGGACGGCCACCACCCGGGCCTCCGGCGCAAGACGGCAGATTTGGATCACCATGTGACCGTCCATGACAATGGGGCCGCTGTCTTCCAGGACAGCGCCGCAGCCGTGGGGTAAGATAATGTCCGGCTTCTCCGCGAGGATAAGAGATTCTACCTCATCATACAGAATGGTGTCCCCGGGCCAGTATACCACAGGGTCTTTATCGGTCCGGAAGAGGAAACCGGACACCGGTCCCAAAATATCCTGCCATTTTTTATTCCCGGCATGGATGCCCGGTGTCCGGGAAATCCGGATGCCCTCCCAGACCAGGCCGTCCTCTATGGCCGTAACTTCGCTGAAACCGTCCTGCCGGATCTGTTCCGCGTATTCCGGCGGGCAGAAAAGGGGGATATCCTTTGGCAGAAATTGTCTTGCACCGTCGTCAAAGTGGTCACGGTGAACATGGGAAACCAGCACCATATCCACGTCTGCAAGGATATCCGCCACAGGCAGGGGCAGTTCCACCACAGGATTTTTTTCATTGCCCGCAAAGGATTCAATGCCGTGTCTGGGCAGCAGCATGGGGTCGGTCAGGATGGTTTTCCCGGACAGGGTTATTTTCATGGTGGCGTTTCTGATGAGTTGAATTTTCACGGGTTTCTTCCTCTTCAAATGCGATCTGGTTATTTTTATCGGGCCTTAAAAATCAAGTTCAGTCAATACAGACAAACCCGTAGCGGTTCTGTGTCTCTTTCTCATCCTTCAGCGGATAACAGGGCAGGTTAAAACGGGCCGCCGTCCGGTATACGTCAATTCCGAATATCGCCTCGCAGGGCCGGACTTTCAAGGGCTGGACACAGGGGTTGCCTTCGTCCACCGCGCAGGCTTTGCACAGGTTGCAATAGCGTATGGCAAAGGCCAGGTGATGGCCGTCCAGAAAGGCCCTGCGTTCTATCTCAAGAGCCGTGCGGCTCACGTCCCGCCCGGAATGGCCGTGGATCATAAGGATGCTCTTGTAGGCCTTTACCATGGCCATCCTATCGGCCGGGGCCGTATCCCTTTTTTGGCATTTGTAGCTTGTATTGTCGTGGTTCTCGCAGCCCCAGTGGCATTTGAGCAGGGTGCGGATATCAAAAACCATGTCATCCGGGGATATCAAAAGGGCGTTGGCCATGCCCATCTCTTTTGCCAATTTAGTATATGTCTCCATGTCTCCTCCTCAATAGGGATCGGTTCGGGTTTAATTTACCGTTGAATTATCACCCCTTACCCTTTATTGTCTATGGGCATTAACGGGACACAGCGTTCCAAAATTCCGAACGCCGGAGAATATATGGAGCTTTATCAGATCAGATCCTTCATTGCCGTGGCAGACGCCCTCAACCTGACCCGGGCTGCCAAAAATACCCACCAGAGCCCTTCGGCCGTATCCGCCCAGATCAAGGCCCTGGAAACGGAACTGGGCATTGCCCTGTTCCAAAGAAGTTCCAGGGGGATGGCCCTGACCCAGGAAGGGGAACATTTACTGGCGTCTGCCAAAAAACTGGACCGGGTTGCAGGTGACATGACCCGGGAGGCAGAGATGCTAAGGCAAACCCTGACCGGCAATCTGAACATCGGGATCAATACGGATCCGGGGTATCTCAAGCTGTCCGGCCTGACCCGGTGGATTGCCGAGACCCTGCCCAATATCTCTTTGACCTATATTGAAACCCAGACCTTTTCAACACCGGATCTGCTGAGGCAGGGCAGCATTGATCTCGGGTTCCACTTCGGGGCGTTCGGAACCCCGGAGATATTTTCCCTGCCCGTTTCCGGTACCCGGATACGGGTGGTCCTGCCGGCATCCCTGGCGGAAGGCCATGTCCATACCGACCTGGCCGGCCTGGTGGCGCTGCCCTGGGTCTGGACCCGCCATGCCTGCCCGTTTCACCAGGCCTTCCAGAAGCGCCTGGATCAGGCCGGCTTGACCCTCAGGGCAACCGCAGATGCCGTGGATGAAAATATCGTTGAAGAACTGGTGAAATCCGGTACCGGTGCCGCCCTCATGCGGGAGGATCAGTCGCAAAAACTGGTGGATGACGGCCATGCCGTATACTGGGAAGGTCCCGGGGAAACGCCGGATACCGGTGGGGCCATTCCTCTGGGGCTGGCCTGCCTGGAATCGCGTAAAACAGAACGCCGCATTGCCGCCTTTTTCAACGCTGCGGAATCATTTTGGACAAAACAAGCCGGGGCCGGTCCGGCATCACTTATTTTTGACAAATATGACTTCTTGCCAATCAGCCATGAA
>CAJWHT010000151.1 GCA_913041495.1 uncultured Desulfobacteraceae bacterium | reverse complement strand
CGTACAGGTCGGCATTCTGGCCAATGTGCTGCTGATTTCTTTAGGACTTGCAGACCGGATCAACAACATTAAAAACTCCCTGGCCAGGACCCGGGAAAAGCTGGAACAGAAAAACGAGGCATTGGAGCTTAGTTTCTCCCGGCTTGAGATGAGCGAAAAGCGGTTCCGGGATTTGGCTGAATTGCTGCCCCAGACGATATTTGAACTGGATCTGGACGGCCGGATTACCTATGCCAATGAGCAGGGGGTAACGCTTACCGGCTATTCCAAGGCGGATTTAACCAGTGGGATGAGCGTTCTTGCCCTGGTGGATGAAGCTGATCATGACCGTATCCGCAAAGACCTGGAAAAAGTTTGTGAGGCCAATCGAACGATCCAGGGAGAATACGGGATGATCCGAAAAGACGGGGCGGTTATACCGGTGTTCTTTTACGCCAGCCCGATCTGGTCCGAACAGGGCGCCATCGGTGTGAGGGGCGTTGGCCTGGATTTGTCCGAGAGAAAGAAAACCGAAGAGCTGATCATCCAGACGGAAAAGATGATGTCCGTCGGCGGACTTGCCGCCGGTATGGCCCATGAGATCAACAACCCCCTGGCCGGTATGATCCAGAGCGCCCAGGTGCTTCAAAACAGGTTGATCAGAGACCTGCCGGCAAATCATGAGGCCGCTGAGCAGTTGGGAACGTCCCTGCCGGTGATCCGCAAATACATGGAGCACAGAGGGGTGGATCGGCTTCTTGAAAATATCAACCATTCGGGTATCAGGGCCTCAAAGATTATCCAGAATATGCTCACCTTTGCCAAAAAGGGAGATACCGTAAAGCGGCCCTGCCGGCTGGAAAAAATTCTTGACGATACCATTGATCTGGCCCGCAATGATTACAATCTGAAAAAGAGGTTTGATTTCAGGGATATCCGGATCGAAAAAACATATGCGGCGGATCTGCCACAGGTTTGCTGTGAGCAGGGTAAAATCCAGCAGGTGGTGTTCAATCTGTTGAAAAATGCCTCCGAGGCCATGGCGGAACACACCATGGGCAGATCGCCTGTGATTGGACTTCGGCTTTTTACCGAATTGGACCATGCCGTTATTGAAATCTCTGACAACGGCCCGGGAATGGCCGAGGATATCAGAAAAAAGGTGTTTGAGCCTTTTTTCACAACAAAGGGTCTTGAAAGGGGAACCGGGCTTGGGTTGTCGGTTTCCTATTTCATCGTTGTGGATGATCACGGCGGCGAAATGGAGGTGTCGTCCGTACCGGGCCAGGGAACTGTATTTACCGTAAAACTGCCCTTGCCGGAACAGGGTGCATCCCCTGCTGCCTGGGATGGGCCGAATATCAAAAAAACTTGACAAGGCCTTTGAGTCCACCTAAAACCAACCCCATGACTCAGACACTCTTAGACCGACTCATTCAAAAAGGCGTATCCATACCGAATCCTTCCACCGTATTCATTTCCGATGACGTGGATCCGGACCGGATTTCAGGAAACGGGGTGACGCTGTACGGCGGAACGAAGCTGATCGGAAAACGTACCCTGGTGGCCGATGGGGCAACCATCGGATATGAGGCACCGGTTACACTTGAAAATACCGTGGTGGGACCGGACTCAAAGCTTCACGGCGGCTATTTTCAGGAGGCCGTATTTGCCGGGAAAAACGTTTACGGTTCCGGCGGCCACGTCAGGAAGGGAACCATTTTAGAAGAAGAGGCCAATGCCGCTCATACGGTGGGGCTCAAGCAAACCATCCTCTTTCCCTTTGTTACCCTGGGCAGCCTGATTAATTTTTGCGACTGCCTGATGGCAGGCGGTACCAGCCGAAAAGACCATTCCGAGGTGGGGTCTTCTTTTATCCACTTCAACTACACCCCGAACCAGGATAAGGCCACCCCGTCCATGATGGGTAATGTCCACCAGGGTGTCATGCTGAACCAGCGGCCTGTTTTTCTGGGAGGGCAGGGGGGCCTTGTGGGACCCTTGCGCATCGGTTTCGGCTGTATCACGGCAGCGGGTTCCGTGGTCCGGGCCAGTGAAGAACAGCAGGATAAAATGATTCTTGGGGGAGGATTTAAGAACATGTCCCTGCCCTGGCAGCCCGGTGTTTACAGCAACCCGGACAGAATCTTTAATCACAACCTGGCCTATATCGGCGGGCTGTTTGCTCTGCGGGCATGGTATCACGGTATCAGGCCCCTGTTTATATCCGATTTTTTTTCAGAACAACTAGTCAAAGGATTGCAGGAAAATCTTGGTATTTGTATCGCAGAGCGGATCAAACGACTTGCGGCATTCGGTGAAAAACTTGAACGCTCCAAAGCAATTATTTCCGGGGGTGCCAAAGGGCAGGGCGGTGCTGCCCTGGACAAGCATACACGTGTTCTGAATATGCTGGGAACGGCCGCGCAATTGTTCGAGTCCTCAATGTTACACATACCTGATCCCCCGGATGCGCTAGTTGATGCTGTTGCGGCAGGCATTCAAGAAAAAGGGACCGATTATGTGACCGTGATCCAGGGGCTGAAACCTGCGATTGCTACGGCCGGAAGCAACTGGCTTGAGGGCATCCAGAATGCAGTGATAAATCCGTTATCAGTGAATGCATAACATTACAAAACCGCAGACTTAAATACGATCGGGAAAAAAATGGGACAGCTATTTGGTACAGACGGAATCCGGGGCAGGGCGAATACTTACCCCATGACCTGTGATATGGCGATGAAAACCGGCCGGGCCGTGGGGATGCTTACCCTGGAAGCCGGACACACCTCTGTGGTGATCGGACGGGACACCCGCATTTCAGGCGGGATGCTAGAAGCTGCGCTGGCCGCAGGCATTGCCTCCGTGGGTGTTGATGCACTGCTTGCAGGGGTTATTCCAACACCGGGGGTGGCCTATTTGAGTACGGTGATAGAGACGGCCGGCGCAGGTATCGTTATTTCTGCATCACACAATCCTTACTATGACAACGGGATTAAGATTTTCAGGCGCGGCGGGCTCAAGCTGTCCGATGCACAGGAAGCAAAACTTGAGTCATTTATCCTGGAAGAGGAGGATGTTCCACGGGGTGAGGTGGGGGTAATATCTGAAATTACAGATGGTTGCGAGCGCTATGCCGATTTTTTGCTGGGTAAGTTTCCTGTCAGGAAACCCGGTGAAAAGCTTAATCTGATCATCGATGCCGCCAATGGGGCCGCAAGCGGATGTGTCGGCCTGGTATTCAATCCGGATCTCTTTGATGTGCAATTTATCCATAATGAACCGGACGGTATCAATATCAATAACAATTGCGGTTCCCAGCACACAGAGGCTTTGGCTGACCTTGTACGTAAAAACAAGGCTGACGCCGGCCTGGCATTTGACGGGGATGCCGACCGCTTGATTGCCGTGGATGACACGGGCCGGGAAATTACAGGTGACCGGATTCTGGCGATCTGTGCAAATTATTCAAAATCCCAGGGACGGCTGCACAACAACATAGTTGTAAGTACAATTATGAGCAATATAGGTCTGGTCAATGCCTTGAATTCGTTGGGTATTGACCATGAAATCACCGATGTGGGGGATCGCAAAGTCCTTGAGCGGATGCAAGAAACTGGTGCCACCATCGGCGGTGAAGATTCCGGCCATATGATCTTTCTTGCCGACCATACAACGGGCGACGGGATGCTGACCGCTCTCAAGTTGCTGGAGGTTATGGCGGCCACAGGCCAGCCGTTGTCCAGGCTTGCCGATATCATGACCGTATATCCCCAGATTTTGATGAACGTGGAGGTGGATGCCTCCCGTCCTGATTTCACGAAGATTCCCGGGATTGCCGATGCCATTGCCGGGGTTGAAAAACATCTGGGGGACCAGGGCAGGGTGCTTGTCCGGTACTCCGGAACCCAGCCCTTGCTTCGGGTCATGGTCGAGGGGCCTGAGGAGGAGGTTACACGCGAGAGCTGTGAGAGGATCTGTCAGGCCATCCGGGATAACATGTAAATACAATTTATAAGGATTGTTGCAGACAAATAAAAAGGGCTGGTTTCCGAATAACGATTCGGAAACCAGCCCTTTGGTGTTTAAGCGAAGGGTGACAGGTTAGTCTCTGGCAACACCCAGCAATTGGAGCAGGTGAACGAAGAGCCCCATGAAGTCCAGGTAGAGGCTCAGGGCGCCCATGATGGCGCCTTTCCTGATCATTGCGCCGGTGGCATTGTCAGGCATGGTCAGTGCCATGGAACGAAGTTTCTGGGTGTCATAGGCAGTCAGGCCTGTAAAAAGTACGACGGCAATCATTGAAATGATGGTCTGCATGGCTGAACTGCCGATGAAGATATTGATGATCATGGCAATAATGATGCCCATCAAGCCCATCATCAGGAACTGCCCCATGCCCGTGAGATCTTTTTTGGTCACCATGCCGTAGATGCTGGCGGAGCCGAATGTGGCGGCACAGATGAAAAAGGTTGATGCAATGGATGCCTTGGTATAAGCCAGGAAGATCGGGGCCAGGCAGACACCGTAAAGCACGGTGAGGGTGACAAAAAGTCCGGTGGCCGTGCTGGCTTGCATCTTATGGACTCTGGCGCCAAGAAAGCCGCACAGAACAATCAGGCCGATGAACATGGCGATGGGCATAATGGGGTTGCCGAACATGATCTGGAGCAGCGCCGGGCTTTCGGAGACAAAAAACGATGTCAGGCCGGTGGCCACCAGACCGATGGTCATCCAATTATAGGTGCTTCTGATAAAGGCGTTGACTCTGGTGACAGCGCCGGTTTGTTGAAAGGACGTGTTTGCATTCATGAGTAAAATTCCTCCGGGTTATGCGTTGGGTCACAAGTTGATATTGCCCGTAATATAACACGGGCAGGGTAGAATTCAAGATTACAATTTGGTTATACATGATTTGAGGGGCGGGTCGTGCCTTTGCTGAATCTGCTTTTTCATCTGGTAAATAATAAAAGTTTACATAATATATATTATCGGACATTAAATGTTCATTGGAAATAGGGGAATTATAAATACGGCTTTCTGCCCGGTCCTGATCCTGCAACGCCGTCACTTTCCGGCATTGACTTTCCGGTGACATTCATTTTATAAGTATAAACTTTGCTATTTAGCTCTGGAAAGAAGAAGATGCCGGCACAAAACAAGGATGGGCGCACATATACCGTTGGCCGCCTCACCAGGGAAATCAAGTCCCTGCTGGAGGAACGTTATCCTTTTCTCTGGATAACCGGAGAAGTGTCAAACTTCGTAACCCCGGCTTCAGGCCACTCCTATTTTTCCCTCAAAGACACCAATGCCGTCATCTCATGCGTAATGTTTAAAAACCAGAAGCGGCGTCTTCAGTTCCGGCCTGAAAACGGTATGAAAATAACCGGCATGGCAAGGATCTCCCTGTACGAACCCCGGGGCTCGTATCAGCTGATTTTCGAGCATATGGAGCCTGCGGGCGCCGGATCTCTTCAACAGGCTTTTGACGCCTTGAAAAAAAAGCTGGCAGATCTGGGCTGGTTTGATCCGGCCCATAAAAAAACACTGCCATTTTTACCCGGAAAGGTTTCCGTGATAACTTCGGGCACCGGTGCCGCAGTCCGGGATATCATCCATGTGGCCACCCGGCGGTTTCCGGGGTGCCGCCTTGAAATCGTTCCGGTGAAAGTCCAGGGGGAAACCGCCGAAGCCCAGATCGAAGCGGCCATACGGCTGGTGAACCGGATGAAGACATCAGATGTCATCATTCTGGCCAGAGGCGGCGGTTCCATAGAGGATCTCTGGGCCTTTAATACAGAGACAGTTGCATGTGCAATATACGAGTCTGAAATCCCCGTCATTACAGGGGTTGGTCATGAAATAGATTTTACCATCGCGGACTTTGTTGCCGATCTTCGGGCCCCTACCCCGTCGGCTGCCGCTGAAATGGTACTGCCGGACCAGCAGGCGCTGGCACAGCAAGTCAACCGCCTGAATTTAGCCCTGAATACGGCCATGGAAAAACGGATCAGGCTCTTGAAAGACCGCCTTAGCGAGCTGGGCGGCCGGCTCAAAAGCCCGGCCCGGGTGGTGGATGACTTCAGATTCCGGATCGAAGATGCGGAAAACAGACTTCATGCTGCCATGGATCGAAAGGTGTCAAGGGATCGCGAACGTTTGTTCTGGCTGCGGCGGACCCTGGAAAACTCCCTGCCGATTTCCAGGATCCGGGAAAAAGCCAAGCAGGTGACAGACCTTAAGGGGGCTATTGATATGGCCATGACCAGGTATACGGACACAGGTGCTGCCCGGTTGCGAGAGCTTTCCGCCCGCCTTGACACGCTCAATCCCGCAGCGATTTTGGACCGGGGATACAGTATCACCCGTGAGCTTGGCAATGGCCGGGTGGTTACGGACGCAGACACGGTGTCAACGGATGACCGGGTTGAAATTATACTGGCAAAAGGAAGGCTGGTGACGCGGGTCGAATCGCCTGAATAAACCATCATTAATCACAGATTTAAGGCTTAGGCAAAAGAGACAGAGACAAAACCGATATGGCAAAAAAGACATTTGAATCCGCGCTGGCACAGCTGGAGGATATCGTCCGGGAGATGGAATCCGGGGAGTTAACCCTGGAGCAGGCTGTGAAGAAATACGAAACTGGGATTGCCCAAACCAAATTCTGCCTGGATATTCTGGATAAAACGGAGAAAAAAATCACCCAGTTGTCCCGTACAAGTACCGGAGAACCCAAAGAAACCCTGTTTGAAGCGGAAACCCCGCCTGAGTAGATATAAAACGAATGAACCAATTCAACCTTGCAGATTATCTGAAACAAAACCGTGTACTGGTGGAATCGGCGCTGGAACGGATACTGGGCAGTTTCACCCGGGATCTGGAGCTGACCTGTGCCATGACCCATTCCCTCATGGCCGGGGGCAAGCGTGTCCGGCCGGTTTTGGCCATGGCCGCGGCTGAGGCCTGCGGCGGTGATCCCTTGGCCGCCCTGCCCGCCTGCTGCGCCATAGAGATGATTCATACCTATTCCCTGATCCACGACGACCTGCCGGCCATGGATGATGACGACCTGCGCCGGGGGCTGCCCACCTGCCACAAGAAGTTTTCCGAAGCCACGGCCATTCTGGCCGGAGACGGCCTGCTAACCCAGGCCTTTCATGTGCTGGCGGCCGCTGACCGGCTGTTTGAGTGCTGTCCGGATGCCGCCACCCGGCTGACACTTGTGGAAAAAATTTCGGAAGCTGCCGGGGTCCGGGGCATGGTTGAAGGGCAGATGCTCGATATGCAGGCGGAGACCATGGCACCCTCCGAATTGGGGAATAAAGACCAACGCCTTGCCCATCTAAAGAAGATACACCGGCACAAGACCGGAGCAATGATCCGGGTCAGCGTGGAAGCCGGCGCCCTGGGGGCAAACGCCTCCCCCCCTGCCCTGTCCGCCCTGATCACCTATGCAGAGGCCATCGGCCTGGCCTTCCAGGTCATGGATGATATCCTCAACGTCGAGGGAGACCCGGAAATTATGGGAAAGGCGGCGGGATCTGACGCACTCCATGACAAGATGACCTTTCCGGCCATCATCGGACTGGACGAGTCAAAAGCCTTTGGCCGGGAATTGATCGAACAGGCGATCGATGCACTTGACCGCCAGTTTGATGAAAAGGCAGATCCACTGAGGGCCATTGCCCACTATATCATCAACCGGAAGCGGTGATGCAGACAAAATGATAATCGGTGGCAGCACCGTATATATAAGATAAAGGTGATATTTGAATTTTCTTAACGCAATCAACACACCGGCGGACCTGAAAAAACTCTCCCGTAAGGACCTGGAAATTCTGGCCCAGGAAATCCGCCACAGAATAATCGAGGTGGTTTCTAAAAACGGCGGACACCTTGCCTCAAGCCTCGGAGCGGTGGAACTGACCCTGGCCCTCCACTATGTATTTGATGTTCCCGAAGACACCCTGGTCTGGGATGTGGGGCACCAGGCCTATGCCCATAAACTTTTGACCGGCCGTAACGATGATTTTGATTCGCTGCGTCAGTACAAGGGGATATCCGGATTCACCAAGATGAAGGAGAGCCCCTACGACGGGTTTACGGTGGGACATTCGTCCACCTCTATTTCAGCAGGGTTAGGCATCTGCTATGCCAAATACCTGAACAACGATGCCTCCGATGTGATCTCGGTGATCGGCGATGGGTCGCTCACCGCAGGACTGGCCTATGAGGGGCTGAACCAGGCGGGCGACCTGAAGCGCAAACTCATCGTTGTTCTCAATGACAACGATATGTCCATCTCGGCCAATGTGGGGGCGCTGTCTTCCTACCTGTCCCGGACCTTTTCCAACAAGTCTCTTCAGAATTTACGAAACCAGTTCGGCCAGTTTCTGAAATCCGTGCCTAAAATCGGGGATGACATGTACGATTGGGCAAAACGTTGGGAAGAATCCTTTAAGACGTTTGTCACCCCCGGGATGCTGTTTGAGGCGTTCAACTTTGACTATTTCGGGCCCATAGACGGCCATAACCTGGATCATCTCATCGATATCCTGACCAACATACGGAACCCGGATTCCCCGGTGCTGCTCCATGTCACCACCACAAAGGGCAAGGGATATGCGCCTGCGGAAAAGAATCCCGTTTATTTCCACGGTGTGGGCGCCTTTGCCGTGGATACGGGCAAAAGCAATAAAACCGCCGGAAAAATTCCTTCCTACACCAGCGTGTTCGGCGAGTACATGATCCGGTTGGCCAAGGAAAATGAAAAGATCGTCGCCGTTACGGCCGCCATGCCCGAAGGCACGGGGCTGACCCGCTTCTCACAGGAGTTCCCCGAACGTTTCTTTGATGTGGGTATCGCAGAGCAGCATGCCGTTACCTTTGCTGCCGGCCTGGCCTCCAAAGGGGCCAAGCCCGTGGTGGCCATTTATTCCACTTTCCTGCAGCGGGCCTACGACCAGATCCTCCACGACGTCTGCATTGACCGTCATCCCGTGGTCTTTGCCCTGGACCGCGGCGGTATCGTGGGTGAGGACGGCCCCACCCACCATGGACTGTTCGACTATTCCTATCTCAGGGCCATGCCCAATATGACAGTGATGGCGGCCATGGATGAAAATGAACTGGCCCGGATGATGCGGACCGCCATTGACCATGACGGTCCGGTTGCCCTCAGGTACCCCAGGGGCAACGGCCAGGGCGTGGAAATCGATCCGGAAGCACGGCCCATTGAGATAGGCAAGGCACAGGTGCTCCGTGAGGGAGACGACCTGCTCATTATCGCTGCCGGCCGGCCGGCCAACGACGCCCTTGAAGCCGCAGAAACCCTGGCTTCCCAGGGAATCGAGGCCACAGTTATCAATGCCAGGTTTGTCAAACCCCTGGACGATGCCCTCTTCCTTGAAAAGGCAAAGGCCATCGGAAAAGTGATTACCGTTGAGGAACATGTGCTGGCCGGGGGCTTTGGTTCCGCCGTTCTTGAATTGTTTTGCGAAAACGGCCTTGCCGGGATTTGTGTCAAACGGATCGGCATCGGCGACACCTTTGTGGCCCACGGGCCCCAGGCCCAGCTTCGCAAAGACCATGGTATTGATGCTCCGGCCATCGTAACTGCAGGGCGTAAGCTCAATGGCAAAGGGTAAACCCGGAA
Source organism: uncultured Desulfobacteraceae bacterium (assembly GCA_913041495.1). Classification (GTDB taxonomy): domain Bacteria; phylum Desulfobacterota; class Desulfobacteria; order Desulfobacterales; family Desulfobacteraceae; genus Desulfobacter. The sequence goes on along the minus strand of CAJWHT010000151.1, from coordinate 4,845 downwards.
AATATAAACCGGGCAAGAAACGGCTGGATCTGCTCCTGGTGGAACGGGGCCTGATCCGTTCCAGGGACCGTGCCAAGACCATGATCATGTCCGGTAAAGTATTGGTGAACGACATGGTGGCGGACAAGCCGGGTGCCCAGGTCAGCGCCGATGCGGCTATCAAGGTGAAAGCTGCGGACCATCCTTACGTCAGCCGGGGAGGCCTCAAGCTTGAAAAGGCGCTTGCCACATTTCCGGTGTCGGCCAAAGACTGTGTCTGCCTTGATATCGGGGCCTCCACCGGCGGGTTTACGGACTGCCTTTTAAAAAACGGCGCCGCAAAGGTGTTTGCCGTGGATGTGGGATACGGCCAGTTGGACTGGTCCCTGCGCAAGGATGAGCGGGTGGTGGTCATCGAACGGACCAACATCCGTCATCTCGCCTATGAAAAGATCAACGAACCAATGGATATGGTGGTGGCGGACACCTCGTTTATCTCATTGAAAACAGTGATTCCCTCGGCGGAGAAATTCATGCGGGACGGGACCCAGATTCTGGCCCTGATCAAGCCGCAGTTTGAAGCCGGAAAGGAACATATCGGCAAGGGTGGTGTTGTGAAGGATCCTTTGATCCGGCAGCAGGTTGTGACGGATATTCGACAGTTTTTTGACACCCGGGGGTATGGTGTCAAGGAGGTTGTAACCTCTCCGATTTTGGGTCCCAAGGGGAATGAGGAGTATATTATTCACCTTGAATTTAAAAAAAAATAAAATAACACTGGAATAATAAAAAAAATCCTGTAAAGTTTATTAGTTTTTTATTAACCCCCTATGGGATTTCTATTAACGATTGAATAGGAGCGGTAATGAGCGAAGAAATCAAAACCATGAGAAATGTGGCCTTTGCGGGTCATGGAGGTGCAGGCAAGACTACTCTTGCTGAGGCTATGCTGTTTAAAGCCGGGGTGACCAAACGCCTTGGTAAGGTTGAAGAAGGAAATACCGTTATGGATTTCCAGCCTGAAGAAACCAAAAAACAGCAGAGTATCAACACATCATTCATTAAATACACCCACAACAAGCATACAATCACTTTGATGGATACGCCGGGTGATCAGAATTTCTTCTCAGCCGCCAAAACCTGTTTTCCCGTAGCCGACAGCATGGCCTTTGTCATTGACGGCGTCGGCGGCCCCTCAGCCATGACCGAAGAGGCTGCTGCATCCGCCATTCAATACAACCTGCCCGGATTTGTAGTCATCAACAAGCTGGACCGTGAGAGAGCAGACTTTGCCACGGCCGTTGAGGCATGCCAGACCGCACTGAAAAAGAAAGTCATCCCGGTCTGCTACCCCATCGGCAGTGAAGAGGATTTCAAGGGCCTGGTGAACATCGTTTCAGGCAAGGCCTATGAGTACGATGCAGATGGAAAACCCACTCAAATAGACATTCCCGCAGACATGGCCGATGATATTGAAGCGGCCAAGGAAGAGTTCGTGGAAAACGTTGCCGAACTCGACGACGATCTGCTTGAAAAATATCTGGAAGGTGAAGAGCTTACCGAAGAGGAACTGAAAGCCACCTTCCGCACAGGCGTGCTTGGTGCGGAGTTTTATCCGGCCATTGCCGCTTCAGCTGCCAAAATGATCGGTGTGGATGTCGTCTTTGACTTCATCAACGATTACATGCCCTCCCCGCTTGACCGCGGTGCCTGGATCGCAAAGGACGCCGACGGCAATGATGTGGAAGTCGCACCGGACCCCGACGGAGAATTCGTCGGCTATGTATTTGCCACCATCGTGGATCCCTACGCCGGACGTCTCTCCTTGTTCCGGGTGATCGCAGGTACCCTGGGCAAGGACGGCAACATCAAGAACATCACCAAAAACGCCAAAGAGAGATTCTCCCAGCTTCTGGAGATTGCCGGCAGCGAGCAGAAACCCATTAGCGGTGCCGTACCCGGCGCCATCGTTGCGGTTGCCAAACTCAAGGAAACCCTTACCGGCGATACCATTACCGCCGGCCAGGACATCCAGATTCCGGCACCCAAGGCCCTGCCGCCCTGTATCTCCTTTGCCATTTCTCCCAAATCCAAGAGCGATGAAGACAAGATTCATGAGGCCATCAGAAAGATTCTTGAAGAAGATCCCGGCCTTGAACTGACCCGGAACGAAGAAACCCGGGAAACCATCCTTTCCGGCCGCGGTCTGGTTCACATCGAGATTACGGCTGAAAAGATCCAGAGAAAGTTCAACGTGGGCATGGACATTGCCACCCCCAAGGTTGCCTACAGAGAAACCTTCAAGAAAAAAGTCCGTGTTCAAGGCAAACACAAAAAGCAGTCCGGCGGCCACGGTCAGTACGACGTCGTTGAAGGTCACGCCCAGGTGCCTGGCGGTCTCCTTGACCTCGGCCAGTGACAGGGACGCCGTCGCGAATGTGCGGACCGGTGACACGACGTGGTTGAGGAACGTGGGCGGGGCATTGAAGGGTTTGGCCAGATCCGGGTGAGCGCGACGCTGGCGGGACCGCCGCCGCAGCCGGGTGAGTCCCCGCGCCGCGTCGGCGACCAGTCTCGGCAGCTCGGCGATGTTCTGAAAGTGGTCCAGCTGGGCCTCTTTGAGTAGTTCCCCGTCGGACGGGGCATCACAGCTGGCCGGCGGATCATCACGTTCGTCCTGCTCGTCGCCGGACAGATCCATCAGCCGGGCAAGCAGATTGGCTGAGGCCACCCCGTCGGCGAGGGTGTGGTGCACCTTCCCGATCAGGGCGAATCGCTGGTCGGCCATGCCCTCGGCGAAGTGAAATTCCCACAACGGCTTGCTGCGGTCCAGCGGCGTGCTGGCGATCTCGCCGATCACCCGGTCGAGTTCACGGCGCCCGCCGGGGCCGGGGACCCGGACCCGACGAAGGTGATAGTCCAGGTCCACCGGACAGTCCGGCAGCCACATCGGGTGATGCAGGTGCCACGGTATGTCGACCAGTCGGTAGCGCAGCGGGTCCAGCAGATGCAGCCGGCGCGCGACCGTCCGGCGGAAGGCCTCGAACCCATAGGGCGCTCCGTCCTCGCCCGCGTAGCCCGACGCATCGAGTATCGCGACCTTCAGCGTGTGGGTGTGCAGGTTCGGGGTCTCGCTGTACAACAGCATGGCATCCATGCCGTTGAGCCGCTTCATGGACAGACATGCAACCACCCGAACATCATGATCATCGGAAATTCGGTGGAATTCGTCAGTCGCAGAGTGTGTTCAACGCGTCCGATGTCTCCAGGTCGACGAACGCCGCCGCGTAGCGCTGCGCGAAGGCCAGGCAGATGTCGGCCCGTTGCCAGGCGTCACCTCCGGATAGCGTGGCCATCCAGATCGCCAGACCGTGCGCGACCGATGCGCGGTAGGCGAGCCAGATGTCGTCTGCCGACGGCACCTCCTCAGCGGGTAGCTCCAGCGCGTCGCGGTACTCGCCGAGCAACTCTCGTTCCGCGTCGCGGCGGGCCTCGACGGGCAACGCACCCTGCAGGAAGTAGCCGAGGTCGAGTCCGAAGCTTCCCCGCCGCACCATCTGCCAGTCCAGGAACCCGACGTCGTCACCCGGCAGCACATAGGTGTTGCCGATGTGTGGGTCTCCGTGCAGCAGAGTCGGTGCCGACGTGAGCAGCGACCCGATGTAGCGGGCCCAGACATCGACGAACAGATCCGAGCCGGACAGGGCGATGATCTCGGCGGGGACGGTGTCGCCCAGACGCTCGTGCGCGATGTGCAACGGGGCGTACTCCAGCCCGGCGAAGGCGACGAACGGCTCGACCCAGCCCAGGGCGGGGTGCCCGGTGAGCCGCTGTCCCCAGAACCGGCTGTGCAATCGCGCCAACCCCCGCACCCCCGAAGTCGCCTGCGTGACGGTCATCGGTCTGGTGGAGTCGCGTGGGTCGGCGCCGCGCGCGACGACGTCTTCCATCACCATCAGGAAATCGCGCCGTTCCTCGTCGATGACCGCCGCGTACACCGTGGGGTGATCGAGCGGCAACGTCACACCGCACGAGAACAGCCGCGGTTCATGATAAAGCCCGCTGGTGAGCGCGACCAGATCGGCGTGGGCAGGGTCGACCGCCTTGGCGAACACCGTGGCCGGCCCCGCGCCGGCGGAGTACGTCACCGCCAGCCGCGCCCGGCGATTCGTGCCGTCATCGCGGAGCGCGACTCGGACGTCACTGACCACTGCTCCGGGAAAATGCTGCGCCAGAACCGAAGTCATCCAGGAAGGCGTGATCGCATCCCAGCCCTGTGGTATGGACAACTCCGCCGACGTCGTCACTTCAGGCAGCTGCCGCCGTCCACCGGCAATGTCACCCCCGTGATGAAGCGTGCCTCGTCGGAGGCGAGGAACAAGACCGCGTTGGCGATGTCCTCGGGCTCCACCCAGCCGATCGGCAGGGGGTGCATGAGCTGGCCGACCACCTTCATGTCTTCCGGACCCGGGTTCTCCAGATCGGGGCGGAACAGCTTCATCGTCGGTTCGTTCATGAACAGCGGGGTGTTCACGTTGGTCGGGTGCACCGAGTTCACCCGGATGTTCTGTGCCCCGAGCTCGACGGCGAAGGTGCGCATCAATCCGACCACACCGTGCTTGGCGGCAACGTAGTGCCCTGTGTGCGGGTAGGCCTTCAGGCCGCCGACCGAGCTGGTCAAGATGATCGAGCCGCCGTTGCCCCCGGCCAGGATGTGCGGCACACCGGCTTTCACCGTCTTCCACACCCCGGACAGGTTCACCCCGATCATGTCATCCCAGTCGGGCTCACCAGTCTTGTCCAGCGTCTGACCGCCGTTACCGATTCCCGCGTTGGCGACGATGATGTCGAGCTTGCCGAACTCGT
>CAJWHT010000150.1 GCA_913041495.1 uncultured Desulfobacteraceae bacterium | reverse complement strand
CCAACTGGAAATCCGGGCATCGGCGGCAGACTAAAGAATCATCTTAATATGTAATAAACCTCCCCCTGGGGAAAGGCTAAATCATGAGCGAAACCGAAGATAAAAAAGTGGTCTGTGTGTTCTGCAAGGATTGCGACAAGCCGTTTTCTGTCGCCGTTGCTGAGTTTGCCGCCCTTGATAAGGATTGGTCAAACGCTATGCGGAAATACAAAAAGCAAGGATACAGGGTGGAACTCGTCGAAAACTTTGACGGGGTCTGGTGTGAATGCTTCCGGGGCAAGGAGACGGATGCCCCGGAAGAAACCCAGTTGAGATGTTCTGATGAAATCAATAGCGACACTTAATCATTTTTCTGAAAAAGGTCTCGATCAAGAGGCGGGCTTTATGGACTTTTTCGCGCAGCTTTACATCGCCCTCTTCTGTGAAATAAAGCAATTCGTATGTTTGCCTTTTAATAGAGTGCTGCATCTCAACAAAGTCCATTTCCTCCAATTTAAAAAAGTCAGAATAGAGTTCAGAGGTCTTATCTCTAAAAGAATCCGCTTTTTTCTGGTCCAGAATAAACGAAAATTCGAATGCGGCATTTTGAACTGTTATAAAGCTTTTAATCAGCTTCTCACAATTTTCTGGCGAGTAATCTATGGAGGCCATATCAGAGTTCATAGACTCTGCAATAACAATGGACCGAAATTTATCAACCGCAGTTTCATATCTAAATCTTTTGCTTCTCCAGATAGCTGTATAGTGACCAAGCACCTGGCCAACTATAACACCAAGAAGAGCATAGAGAACCTTTTCCATCAGTACCTCCAGAAACACAGATTGAAAATTTGCCAGGATCGTAACTCAAATATCACCGGATGGCAATATGCCTCCCAGGAGGTTGGTTTATGAGAGTCCTGGTAGCATGCGAATACTCCGGCCGGGTCCGGGACGCTTTCCTGAAGAAAGGCCACGATGCAATGTCCTGCGACCTGCTGCCGACGGATTCCCCGGGGCCGCATTACCAAGGTGATATTTTCGATATTATCGGGGACGGTTGGGACCTGATGATTGCCCATCCCCCGTGCACGTATCTGACCTATGCCGGCAACCGACACTGGAACGCTCCAGGGCGGGCAGAGAAGCGGGAAGAGGCCTTGGCATTTTTCAAAAGATTGTACCGAGCACCGGTCCCCCGGAAGTGTCTTGAAAATCCCGTAGGATACGTAAACTCAGTATTCCGGCAGCCAGACCAGATCATTGAACCGTATTATTTCGGCGATCCTTTTAAAAAACGCACCTGCCTCTGGTTGGTGGATCTGGCTCCGCTTGATCACGCAGCTGAGGATACTCTTTTCATGAACAAAACCCATGTGGATGTTGAGCCGGCTTATTACCGTCCGGATGGAAAGGCCATTCATTTCACTGAGGCGGTGCGGCCGGACAAGGACAGATGGAAAATCAGATCAGCAACATTCCCCGGAATCGCTGCGGCCATGGCCAGGCAATGGGGTTGAATTTAGGTAAAACAAACAATCAGGATAACAGAGAAATATGTTCTCAAGTCTCGGCGCAGGATCCAGAATTCGGAGCCGCAACTTTTTTAGATTTATAAACCGGCCCAGCCGGGAAAGGAAATATCATGGCCATACAGGAATTTGAAACAGAGGAAGAAATGAACGAATCCTTTGGGGAAATGATGGAACGAATGCAGGATGAGGCCCGTGAAAGAGAAGAGGAAGACCGGGCGGCGGCAGTTGAAAACGTACTGCAGATTGAATGGCACTTCCATATTGATTGTCCGAAATGCGGTGAAGAACTCGACCTGGCTGAAAACGGTTATGACGACGACCAGGTTTATTCCGAGCCGATTTTCAACAACAAATGGGACGACCTGAAGGGTGACAAAGTGATCTGCGACGAATGTGAATACGAGTTTGAAATACACAATATAGAGCCGTGGTAAACACACGCGATAACAGGGCATAAAATGGACAGGAGGGATCAATTGTCAGAACTAAATAAACTCAAGAAAAAAGCTAAAATTCTTTATCAAAAAGCAATGGCTTTTGGCGATATGTCATGTGGCAGAGCGCTCGCAGAGCATATAAGACCGGAGATTTACAAGGCACGAAAAGAATTCAATCTGGTATGGAAAAAGATTCAAGAACTCGATCCAGCAGCGCCAGCAAACCCATTTACGTAAATCAATAATATACCGGATATGGAGGACTTATGGATCTTGAAAAAGCAAAGGCTGAAGCCGCTAATTTACGTGCGTCTGCAAAGGACAGTGCATCTAAGCTGTTTAATATTCCGAAGGGTTTTTCCTCCGGGACTGTAGAAAGAATGGTTGATGACATCATCAGTGCGGCCATCCTGGAAACGGCCATAATTCAAGCCGAGGCATCCCAGAGTAGAAGGACCTGCGCTTGCAAGGGGGATAGGGAATTCAGGCTAAAAAATGACAAATGGGTCTGCAAAGACTGTGGGTTTCCGGAATAGGCATGATGGCTGGAAAAATCGACCCCGGCAGGCCGATCCCACCGGGGTCACAAATTAAGATTTCGTCTGGTTTTTCAGACACGTACACATAGCACAAGGAGGAATAGCATGGCAATGATATCAGGTCCGCAGATGGTGTGTCCCGGGTGTGAAAAAGCGATTGATGTGCCAGGGATTTGTGAGGACTGCCGGGAAGCGTTCGGCATTGGTGATGAGGAAAAATGTATAGGCTTGAGCGTGTGCGGTGGTCCGTGTGACGAGACCTGTCCTGCTCACCGGGCGTCAAATCCGGTTCCGGCCGGGCGCAAGGAGGGGTGATCATGGGCAAGAACTCAGAAATAGCATGGACAGACCATACCTGGAACCCGTGGCAGGGCTGCCGGAAGGTGAGCCCCGGGTGCAAGAACTGCTATATGTTCCGGGATAAGAAACGTTATGGACAGGATGCTTCCGATATCCACAGGTCAGCCCGGGCCACATTCAATAAGCCCCTAACCTGGAAAGATCCAGCGAAGGTCTTCACCTGCAGTTGGTCTGATTTCTTCCTCGAGGAAGCCGACGCCTGGCGCCCGGATGCCTGGGAGATTATCCGGCAGACTCCACACCTGACATACCAAATCCTGACTAAGCGGCCGGAACGTATCCGGGAATGCCTGCCGGAGGACTGGCCCATGCCAAACGTATGGCTCGGAATTACAGCAGAGAACCAGGAAATGGCAGACCACCGGTGGGCTCATATAATGGACTTTCCTGTCACAAAATTTTTATCAGTTGAACCCATGCTAGGCCCTGTGCGCCTTAACGATGACTGGTTAATACTCAGTCCTGATTGGGTTATCTGTGGTGGAGAATCCGGCCCTGGGTTCCGGCCTATGGAAACTATTTGGGCGGAAACTTTGAAGCGGGATTGTGAGGAATGGAAAATTCCCTTTTTCATGAAGCAGATGGCCGGCGTCAATCCAAATAAAATAACCATCCCAGAAGCTTTAAATGTGACTGAATTCCCCGGTGAATTTCAATCCGCTTAAGAGGAGATTAAGTTCCCTATGGAAACAGGAAAAGAATTTGAACAATGGGCAATCGTAGAGCTTTTCGGCCATAACAAAATCGCCGGGCTCGTATCTGAACAAACTATCGGTGGATGCAATTTTGTCCGGGTGGATGTCCCTGCCATGGAAAATCGGCCGGCATTCACAAAGTGCTACGGCCAGGGCGCTATTTACTGCCTCACCTTCACCGATGAGGAAACCGCAACAGCAGCGGCTAAAGCTTTTCACCCCAGGCCGATCCAAGCGTGGGAGGCAAGCCAGCTGCTGGAAGACAAGACCCGGGCATATGACGAGGATGGTTTCTGATGAAAGCACTATCAATCCGGCAGCCCTGGGCCAGCATGATCATCCTGGGGTACAAGCCGGTGGAAAACCGGACATACAAACGATCATACCGCGGCCCCCTGGCTATCCACTCCAGTCAAACCTGGGATAAAGACGGGGCGGCCTGGATCTTGGACCGGTTCCCACATCTCAAAGATCAGGTAGAAGCTGCCCGGGATCTCCGAGGTGGGATCATCGGCACGGTGACCATGACAGATTGCGTCATGAATCATCCGTCGCCGTGGTTCGCCGGCCCGTATGGATTTGTTTTTACCAGGCCGACACCGATTGATTTCCACCCTTGTGCCGGTAAACTAAATTTTTTTGATGTGGATTTTGAGTTGCCGGTGGGGCGGGTAGAAACGCAGATGGGTTTGTTTGGACTGCCCATTGCCGAAAAAGAATGACCCCGGGAGCCGATCTCCCGGGGCCAAGATTCAGGGGCTCACACCAGTTAGAAGTAGGCCCTGAGTAAGTGCATATCACCCCGGCGGCAACATGTCTATCGGGGAAACCCTTAGAAAGTGCCACTTTTAGCAAACCTATACATTAACTTTACATTGTCGAAAGGAGAAAATCAGACCATGGAAAAACCAAATAAATGCTGTGCACCGGGTGAGTATACGTGTCAGGTTCCAATGCCCATATCAGGCCGCCGGCAGGAGATCGATGTTTGCATCGCAGACCTGGTCACAGCCCTGAACGCAGCCAACATCACAACCGTGGCAAGTTGCTGCGGCCATGGACGACAGCACGGTTCCATTGTCCTGGAAGATGGCCGGGAGCTTGTGATCCGAGAGTTTGAGCCTGAGATCGAGGCTATCCTCAAGATGTCCGACGATGAGATACTGGAGCAAGCGGCCAGGGACGGCATCGATACCGAAGCCGTGGCGGCAGATGTGAAAGCCATTTGGGAAAAAGTTAAGGCCGCCTGCTGCAACTGCCCGCATGAAGCTAAGCCATGCAACGCCCTGCAGGTGGACTGCCCCAATGCTGTCATGCCGGAAGGGGAAGGATGATGGAATCAGAAATATCAGAACAGCCCTCAAACATCATCTGTTTGTCTGAAAAGCGCCTGAAATATTCCGGTTGCCAGCACAAGGCCATAGTGGTTGACCCAGATCTTGAATATGTAGAGTGCCGAGACTGCGGCGAACGGTTAAACCCTATGAACGCTCTTTACCGGATTTGTACGGAAGAAAGCAGGTTTGTACATCGGATCGCCAGCTATAAAAAGTGGTATCAGAAATATAAAGAAAAGCATCGGGTAAAGTGTCGGCACTGCGGGAAAATGACCCCTGTGCGTGTGAAATGAAACAGCCAGGTAAACCCTTAGAGAAAAGGAAAAAATGATGGCGGGGTACCCATGTAACAACATCGGCTGCAATACCAATTATGACGGAGAGTGCCAGTGGCCGGCAGCCTGCTATAAGGACCATAAATCGGAACTCACAATAAATGCTTGTGAGTTGAAAATAGGCGAACCGTGCGGGCATCCCGGGTGCCTGAACCATAGAACACACCCCTGTGAAGGCTGCGGCCGGATCGGTGGAAGGGAGATATAAAATGGAATGCTCCTGTGCAATTAATGGTTGTTGTGATGAAGATACATACGAAGAGTCCGAGGAAAAGATTTTGATCCACAAAAGTCCATCGGTGATCATAAAATGCGGAGAATGCGGGGAAGTTATCCCGGTAGGATCTGAGTTTGAATGGTACAGAGGCTATTACGACGATGACGCCCATGTCCATCATACATGCATGGATTGCCTATCTCTACGCCACCACTTTTTTGAAAATTGGACATTTGATCGGATATGGGATGATTTTTATCAACACATGGACGATTGTGATTGGCAGGTTCCGGAATCATGCCTTTCGAAGGTCTCCACAAAGGTCCGGGCCCAGATCTGCGAATGCATCGAAAAAGAATGGGAAATCGAAACCGCTTAAATAAGTTAGAGCTGACCTCCGTGGCCGCTCTGCTGGGTGACACACCGGAGACGATCAGCAGCCGGTATCTGCATCCCACAGCTGAGATGCTGCAATCAGAAGTTGAAAGGGCATTTGGATAAGGAATAAACCTTGACCCCACCGCGCCAAAATACAACCATTGCCGACAGCGATATCTATACGCTGAACATTGCAGATGCATCCCGCGTTTTCGGTATCGCTCGGCAAACGTTGTATAACTGGATCAATAATGGTAAATTGATCCGTGGCGTGCATTATCTCAAACCGTCTCGTAACCCACTGATAGTAAGGCAAGAATTTATTAATTGGATGAAGGAGCAAGATGGGAGTTAGAAAGCGCGGGAAGAACCTTTTTATTGATTTCCGGTGTTACCTCCCGGATGGGGCCAGGGTCAGGTGCCGGGAATCTGAGGGCCCGGACAACGAGAAGAACCGGAAACGAGTCCAGAAGAAATGGAAGGCGATTCAATACCACACTGATCATGGCACGTTTGACTATCTAAAATTCTTCCCCCATGGCGCCAAGGCAGGACATTTCGCAAAGCCCACCGAGGATATGACATTTTCCGAGTTCTGGGAAAAATGGATGTCAGGCCGGGCGGTCAGAAAGGGGACCGAGTATAATGCTAATCGCCTTTATAAAAATCATCTCCGGGATTACTTCGGAGCCTGGTCCATATCGCGGATCACAGAGCAAGAGGTTTTGATTTGGCGAAAAATCATGCTGGATAAAGGCATGAAGGAAAGCACGATCAACACGTACATCCGAATTTTATGCAGTTGTTTGAAGAGTGCGACAAAGCAGGGCCTCATAAAAGAGTTCCCTTGCGAGGACATCCAGAAGCTGAAAGAGCAACAGCCAGATATTGAGCCGTTCACATTTGAAGAACTCAACCACCTGCTCGATCACCTGGAGAAAAAAGATCCAGAATGGCATGACATTGTTTTATTCTGGAGCCGGACAGGGCTCAGGCCTGGTGAATTCTATGCACTGCGATGGGACCGTGTTGATATGTTCAATAAGCAGATACTGGTCAAAGAATCCAGGGACATGTATGGGGAATCAGGGCCAGTCAAAACAGAGTCAAGTGATAGAGCAATCAACCTGCGGCCTGCCGTCTATGCCGCGATTAAACGTCAGCAGGCAAGGACGGCCTTGATGGATAAGTGGGTTTTCATGGCCCCGCCAAACCGAGAAACAAAAAAATCTCACCAGTGGACCCCGGGGGAGTTCCGGGCAGCTTTTAAACATCGTCTGCGCCTGGCGGGGATTAAAGTCAGGCCACCGAAACAGCTTCGCCATACTTTCGCCACTCTTCATATCGGCGCCGGCGAATCCATCCCATGGGTATCTAAAACCATGGGTCATTCCGAAATTGAAACCACATTAAAGCGATACACAAGGTTCATTCCGAACCTCACAAGTGATGATGGATCTGCCTTTGAAAAAGCCCTCAAGAACGGGTGATTTGGGCACATCCTGGGCACACCTCCTTTTCGCATCCAATAAAATCAACAACTTAACACCAGTTATTCATTTCTCCCGGTAATGAAGTAGCACCAGGGTCAGACGTAGTCGGAAAATATTTCAAGCACCTGGGATGATGCCATATCGGCTTCCTTTTTAGTTAATTAAAAACTATTGTTTTTTGTGGTTTTATGTCCTTTTTATTCTGAGATCAGAGAAGGGGATTGCTCCATGCCCTTTTTGGGGCTTTTCAAATCTTGTGTAAACATCTTTTCTATTCCCAACACGGACAACTAAAATCAGCAGAACATCTTCTTGAATATCTGCTATGATACGAAACTGACCGACCCGGAATTTCCAGAACTCCTTTAAATTTTCTTTGAGCTGAACAGCTTTTTCCCGTGGATCATCTAAAGACAAAATTTCATGCTCCAAAAAATCTAAAAGAGCTTTGGAATCTTTTTTATCGAGTTTCCGTAGCTCTCTTTTTACTTTTGGATGAAATTCAATTGTCCAGGTCAAGAGAGTCTCTCATTTCGCTCAGTGAAATCGTTTTTGCTTTTCCTTCCCGGATTTCTTCAAGCCTCTGATCAGCCAGATAGATATCTTCAAGTTCATCAAAGTGTCTTTTGAAAAGCTCTTTCACGTAAAAAGTCTTTGGCCTGTTTGTTACCTTTGCAAGATGATTCAAACGTTCCATTTGATCGGCTTGTAATCTTACGGATAGTGCACTCATTCTGGTTCTCCCAAATCCTTTTTTCTTTTTGTAATACACGAAATACTTGTAATACACCATATCGCAACAATAATGGGGAAAAAGACTTGTGTCAAGAATAATCCTTTGTATTTCCTAGCACAATTGATTCAATGTAAATGGGTATGATGACCTCCCGGTGAATTACCGCCGTGGGAACCGCAGCAGGCATGGCCAGGGTCTCTGGGGAACCGGATGGCACGTAGCACAAGCCACAGAAGGAGCCCGAGAAGAAATGCCGACACCAATGCGGCCCTAAGACCATCATCAAAGGCCAGGGTGCCCAAAGGCAGCAACACCAGGACCAAGCCATAGGCCAGCCGCCCCAAAAGACTTTGAAGAGAAAGATAGGTACTTCGTTCACTGCGGTGGAGCAGCGGAGACAATTCCCCGTTCACCAGGGGGACGGATACGGCCCTGGAGGCCGTCCTGAAAACAAGCATCACGACGACCAGCGGGTGGACCACCAGAGCCATGCCTCCCACCAGTAAGACCTGGAACAAGGCCGCGCCTAAAAGGGCGGAGCGGACCCGGCACCGCAGGTGGATGCGGCCGGCAAAACGGGTAAACAGGCTGCCGGTCAAAAGGGTCAGGGCCAGGTGGGTGCCGGTGAGCATCGGGGTTGTCCGGGCCGTTTCCCCAAAACCGTCCATTACCCGCGCCAGGTAGGGTTGATAAAACTCATAGGGCAGATGTAGCAGCAGGGTCATGGAGAGGGTATAAAGGGTGAAGAATCTGAACCGTGGGGAAAAGGCTTTGGTCATCAGCCAGATGACCTGTCGTCCCATGGGTGCTGCGGCAGTTTTTCCGCTGTCGGAAGAAGCGGATTCAGGGGGTTCACGGAACCCGGATACAATCCAAAGAGAGGCAAGGGCCGCAGCACAGGACGCTGCATAGATCCAACTCAGGGACAGGGAGGCGATCAGCCCACCCGCCAGGGCCCCCAGGGCACCGGCTCTCAGGGAAAACTTCAAGGATCTGCCCTCCAGGACTGTATACCTCTCCGGCTGTCCAGCCCCTGCAAGACTTTCATAATGGAAGGCCGTATCCGTTCCCGATGCTGCGGCAAAGCCTGCTGCCATAAACACCTGGGCCAGGGCAAACCCTGTAAACCCGCCGCCCAAGAAAAAGAGGAGATAGGCCAAGGCCAGACAGGCCGAAGATATCAACAGGGTTATTTTCCGGCCGAACCGGTCCGACAGATAGCCGGAGGGCACTTCCAGGATTGCCGTGCTGAAATAATATACAGCTTCCAGCCACAACACCTGGGACAGTGGGAGCACAGATGAAAAGTAGAGGAAAAAAGCCGGCCCCCAGAAATAGCAGTCGCGGAAAAAGATGTACCAGGGATAGCGCCGGATGTTGACTGCCATATCGGCGGCCACCTGTTCCGGTAATTTCTTACCCCCCTTATTGGATGTCTGGTTGTTCATGGCGTATACTATGTTCCCGTTTCACCCTGTGTCAACCCGGGGTATTTCACCGGGTGATGAGATCCGCCAACTCCACCGCCCGGTCAAGTATTGCCCGGGCAGAGGACAATCCTGCTTCATCGTCCTTAGCCCCAAGGCGGACATCCGGATCAAACATCCCTTCCCCATGCAGGCTGCTCACTGCCGACGCTCCCATGGGACTGATGGAAGAATGGGTGGTGGCGGGAATCATATCCAGGGTGATAAAAGTATAGAGATGGGACAGGTGGGCGGTCTCCATCCCCCCGTGCCGGAGCCAGGACACCCCGGCACTGACGCCAATCTTGTTGCGCAGCTTGCCGCCCGCCGCATTGCCGAAGATAAACACCCTAAGACGGTCGATAAAGGTGGCCATCATCCCGCTGGTGCGCATGAAGTAAACCGGGCTTCCCAGAACAATAATGTCTGCCTTCTCCAGTTTTTCATAGACGGGCTGGGCATCATCCTCCAGAGAACAATATTTTCCCGGCTTCTGTTTTGCCAGGCAGAAGTTGCAGTGGATGCAATGCTTGATTCTCAAGCCTCCCAGCCGGATCATTTCGTTGGCATGGCCTTCTTTTCCGGCATCTTCCAGTATTTTTGATAGAAAGATATCTGTGTTTCCCTGTTTTACTGGACTTCCTGAAATACCCAAAACTTGATACGACATAAGGCCTCCTGGCGCATAAGGTATGACGGCAAATAATAAACCATCCCAAAATGATGGATTTGCAAGCGACTGACCGTCACCAAGGTATGGTATCCATGCAAAATTGTAAATGAGCGTTTTTATTGGATGTCACATCGAATTGCGGCAAAAAAACTGGCAAAATTTTATCTGATCTTTTTTTCCCTCAAGCAGCAGCACCAACGCCCACCTCAGCGGCGTCCGGTTCATTAAGAAATATTATGGTAAATAAAAAATATTAATTTTCCTTATTCTTAAAATTTTCGTATCCTCCGCACCAGACATCAATAAGACAGGAGGAACCATGCTCACCGCATATGCCAAAGGAATAGGAACCGGCGCAGGCCTGATCATTGCCATCGGTGCCCAGAACGCCTTTGTTCTCAGCCAGGGCGTAAGAAAAAACCATTATCTCACCATCGCCCTGATCTGTGCGCTCTGTGACGCCATCTTAGTGGCGGTGGGGGTCACAGGCGTAGGCACCATGTTTGCGGCAAGCCCTTTGCTGACACGGATTGCGGGCATGGGCGGTGCGGCCTTTCTTTTTGTATACGGCGCCAGGGCGTTTCAATCGGCATTTCGTGGGAACCAGATGGAAACCGACAATGACGCGGCCACATCACTGAAGGCTGTGGTCCTGGCCACTCTGGCCGTAACATTGCTCAACCCCCACGTCTACATTGATACCGTTCTTCTTCTGGGAAGTATTGCCAGCCAGTTCCAGCCACCCGAACACCTGGCCTTTGGCGCAGGAGCCGTCACCGCGTCTTTTGCCTGGTTTTTCAGCCTGAGTATCGGGGCCACCTTTCTGGCCCCTCTGTTCCGGAAAAAACGGGCCTGGCAGATTCTGGACAGCTTTGTGGGAGTGGTCATGTGGACCATTGCAGCGTCGCTGGTCCGTGGGGTGGCAGTTTGATCATTTTAGGACGGGCAGAAAAGCAAATCAGGAGATTATGATGACGGATGACTGGATGCAATACATGGGAACCCCCGTTGTCCTGGACACCACCTCAAGCTGGATTTACATCGGCACTTTAGAGGCAATAACAGATGAGTCCATCACCCTTTCGGAAGCCGATGCCCACGACATCAGCGATACGGATATCACCAAAGAGCTGTATATCCACAAAAGCAGAACCGAAGGTATCCGGGTCAATCGGGACAGGGTAATTGTCAGCCGGGCATTTATCGTCGGTTTATCCGCCCTGGATGCGGTAAAGGCATTCTAAAAGACGACGTTCAGTCCTGTTGATCAGAAGGCCATCCCATCAGCAGCCTGTTCTTTGGGGTTACATCCGATGGAATCACAGCGGTATGGATATCGTAACCATGACCCGTCAGGCCCATGGCCCGATAGGCATCCACAGCCAGGTCTCCGGCCATCCACCCGGACAGGCCGCCGTCACGGCAGGTTTTCAAATCGTGGCAGCAGGGCAGTACCGCCACCCGGGCCCGGACGGATACCGCCCGGGTAATGACGGTGTCGGTCAGGCTGCCACAGGCATGAGCAGACACCACGATATCCGATTCGGACAAAGGGACCTCCTCCAAATCCCCCGATACATAACGAACCTGGTCACGGAGCCTTGGCCACGCTTCGGCCATAACTCCGGCTAATTTCCCGGCACTGGGGGGCAGGGCCGTATCCACGGCCACCGCCTCTACCGAGGACCGGTCCAGCAGCAGCATAATATGGGCCAGCAAACCGTGGCCGCAGGCCATATCCACCACCCGGCCGCCCCGGAATCTGCGTCTCACCCGCCGGGCGGTTTCCCAGGCCTCGTAAAGTTCTTTTCTTGGCAGCACCCCGGCCCGACACACCGTCCTGGCGATGCGATGAAACAGGCTGTCGCCATTGAACAGATCGGCATGGATGGGCATCAGCCGGTTCTTGCTGGAGACTTTCATCGGTTTAGAACGCCTTCCGGTAGAGCCGCAGACTGTTGGTTACCACGGATATGCTGGAGGCAGCCATGGCCAGGGCGGCCAGAATGGGGTGGAGCTGACGCAGCATGTCCGGCACCGCCTCAAAAGGGGCAAGCACCCCGGCGGCCAGGGGAATCAGTACGATGTTGTAAAAAAAGGCGAAAAAGAGATTTTGCCGGATGGTCGCCATGGTCTGCCGGCTGATCCGGATAGCCTTGGGAATCCCCGTCAGCCTGCCGGATGACAGGATAATATCCCCGGTTTCAATGGCCACATCCGTACCCGTGCCGATGGCAAAGCCGATATCGGCCTGGGCCAGGGCCGGTGCATCGTTGATCCCGTCACCCACCATGCCCACACATTTGTTCCCGTCCTGAAGGTCCTGAATCTTACCGGATTTTTCGTCAGGGCGGACATCGGCAACGATATCATCCACTCCCACTTCCCTGCCGATGGTCCGGGCAGTCTGGGGGTTGTCTCCGGTGAGCATCACCGTTTTCAGCCCGGACCGATGCAGTTCTTCGATGGCCTCTGCGGAATCCGGCTTCAGGGGATCGGTCACGGTGATAAGACCTTTCACCTGATTCTCATCTGCCAGCACCACAACGGTTTTTCCCTGGGATTGGAGTACGTCGATACGGTCCCGCGCCCCATCGGCAATCTCTAGCGACAGCCCATCCCCGAACCATCCGGGTTTCCCCAGGTAGTAAACCGTCTCATCAATGCGTCCCTGGACGCCCAGGCCGGCATGGGCTTTAAAATCCAAGGGAGATGTCAATTCCAGTTTCAGGTCTTCGGCATGGGCCACGATGGCTCGGCCGATGGGATGTTCCGAACCTTTTTCCAGGGAGGCGGCAAGGGTCAGCAAGGCGTCTTCCAAACCATTATCTGCCATGCCGTCCTCCTCCGCCAGCGGAATCACCTCCCCTACTGCCGGTTTTCCCCGGGTGATGGTCCCGGTCTTATCCATTACGATGACATCCAGGCCGGCAGCGGTTTCAAGGGCCTGGCTCCGTTTAAACAGAATACCGTTCTCAGCCCCCTTTCCCGTACCGGCCATAATGGCCGTCGGTGTCGCAAGTCCCAGGGCACAGGGGCAGGCGATCACCAATACCGCCACCATCCGTATCATGGCGGGCACGAACTCTCCCGTCGTCCCCCACCATATAAAAAAGGTGATCAGGGCGACACCCATCACCGCCGGTACAAAAACAGCAGCCACCCGGTCGGCCAGGGCCTGGATTGGGGCTTTGCTCCCCTGGGCCTCCTGAACCATCCGGATGATCCGGGCCAGGGCCGTATCCTTGCCCACCCGGGTGGCAGTGAACGTCAGCAGACCCTCGCCGTTGACCGTGCCGCCGGTAACGGTATCCCCCGGAGCCTTCATCACCGGAATGGGTTCTCCGCTGAGCATGGATTCGTCCACGGCAGACCGGCCGTCAATCACCTCTCCGTCAACGGGAAACCGCTCTCCGGGCCGGATGATAATCCGGTCGCCAGGCACCACCTTATCGATGGGGACCACCACCTCTCCGTCATCCGTCAGCGTTGTGGCGGTGGTGGGGGTCAACCCCATGAGTTTTTTTATGGCCCCCCCGGTTTTCCCCTTGGTTCTGGCCTCCAGCAATTTGCCGAACTTGATGAGGGTAATGATCACAGCCGAGGTTTCAAAGTAAACATGACCGGTCAGCCCTGGAAGTATCAGAATCGCCAGGGAATAAAAATAGGCCACTGAAGAACCCAGGGCGATCAAGACATCCATGTTGGCTGATTTGTTCCGCAGGCTGTTCCAGGCCCCTTTATAATAGTCCCCTCCCGTATAAAACTGAACCGGTGTCGCCAGGAGGAAAAACAGCCAGTTGACCCAGGCACCGTGGCTCCACGGCCCTGTCAGTCCAAAATCCCGTCCCATGCTCAGAAAAAACAGCGGCAGGGTAAATGCCGCCCCTGTCAGGAATTTGCGGGTCTGGTCTCGGATTTCCCGGCTGCGGGCTATTTCCTCGGCTTCGGCGGCGCTTTCCCCGCCGTCACCGTCCTCGGGCAAAATTAGATCAAAACCGATATTCCTGACCCGGTCTGCGATGCGGTCCAACCCGGTTTCCGAGGCAAGAAAGGAGAGGGACAGCCGCTCCGTGGCAAAATTCACACGGGCGGAGATAAGCCCAGGCACCCCTTTGTTGAGGGTTTTCTCAATATTTGCAGCACAATTGGCACAACTCATTCCGGTTACCGGCACTTCGGTTTCCGTGGTCACCACATCGAATCCGATGCTGCGGATCTTTTCCACCACCGCAGAAAGATCTATTTTATCAGGCGCATATTCCACCATGGCCCGTTCCGCCGCGAAATTAACCGACACTCGAACGATGCCATCCACGGGTGCCAATGTCTTTTCGATGTTGGCCGCACAATTGACACAACTCATTCCGGTTACCGGCAGGGTTAATTCCATGGTTTCCATTT
>CAJWHT010000149.1 GCA_913041495.1 uncultured Desulfobacteraceae bacterium | reverse complement strand
CCCAATTAAAGCTGCTGTCATGCCCTTAAAGAAAAATGATGAAAAAATTGTTGCTCTAGCAAAAAAGGTAAAAGATGATTTGCAAAAATTAGGTTTGGGAAGAGTTCTTTTTGAAAACAGTGGCAATATTGGTAAAAATTACCGCAGACATGATGAAGTTGGAACACCTATATGTATTACTGTTGATTTTGAGTCACTTGATAATCAAACTGTCACTGTTCGAGATCGTGATAGCATGAAACAAGAAAGAGTTTCTTTAGATACTCTTTCGGACATTCTTCAACAGAAGATAAAAAGCTAATTCTTATTTTTTTAATTTTATTAACTTCTAGAAATCTATATTTTCCGCCCTAAGGGCATTATCATCAATGAACTCTCTTCTTGGTTGCACCTGATCGCCCATTAATGTTTCGAAAATATCATCAACAAGCTCTCTTGCATCATCAAGAGTGATTTGAACGAGTCTTCTGTGCTTAGGATCAAACGTTGTTTCCCATAATTGCTCTGGGTTCATCTCGCCTAACCCTTTATATCTCTGTATTTCAGGTGCTCGTGACCCTTCGGTAGATTCTTTTCTAAGTTCTTTAAGTATTGCATCTTTTTCATCTTCATCTCCATCTGCTGGGCGGGTGGCAGTCTAAACTCCGGGAGGGATAATGCTGAATCGTATCAGTCTAGCCAAGAAAATTGCAGGCGGGTTTGCCGTTATTTTAATTCTCCTGATGCTGCTGGCCTTTGTGGGTAGAAACGGGTTGACCCGTGTGGTGGATAGGGTGGACGTGTCCAACCAGTTCCAGGAGCTGGTCACCCTTATTCTGGAGGCCAGGCAGCAGGAAAAACAGTTTATTCTCACCAACGCCCCCGGGGCTGTGGATATCGTGCGCAAGGACATTGCCGCCCTCAAAGCCCGGGTGCAGAAAATCGCAGGGAATACGGGTGATCCCGGTGTTAAGGAAAATATCCGGCAGATTTCAGAAGGTCTGGAAAATTACGGCAAGGCCTTTGACCAATACGTGGAAATGGCCCGGCAAAAAGATGAATTCATGGCCGATATGAACCAGAAGGCCAGCAACGCCCTTACGATCACTTCCGGCATCAGAGACGACCAGAAAGCCAGATACGATGCACTGATGGCAGAGAGTGAAGAAAAAATTTCCACCATGCGAATGCGTGTCTACTTTGCCAACCGGATCAATGAGAATTTTCTCCAGGCCAAGGGATACCGGATGGTGATTTCCGAAGGGCAGGGGGACAGTATCTCCATGCTGACCCAGTGGCGGGGCCATCACGCGGATATTAAGCGGGATCTTGCGGAAAGTGAACCGTTGATGACCGAGGAGGCTGCGAAAAAACGTCACGAAAAGGTCGTGATCGCACAGGAACAACTGTATCAGGCGGCGGAAGCCTATTTCGCGGAGAACTCATTTGACAATAACCTGGCGGTGATCGATGCCGTGAAGGCGATGCAGCGGGCCACGGTCTCCTTTCAACAGGAAGTCCAGGAACTGTTGGACTTTTACATTGAAGATGTTCAGATTTTTTCCGGCCAGATGATGGGGCTTGCTTCCGGTGCCGACCGGGTGGCGAGCATACTGCTCAATACACGGATCCAAGAGAAGGATTTCATCCGCAACGAGGAGCAGGAAACCTTTGAAAAAATCGTAAAAAACATCAGCCGGATTGATGAGACCATTTCAGAAATTAAGGCTGAAATTGATGATGAAGACAAAACAAAGCCCTTGGATGGTATCCAGGAGGCCGTTAATGCCTATATCCGGTCTTTTAAATCCTACGCCAAACTGATGGCCACCCAGCAGGCCACCCAGTCCGCCATGGAAAAGGCCGCTGCAGGCATAGAATCCGTCTGCCTTTCCGGCAAAGAAGAGATGGCGGCACAGATGCGGGGCCAGATCACAACGGCAACGGCGGTGATAACCGGTGTCAGCATCGCAGCCTTTATTTTCGGTCTGCTCATCGTTCTGTTCCTGGCACGGATCATCATTAAACCCATCCGGCAGGTGGTGGATGCACTCAAAGACATCTCCCAGGGGGACGGGGACCTCACCCAGCGGATTACCATCAACACCCAGGATGAAATCGGTGAACTGGCCAGATGGTTCAACACCTTTATCTCACGGCTGAACAATATCATCGTGGATATCGGCGCCAATTCAGAAACCGTTACCGCCGCTTCCAGTGAACTGCGGACGGTGTCAGAAACCATGGCCGAGGATTCGGGCAGCCTTGCTGGACGGTCCAATTCGGTTGCGGCGGCAGCCGAGGAGATGAGTGCCAGCATGAACACCGTTGCCGCGGCCAGTGAACAGGCCGCCACCAACCTGGTGAACGTGGCGGATGCCGCCGGCCAGATGAAGCAGACCCTCACCGAGGTAGCCCAGAACTGCGACAAGGCAAGACAGGTGTCCGGCAACGCCTCGGAAAAGGTGGAGACGGCCTCCCAGCGCGTGGCCCAGCTTGGGGCATCCGCCCGTGATATCACCCAGGTTACCGATACCATTACCGATATCGCCGAGCAGACCAACCTGCTGGCCCTGAACGCCACCATTGAAGCGGCCAGGGCGGGGGAGGCCGGTAAAGGCTTTGCCGTTGTGGCCAGTGAAATTAAAGATCTGGCGTCCCAGACTGCGGATGCAACTCTGGATATAAAAGATAAGATCAAGGGCATCCAGGACTCAACGGACGGCACGGTAAAAGATGTGGCCCAGATCACGGAGGTGATCACCGAAGTCACGGAAATCGTCTCCGCCATTGCCGCTGCCATAGAAGAGCAGTCTGTATCTGCCGCGGAAGTGGCGGATAACATAGAACAGGCATCAACAGGCATCGGTGAGGTCAACGAGAATGTGGCCCAGAGTTCACAGGTCTCATCTGAAATCGCCGAGGATATTGCCACGGTCAACCATGTTTCCGTGGAGATGACAAGGCGCAGTGAACAGATGAAACAAAGCGCCGGTGAACTCTCTGAACTCTCTGCAAAACTGCGTGATATGATCGGGGTGTTCAAGGTCTCCCGGGAGGGGATAGAGGATCATCAGGAAACTGGGCTTTCCGGGGAGGATATACCGGATCTCATGCCATGGGGGGACAAATTCAAAATCGGCCTGACCTCAGTGGATGACCAGCACAAGGAACTGGTGGCCATGGTCAATGAACTGCACCGGGCCATGAAGATGAAGGCGGGGGCCAAAGAAGCTGGGGGTATCCTTGATCGGCTGACAGAATATACGGTGTATCACTTCGGGTATGAGGAAGACCTGTTTGATACCCACGGGTATCCGGAAGCCGATGCGCACAAGCGGATTCATAAGGATCTTGTGGATAAGGTACTTGCATTCAAGGAGGATTTCCATTCGGGTAAGGCCGCCCTGTCCATGGATCTGATGGATTTTCTCATGACATGGCTCAAGGAGCATATTTTGAAAACAGACAGTGATTATGCCCCTTTTTTCAAGGAAAAAGGCCTGGATTGATATCTGTTTGAGAAAAGCCTGCAGCAGGTTGAGTCCCGACAGGCCCATGGAATTTTTTCTTGACAAAGATAAATCACGGGCGTAGGGTTTGCTCCGTATTGGATTTTTAACCGAAGGAAAATTACCGCTTTGACAATAAAAATGGCAGACACCTTCTTTTTTAGCTTTGGACGCTTCTTTTTCTTTAGAAGCGTTCATCCGGTTCTGCCTTAGCGAATATAAGTACCGCATCATACAGGCCCCGGGTGGACGAAAGAGACCACCCGGGGCCTTTGTCTTTTTTGGGTCTGAAGCCTTGGGGGAATCTGCCGGGGCTTTTTTAGTTTGCGCCAATAAAACACTGGCACAATGCCGGATCAAAAGGAGACACAAAATGAAACTTGTACTTTCAAAGGACATCACCCCGGATCAACGCGCAGCACTTGATTCTGCAATGGCTGCGGACGGCTGCAGTACCCGGGAAATTACGGATTCAGGCCGTCAGGTTATCTGCATCACGGGCAGTCGTGTGAAAAAACAGCCTGAAGACTATCTTAGCCTGGCCGGGGTGACCGACGCCTGTCCCATATCAACGGCCCACAAATTGGTAAGCCGGGAGTTCAAAACAGAAGATACCCGGATTAAAATCGGAAATGTGGTGGTGGGCGGCGACCGTATCGTTGTGGTGGCAGGCCCTTGCGCCGTGGAAAGCCGGGACCAGGCCATGACCATCGCAAAAGAGGTAAAAAAATACGGGGCGGTATTATTCCGGGGCGGGGCCTACAAACCCAGATCCTCGCCGTACTCTTTCCAGGGACTTGAAGAAGAGGGGCTCAAGATCCTGGCCGAGGTCCGGGAAAAAACAGGGCTTGGTGTGGTGACGGAGATGACGTCGCCTGCCCAGGCAGAACTCATGGAACGCTATGTGGATGTGGTCCAGATCGGGGCGCGGAACATGCAGAACTTCGAACTGCTCAAGTGCGTGGGCAAGATGACCAAGCCCGTTGTTTTGAAGCGGGGGCTGGCCTCCACCATCCAGGAATGGCTCATGTCCGCAGAGTATATTGCGGCCGGCGGAAATACCAATGTGATCCTCTGTGAGCGGGGTATCCGCACCTTTGAACCCTATACACGGAATACCCTGGATCTGTCTGCCATCCCGGTGCTGAAAAAATTGACCCACCTGCCCATCATCATTGATCCCAGCCATGCCACAGGTATCCGTGAAAAGGTGGCGCCCATGGCCAGGGCGGCAGTTGCCGCCGGTGCCGACGCCCTGATGATTGAGGTGCACAACAATCCGGACCAGGCCCTCTCCGACGGTCCCCAGAGCCTCTATCCCGAGCAGTTCGGAAATCTGACCCGGGATATTTACGTGATTGCCCCTGTGGTGGGCAAACAGATGGATTTTGATTACCTGAAAAAATCCGAGGTGATTGCTGGTTTGGGTTCCGGTACCAGCAAAACAGCGGCCTTCATCGGTGAAAACGGGGCTTACAGCCACAAGGCCAGCCTGGCTTACTTCGGGGACGATGTGACGTCGGTGCCTATGAAAACCTTCCGGGATATATTCACTGCCGTTGAAAACGGGTCCGTGGAGTACGGGGTCATCCCGGTGGAAAATTCCCTGTCCGGTTCCATCCATGAGAATTACGACCTGCTCCAGGAGTACGATCTTAAAATCATCGGTGAGGTGACCATCCGTATCAAGCATGCGCTGATCACCCACCCGGATGTGGATCCCAAGGATGTGTCACGTATTCTGGCACCGGCCCATGCATTTACCCAGTGCCGCAACTATATGGAGCAGTATGCCCATGCCGAGTTGGTGCCGGTGAAAGCTGCGGCCTCGGCCGTTCGTCATATTAAAGATTCGGGGGACAGGACAATGGCGGCCATCGGTTCCGCCATGGCGGCTGACATTTTTGACCTGGAGGTAAAGGCACAGTCCATTGAGGATAATCCCAGAAACTACACCCGCTTTGCCGTGATTGCCAAAGCGTATAAGGGGCAGAAAAAAGTGTCTAAAACCTCCCTGATTTTTGCCACCGGTAATCAGCCGGGGGCCCTGTTCGAAGTGATGAAAATCTTTTCCGAACATCAGATCAACCTGGTAAAGCTGGAGTCCAGGCCCATCCTGGGAAAACCCTGGGAATACATGTTTTATGCGGATCTTGAGGCGGATATCCTTTCGGAATCTCTTACTTTGGTGATGGATGAACTAAAGGCCAAATCAGAATACCTGAGAATTCTGGGGCGGTACTAACCCCATTGGGGCCCTTCGTCCAGCAGGCGGCGGATGGTCCGTGACAACGCCGCCGCGGACACGGGTTTTTTAAGATAGGCGCTAATACGGCTTTGGGCGATCACTTCCTCCGTGATTTTTTTGTTGAAACCGGAGCACAGGATGATGGGGATATCCGGGCGCACGGCCTTGATTTTTTTGGCCAGGTGGTCGCCGGCCATATCGGGCATGGTCATGTCCGTTATGACAAGATCGAATCGTTCAGGGGTGTCATAAAAATCCTGAAGTGCTTGTGTGCTGGCATTTCTTGTGGTCACGGTGTAGCCTAAAGATTCCAGCAGGCGTTTGTTCATTTTGGTGACCGGGATTTCATCATCCACAAAGAGCAGATGTTCACTGCCCCTGGGGAAGTCTTCCCTTTCTTTTCGCGGTTCATGCCCCTGGTGTTTGGAGACGGGCAGATACAGGGTAAAGGTGGTGCCTTTGCCCGGAGTGGATTCCACGGTGATACCGCCTTTCATAGCGGTGGCGGCCCCCTGGCAGACGGCCAGGCCCAGGCCGGTGCCTTCCCCGGGAGCCTTGGTGGTGAAATAGGGCTCGAAAATCACATCCAGGTCCTTGTCCGGGATGCCGATCCCGGTATCCGATACCCGGAATATAACGTATTTTCCGGGAGGCAGGCTCATATGCGGCGTCTCAACGGGACCATCCAGAACCTTGTCCTTTAAGGTCACTTGGATCGTGCCGGTATCCTTGTCAATGGCGTGGTAGGCATTGGTACACAGGTTCATGACGATCTGATGGACGTTTGTGGGATCCGCCGTCACATATGCGGTACGCCGGATATCGGTTTTTATTTCAATGGTGCTTGGGATGGAGGCACGGATAAATTTAAGTGCCTCGTTGATAATCGGATAAATCCGTATGGGGGCCACATTCTCATCCGTATGCCTGGCAAAGGTGAGAATCTGTGCAACCAGATCCTTGGCCCTGAGGGCCGCCTTTTCGATCTCCTCCAGGTTGTCCGTCAGGATATTGTCCCTTTCCAGGCCCTGCAGGGACAATTGGGTGAATCCTAATATCGGAGAAAGAATATTGTTGAAGTCATGGGCTATACCGCCTGCCAGGGTGCCGATGGATTCCATTTTCTGGCTTTGCTGGATGCGTTTTTCACGGATCAGATCTTCGGTGATATCCCGTTTGACAGCAATGAAATGGGAAATACTGCCGGATTTGTCCAGTACCGGGGAAATCGTTGCCTTTTCATGAAACAAGGTGCCGTCTTTTTTTCGGTTGATGAACTTTCCGAACCATGGCTCCTTGCGGATGAGGGCTTCCCAAATTTCCCGGTAAAATGCATCGTCGTGCAGGCCGCTTCGCAGCATTCCCGGGGTTTCACCGATGATTTCTTCGGAGGTATACCCGGATGTTTCTTCAAAGGAGCGGTTTACATACTGGATCCGGCTGGCGGCATCGGTGATCATGACACTTTCCGCCAGGTTATCGATGGCCTTTTTCAACAGGTTGATCTGGGTTTCCGCCTGCTTTCTGTGGGTGATATCCTGGATGGTCCCGTCCACCCCTATTTGTCCGCCGGTTCCTTTGATGCGGGTGACGTTTTCCACCACCCAGCGAACCTGACCGTCTTTGCCGATGATCCGGTAGTCCCGTCTGGCGGTCCGGCTGTCCCCGGTTCTGAAAGCTTCAATTTCCTTCTGGTACCACGGCATGTCTTCCGGATGAATAAGGTCGTAGTAGTTGATCCGTCCTGATTTGAAATCCGTGTTGTCATAACCTGTGATTGCCTGTACATTTCCGGTGATAAATTCCACGGCGGTTTTCCCGAAGCTTCTGAAGGCAATGCCCTGGAAATTTTCCACAAAGGTGCGGTACCGGGTTTCGCTTTCCCGGACAGCCATGGCCGCCGCCTTGTTTCTGGTATCATCCTGGAAAACGATGACCACACCGACGGTTTCACCGTTTTCCAGAACAATCGGGGAACCGCTGTCCTTGATGGGGATTTCATTGCCGTTGCGGTTCACCAGCAGGGTATTGCTGCTCAGATTGATCCCGCTCCCGGTGGTCAGTACCTCGGTTACCGGATTCTTGCAAGTCTTACGTGTTTTTTCATTGATGATCCGGAATACGTCCTCAAGGGCATGCCCTAAGGCCTGCTCCGACCGCCATCCCGTCAGTGCTTCGGCCACGGGGTTCAGATACCGGATCATACCTTTGGCATCCGTGGCAATAACGCCGTCACCGATGCATTTCAAGGTGGTGGCCAGCCATTGTTCGCTTTTTTGGAGTTTTCTGTCCACCCTGCATTTGTAGAGGGCGATTTCAAGGGTGGATTCAATTTCTTGACGGTCAAAGGGTTTGATGAGGTATCCTAAGGGCTGGGTCTTTTTGGCACGGCTCAAGGTGGCTTTGTCGGCGTGGGCGGTCAGATAAACCACCGGAATATTAAATGTGTCACGGAACTGTCCTGCCACTTTCACACCGTCCCTGCCCTTGCCCAGATTGATATCCATCAGTGCAAGGTCCGGCCGGGTGACATCCGCCAATGCCATGGCTTTTTCTGCAGACGTGGCGATACCGGTCACTTCGTACCCGATATCCTCGAGGGTTTGCCGGATATCCTCGGCCACGATGCGGTTGTCTTCCACAATACAGATTCTGGCATTTTCCATGGGTTATTCCTCTTTGGTTAGTGGAAATCGAATGGTGAATTCAAGCTCGGTGCCACGTGTGATGGTCAGCTCCCCCTCCAATTGGTCCTCTGCCAGCATTCTGACAAGTTGAAGACCTAAAGAGTCTGTGGTGTCTTTGTCAAACATCTCAGGTGTGCCGCAGCCGTTGTCCGACACCGTAAATGCGGCCGTGTTAGGGGCCTCCCGGATAAAACGGATCCGGATCACCCCGTTGTCCATGCCGGCAAATGCATATTTGAGGGCATTGGTGACAAGCTCGTTGAGTATCAATCCGCAGGCGATGGAGTGATCCATGCCCAGCTTGACGGGATGTATGTCTCTCTGGATGGTGATCCAAACATCCGGCAGACGATAGATGCGTTCCAGATAGGAGATGATGCTGCCAAAATACCGGGGAAGGTCCAGCCGAACCAGATCTGCGGAGCGGTAAAGGGTCTCGTGAATCAGTGCCATGGATTTTATACGCTGGTTGGCGTCCTGGATTGATGCCTTCAATTCCTGGCTGTCGGTTTTTCCGGCCTGGAGGTTCAGCAGGCTCTGGATGATTTGCATATTGTTTTTCACCCTGTGATGGATTTCCCTGAGCAGCACCTCTTTTTCCTTGACAGACAAGAGCAGGTCCTGCCTGGCCGCTTCCACTTCCTGTTTGGAGGCCATGGTGGTGTTCAGATGATCGAGCATCTGATCAAATGCCTCTGCCAGGGTATCAATTTCAGTCACACCGGATCTGGGCACCCGTTTTTCCAAATTTCCATGGGAGATGGAACGGATGGTTTTGGAGAACTCCTCAAGGGGGGTGAAGATGTTCTGTTTGGACAGGATATACGTGGTGATGAAAATTGTAACCACGTTGAGAAACACCATCAGGGTCATCACCATACCTTCCCGGACCAACCGGGCTTTTATCCTGTCCCGTGATACGGCCAAGGTGAGTGTGCCCACGGGATAGGTGTTGTGCAGGATGATTTTTTCCCGGACCATAAACCGGGGCTCTGTCTGAAAAAACGCAAGGGATCTGCCACGGTAGCGGGGATGGTGTTTTTCCTTGATGGGCAATTGTCCGGTGGAAACCGAGGCGAACACGAAATCCTCATTTAAAAAAAGACTGTCAATATAGTCTTGAATGTACTCATGGTTGAACTGCCACAGGGCACCGGGCAGGCTTATCCCGGCCTTTTCCATGGCGGAATCAAGGGTTTCGGCAAGTTTTTGTTCGCTGGTTTTAAAGTTGTAGAGGATGAGGACACCGGAAAACACCAGGGTGGTGGAGACCACGATCAGCAGGAGACCGAAGGTGAACCTGTGGTGTATGCTCGGGGAAATGCGTGATGTTATGGGTCCTTTCAATGCGTCCTCCGCTTAAAGAGGTGCCCGCATGCCGGGGAAATAATGCGTGCGGTTTTTTTCAGGCGTTATGCCGGATTAAATCTGATCGCTTAAGGGTGAATCAATCTTACTATAGGTTGGGCCGCGATGGCAAAAAAAACTTGGACTTCAGGGCGTGCCGGATGCGGACTGCCTGGATAGGATCCCTGCAGCAATGGTGGTGCCGATGATAATTAGACCGCCCAAAAGGGTCCGGAATGCAGGGATTTCCCCCAGCAGAAAAAAGGCCAGAACGATACCGTATACCGGTTCCAGCCCGGCGATGACGGCAGCGGTCTGGGCACGGATCATGGTCAGTGACCGGATAAAACAGGTGTGGGCAAGGGCCGTGAATACGACGCCTAAAAGGACAAGTACCGGTATATCCATCATCACCGGCGGTTTCGGTGTCAAAACGGCAATGGGAGCTGCCAGGAAAAGGGCGGCAAAGAGGTTCTGGTAAAAGGCCACGGCAATGGGGTCTAACTGCCGGGCATTGCGGCGGTTTACCAGGGCCAGCAGCGCAAATGTGAGGCCGGATAGGATACCATAGCCTGCCCCGAGGGTGGTGCGGTTTGTCATATCAAGGTCCGGTACCACGAGAACAATGCCGATGAAAACGGCCACGGCCGTCATCACGTCTGCCCGGCGCAGCCGTTCCTTAAAAAAAAGCGGTTCCAGAAAGGTAACGAACAGGGGAAAACTGGAAAAGGTGACCAGACCGACGGCCACCGAAGAGACCTGGATGGATAGAAAAAAGAAAACCCAGTGGCAGGCCAGAAGGGCGCCTTGAAAAACGAACCGCCAAAGGGCTGTCCTGCCGAATCCGCCTAAAGGTATGCCGGAAACAGCTTTTATGTAGAGTCCCAGGGCCATCGCGCCGAAAACGGTCCGGCCCAGGACGATATAAAAGGGGCTGCAGGAGAGAAATTTTCCGAACAGCCCCGCAAAACCGAACAGGAATACAGCCATGTGGATCTGTACCAGCCCGGATGTCAGTATCCTGTTCACGGTCGCCGTTTACCGGGTGAGCTGACGGTACTTGATCCGGGTGGGCTGGTTCTCCTTGATGCCCAGGCGTCTTTTACGATCCTTATCGTAGTCGGAGTAGGACCCTTCAAAGAAGAGGGTCTGGCTGTCACCCTCAAAGGCCAGGATATGGGTGGCGATCCGGTCCAGGAACCAGCGGTCATGGCTGATGATAACGGCGGATCCGCCGAAGTTTTCCAGGGCCTCTTCCAGGGCGCGCATGGTGTTGACATCCAGATCGTTGGTGGGTTCGTCAAGGAGCAGGAGGTTGGCTTCCTGCTGGAGCATGGTGGCCATGTGAACCCGGTTCCGTTCACCGCCGGAGATGTCTTTTACCTTCTTTTGCTGGTCGGAACCGGAAAAGTTGAACTTGCCCACGTAGGCCCGGGCGTTAATCTCCCGGCCGCCGATGAGCAGCTTGTCGTTGCCGCCGGAAATAACCTCGTAGATGGTTTTTTCCGGATCAAGGGTATCCCGTTCCTGGTCCACATAGGCCAGTTTGACGCTCTGCCCCAGTTCGAAATTGCCGGCGTCCGGCTTTTCCTTGCCCGTGATCATCTTGAACAATGTGGTTTTGCCGGCGCCGTTGGGGCCGACCACACCGACGATGGCGCCTGCCGGGATGATAAAGTCCATATCCTCCACCAGCAGTTTGTCGTCAAAGGCCTTGGATACTTTTTCAGCCACAACCACCTTGGAGCCAAGTCTTGGTCCGGGGGGAATAAAGATTTCCATCTCCTGTTCCTGCTGCTGGACATCTTTTTTCAAAAGGTCCTCATAGGCTTTGATCCTGGCTTTGGATTTGGTCCGTTTGCCTTTGGGGGACATGTTGATCCATTCCAATTCCCGCTGCAGGGTTTGCTGGCGTTTGCTTTCGGATTTCTGCTCATTGGCCAGGCGGCGCTGTTTCTGTTCCAGCCAGGAGGAGTAGTTGCCCTTCCAGGGGATGCCTTCGCCACGGTCCAGTTCAAGGATCCAGCCGGCCACGTTGTCCAGGAAGTACCGGTCATGGGTCACGGCGATGATGGTGCCTTCGAACCGGCTTAAATGTTCCTCCAGCCAGGCCACGGACTCGGCGTCCAGATGGTTGGTGGGCTCGTCCAGCAGGAGGATGTCCGGTTTTTGCAGCAGCAGGCGGCACAGCGCCACCCGGCGCTTTTCACCGCCGGAGATGACATTGACGGGGGTGTCCTCCGGGGGGCAGCGCAGGGCATCCATGGCCATTTTCAGCCGGGAGTCCAGGTCCCAGGCGTCCATGTGGTCCAGTTTCTCCTGGAGACGGCCCTGCTTTTCGATCAGGGCATCCATCTCATCGTCGGACATGGGTTCGGCAAAGGCTTCGGATACTTTTTCGTATTCATTGAGAAGATCAACGGTTTCCTGAACCCCTTCTTCCACCACTTCCCTGACTGTTTTTGTTGAATCCACCAGAGGTTCCTGCTCCAGGTACCCCACGGTAAACCCTTTGGACAATATGGTTTCTCCCTGAAATTCAGTATCCACACCTGCCAGGATTTTCAGCAGGGAGGACTTGCCCGAGCCGTTCAGACCGAGTACACCGATCTTGGCCCCGTAAAAGTAGGACAGGGAAATATCTTTGAGCACCTGGCGCTTGCCGTGGAATTTGCTCACGTTGATCATTGAATAAATGACTTTTTTAGTATCTTCGGTCATGGTTACTCCTAATATTCGGGTCGTTCTGCAAGCACTAATTCAGGGCTGCAATACATTCAATTTCCACCAGGGCATCCTTTGGCAGTCGGCCCACTTCAAAGGCGGAACGGGCGGGTTTGTGGCCTGAAAGGGCGGCTTCATATACCTTGTTCATGCCCAGAAAATCATCCATGGTGTCCAGAAATATAGTGGCTTTCACAATGCGGTCAAGACCGGAGCCGCAAGCATCCAGAACCGTTTTCAGGTTATCCATGACCTGTTGGGTCTGCTCCTCGATGGTGGTGCCTTTGATTTCCATGGTGGCCGGATCCAGAGGGATCTGTCCTGAGCAATATACCATATCGTTGTGGATGACGGCATGACTGTAGGGACCGATGGCGGCAGGGGCCTTATCTGCTATAATGGGTTTCATATCTTTTCTCCTAATGTATCAATTGGTTTTACTCAAGGAAGGGGACCGGTTAGTTGTACTGGGTGACCACAGGTTCCTTGAGGATCATGTCTATGGATTCCCTGGCGGTTGCGGCAATGACGGGAAAATCGTCTTTGAGCTTGGTCATCTGCCTTAGATTTTCCGCCGTTCTCAGAATCAGCCGAGCAAAATCCCCTTCCGCATAATCCGAGCCTGTCATCAGTTCGTCCCAGGGGGTGTCGTGGGCCCAGGCGTTTAGCAGGATCGCCGGCTGGATAAAGAGGTTGGGGGCGGGAAATCCCTGTTTGAGCATGGTGATGGCAAAGGGTTTGAGTCCCTTTCTCAGGGTCAGGAAGGTTTCTTTGAGCCGTTTGGGAATGGCGGTCTGGTAGAGGGGATCGTCCTTGAATTCCTTTTCATTGACAAAAGCCCCCATCATGGCGGCCAGCAATGCCGGGTCCCGGTCCGGGAGCAGCTTGTCCCTCAGGGCCTGGGCCACCAGCAGCGGGGAGTCAATACGAAGTTTCGATGCCCAGATGCCGTCGTCCGTAAGGGCGGCCGGTTTGGTGTCTTCCGGGGTGACAAAGCCTTCCTGGATCAGGAAATTCATGTGTTCGATGAAGTCCAGCCACAGATGCTCCATGTCAAATCCGTACTTTTTCCTGGCCTTTTTTCCGCTATTGCCGCTCCCGTGCCCCGCGGAGATGAGATAAGAGGCAAAGGATTTTTCAAGCAGGGTCCTGACCTGTTCCGGTGTATGGGAGAGCAGCAGGTTGAGCACCATTGAAAAATCGATTTTGATCTGGGAGTCCACGTTCAGGGGGGGGGCATTGACAAGCTTGGCGATTAGGGAAAGATCCATGAATTTACCGGGCAGTACCATGCCGAAACCGACCTTGTCCATGCCCCTACGTCCGGCCCTTCCTGCCATTTGCTGAAACTCGCTGGGGGTCAGTGAGAGAAAATCCCTGCCGTTGAACCGGTCGGAGTTGAGAATCACCACGGACCGGGCCGGGAAATTAACGCCGGCGGCAACGGTGGAGGTGGCAAACATGGCATCCAGGAGGCCTTCGGCCATAAGGGTTTCCACCACCACTTTCCAGGCCGGCAGGTGGCCGCTGTGATGGCCTGCGGTGCCGGTTTCCTCAAGGTAGCGGCGCTGGGGATGGGCGGCCAAGTGGGGATTCTCCTGGGTTAATTGGTCCAGCCGCTGCATCAGGGCGGCTTTGCGGTCCGGATCTTTTTTTAGCAGGCTGCCGTTGCACAGTTTTACCGCCTGGTCGCATTCCGCCCTGGATTTGAGAAAGAAAATGGCCGGCAGCAGATCGTAATGATCCATTACCTGGAGTACATCGGCAAACCGCGGCAGTTTCCCCGGGGGTGCCAGCATGGGCTTTCGTTTGCTGTTAACGAACTTGTACACTTTTTTATGAAGCCTGGGCCGGCCGTGCTCTAAGTTCTGGAGCAGGGGAAACAAGGTGCCTGACGGATGGAAAAAAATGGGGTGCAGCGGAACGGGCCGCACGTTGTTTTCGATGATCTCGCAGGTTTTTCCCCGTATTTCAGCCAGCCATCCGGCGATCTGATCGGGGTTGCCGATGGTGGCGGAGAGCAGCAGCAGGGGGATGCGCACCGGCAGATAGATCATGATTTCTTCCCAGACCACGCCCCGTTCCGCATCTCCCAGGTAGTGAGCCTCATCTAAAATGATAAGGTCACAGGCCAT
>CAJWHT010000148.1 GCA_913041495.1 uncultured Desulfobacteraceae bacterium | reverse complement strand
CCTGATCATCTCCCATGAATTTGACTTTCTCAATGCGGTGGCCGACCGGATTTTTTCCATGGAAGAAGGACAGGTGCTCACGGATGATGAGATCCATGTCCACCACCATGAGCATGTTCACAGGCACGGCCGCCATCCACATGTCCACAAATAGATATCCGGTCATACGGATGTAGACGTGGCCACAAACAGCTCGGGGCAGTCCCCGCCGTCAAAGCGGCAGGGACTGCCCCGGTTTTATAGCTAATCTGTTTTTTTTAAAGCGTTAGCAGCTTTAGCAGCGTTAGCGTCTGTCCATCAAATTGTTCAGCTCCTTCTGGATGCAGAAGTAAATATCCTCGTCACTGCCGAACACGTCTATCACATCCTTATGGTTGATAAGGGTTTCAACAATAAAGGCCGTAAGGTAGAGGCTGGCGATGTTGGGATTGGATACCAGGGTTCTGAAGGGGGCCACGGCATAGTCGATATCAAAATCCTCAGCCCGGCACATGGTATCCAGGCAGCGTACGATCTGGTTCTCAATGCTCGACTTGCTAACGGTTTCGATCAGACCGTTTTCAATGAGCCTCATGGAGACCCTGTTGCTGAATAAATCGATGTTGTCCCGGATGGTCGTTATGGTTTTAATTCTCTCCCGCTCTTTGGAGGATTCGATCTTTGAGAGAAGCTTGGATTCTCTGTTTCCGGTATAAAAAATTTTGGCCATGGATTTATCCTTAATATTAACAAAACCTGTTAAATGCTAGCCTTAAGTTATATTAAAAGCACCCGGGTTTAGCAAGGAAAATCTAGTGATGTTCCACAATTGTATACCGCTTTTCATGCGTCATTTTTCCCATGAAATTTGATCTTTTTAACGGGGTATTTTCACCGCGGAATCAGGTGTCTTTGACAATCATCTGTGCCGTGTAATTTTTAAATTTGTTGATCTTGAGATGAAACAGCAGCTTGGGGTAAAACGCCGGCAGATCGGAGGTATTTGCTAGGTTAAAATGAAGTGCCTCCACACCGGTGACGGAGTGTTCCCCCTTTAGCACCATTTTTCTGTGGCTGTTGCCGAGAATCACAGAATCTCCCACCCAGAGGTTCCGCGCCATAAACAGGGGTTCGGGATTGGCTGTGCCGAAGGGCCGCAGCCGGTCGATCTCACGGGCAAGATCAAGCGTGATATCATCAATGCTGAGTTCTGCATCCACCGTCAGTTTCGGGATAAAATCCTCATCGGAGCAATGGGTATCCAGGTATTGCTTCAACCCTTGGGCAATCTCCTCCAGGCGTTCTTCTTTTAGTGTCAGGCCGGCGGCCATGGCGTGTCCGCCGAACCGCTCAAGCAGATCAGCATTGGCCCCGAGGGCCTGGTGGATGTTGATCTGGTTCACGCTCCGGCAAGATCCCGTGGCAATACCGTCTTTTACGGACATCAGCACCACAGGGCAGGTGTATTTCCGGGACAGCCGGGATGCCGCAATCCCCAGAACGGTGGGCTCCCAGCGCCTGTCCCACAGGACTATAATCCGGCCGTCCAATAGGGTGGGGTCCCGGGAAATCCTGTTTTCGATATCCAGAACAATTTCCCTTTCGATATGCTGGCGTTTGAGATTGAGGTCATCCAGCAGCTGGGCTGTTGTTTTTGCTTCGCTGAGGGACGGGGCCGTAAGATGTGAAACGCAGATCCTTGCATGGGATATCCGGCCCGCCGCATTGATTCTGGGTACCACCTTATAGGAGATATCGTCCGAGTCCATCTGTGCAATGTCCAGGCGGGCGGACTGGACCATGGCTTTGATCCCGGGCCGTGATCCCATGCGGATTTGCCGCATACCGGCAATGCAAAGGGTCCGGTTGTCCCCGACCAGCGGTACCATATCCCCGATGGTCCCGATGGCAAACAGGTCAAGATATTCTACCAGGCTGGGCTCCTCAATCTCCTCCCACACCTGTTTTTCCCTGAAAAATTTTCTCAGGGCCATCACCAGGTAAAAGGCGACGCCGACCCCGGCAAGGTAGTCCAGCCCGGAGGAACAATCCGGCTGCTTCGGATTGATGACGGCCAGTGCGTTAGGGAAATCTTCTCCGGGTTCGTGATGATCGGTCACGATCACATCAACGTCTTCAGACCTTGCAGCCTCTACCGCCTCCGCGGCACTGATACCGCAGTCCACCGTAATGATGAGATCCACATTCATCTCCACGGCAATGTCAATATGGGCGGGCTGAAGGCTGTACCCTTCCTTAACCCTATGGGGGACATACCAGGCAACATCCGCTTCGGCCCTGCTGAGAAACTCGAATACCGTTGAGGTGGCGGTGACGCCGTCTGCGTCAAAATCCCCGAAAACAAGGATTTTTTCGTTGTTGACCACGGCAGAATGAATTCGTTCCACCCCCTGAAGCATATCTTTAAGATCAAAAGGATTGGTCAGGCGGGAAAAGTCCGGATCAAGGAAAAACCGGGCCTCTTCAGGGGAGTTGAGTCCGCGGTCTGCCAGGAGGCTGGCTAACACGGGATGGCAGTTCAGTGCCTTTGAAAGCCGCCGGGTCAACTCGGGATCAGGGCTGATATGTGTGAGTCGGGTTTCCATGGGGTTAAGGGGTTATAGCCGCTGCCGGTGGTAAAGTCAATCAGAGCTTGCGCCTGGGTTTAACACCATGCTAACGTAAGGTTCCAATCCGCAATTTCACTCACAGGCTACAGAAGGCATCGTGATGAGCCGATAAATATGGCTATATGAGTTGCGGGTTACAACACCTCTCAGGCATGGAGCAGACTATGGTAAGACGTGAAATTGTTGATGCGGTAGTTAAGGGTGAAAAACTGGGTAAAAAAAAGCCCAAAAAATCCGTAGTGGTATCATCACTTTCAGCCCAAAAAGCAGATTTCCAGAAAATTTCCCAAAGCCTAAACCTTACCCCCGGTTCCGCCAGATACCAGGTGTTGGAATCCTTCTGTGAAAATAAAAAGCCCTGCATCGGTGACACCAAAACCCTGATCCACAGAATAAAAGACTTCAACGATGCCCAACTGACCATTCTCAAAGCATTCTGTACAAAAGCGGATTTCACCGTAAAAAATATCCTGGCAACGGTTCAGTCCATAAAAAAGTTCGGTGATGACCGGTTGCTCATGCTGCGATGCTTTGTTGATTTGGGGGATATCGGCCCGGGACAACTTCACCAGTTCTTCAGGACGGCGTTACCCTGCGGCACCCCGAAGGAAATGGGAAAAGAAGCCTACAAAAAAGAGGTATTATCCAAGCATATCAGGCCGGATCAGATAGATACCTTTTATAATATATGCCACCGGGTGGACGGTGTGGGGCCGGGCACTGCCGTAGCGATCCTGCCGAAAATCCGTGAGCTCAAACAACCCCACGCCAGGGTCATCAACTCCTTTTTATCAGACAACGCCTGCTTCGGAGACAAGCCCATTGACGGCAATAATATCCTGAGCCTGATCAATCTCTGGCTCAGCCTGCCCGTTCCGAAAAACAATAAGGCCTTTGAAAAACTCATCACCAAATTATCCGGCCAGCCCAAAGAAAAAAAGAATGACTTTATGTTTTTGATACACACCTACAAAACCGAGGTCAACAAGATGGATGCCGGCGGAAAGATCGCCACCGGCATCCGGAACCTGTTGGGATAAGCACGGCGGGTTCGTCACCGGAATCTTAGATCCTTTAAAAAATCGCAATCTCGTCTCACATTCCCATTGAGAAGCGTCTGCAACTAGTGGTATATTTATCATTTTAGATTGACACAGAATCGAAAACGAACCGGAACAAAACGCAAATGCAGAGCATCATCAGGGAGTACCGTGTGGATAAGGCCAAGATCGGATTTATCCGTTTTATATTTGAAGCCCATGAAGGGGTTGCCCTGGTTACCACACTGGACCCAAAAGCCGGGCATATCAAATTGACCATCGCCCCTGACCGGCTGGAGACGGCGTTACGGATCGTTGCTGATCTGAACAAGGACTTTCAATTCAATGCGTATTAAAGGCAAAGCATATATAAACACCATCGGCTGCCAGATGAACGTTTACGATTCGGAAAAGCTGGCCGGTATCCTCAACGCCTACGGGTATGAGAAAACAAAAGATGTGGACACCGCCGACCTGGTGTTATGCAACACCTGCTCCATCCGCCACAAGGCTGAGGAAAAGGCCTTCAGCTTTCTAGGACGGTTTGCCAGGGAAAAAAAACGCCGCCCCGGGCTGATTACCATCATGGCCGGTTGCGTGGCCCAGCAGGAAGGGGAAAAGGCCTTCGGCCGGCTGCCCCATCTGGATATTGTGTTGGGTACCCAGGCATTTGCCCGGCTGGGCACCCACCTGGACGCCCTGGCTGCGGGTAAACGACGGATTGTGGATACGGCGGAGTCAGATGTGATTTTTGAAGCCATGCCCGATGAAACCGCCTTTGATGAAACAGCAATATCCAAGTTTGTCACCATCATGCAGGGGTGTGAAAACTTTTGCACCTATTGTGTGGTGCCCTATACCCGGGGCAGAGAGCGAAGCCGCAACCACGCAGCCATTGTGGAAGAGATCACGCGGCTGTCTGAATCCGGTATCAAAGAGGTGACCCTTCTGGGACAGAACGTTAACTCCTACGGTGTGAAGGACGGGGACATCAGTTTTCCCGAATTACTGGAAAAGGTCAGCCGGGTGGAAGGCATCCAGCGGATCCGCTTTGCCACCTCCCACCCCAAGGATCTTTCCCAAGAGTTGATAGAGGCCATGCGGGACATCGACAAGGTGTGCAACCATCTGCACCTGCCCGTGCAGTCCGGTGCCAATGCCGTTCTCAAAAAGATGAACCGCGGCTATACCCGGGAAACCTATCTTGCCAGGATCGCCGATCTTAAAGCGGCCTGTCCGGATATGGCCCTATCCACGGACATTATCGTGGGATTCCCTTCGGAAACCCAAGCCGATTTCCAAGATACCATGGATCTGCTGAGAACCGTTGAATTCGACTCTATCTTTGCCTTTGCCTATTCCGACCGGTCCTCCGCACCGGCGGCCAAATTTCCCAACCAGCTGCCTGAAGCGGTTAAAATGGCCCGGCTGAACCAGTTGCTCACTCTCCAGGAAACCTACACGGAAAAGAAAAACCAGGCCCTGATCGGCCGGGATGTAAAAGTACTGGTGGAGGGAGAAAGCGCCAAACAGCGGGAAGGCTTTGACCACACAGATATGAAACAGATGTTCGGCAGGAGCGAAACCAATAAGATCGTACACTTTCCTTCGAACCAGGCCGTCATTGGTGACCTGGTTACAATCCGTATTGAAAATGCCTATCCCCATTCCCTCTGGGGACAGGTATCCGGGAGTTGAACCTCATATGAAACATAAATCGGTAAAGATCGGCAGAAATGAACCCTGCCCCTGCGGCAGCGGAAACAAATTCAAAAACTGCTGCCGGAATAAAAAAGCAGAAATTTCCCTCAAGGACGAGTACAAGAACCGGTACGACATCATCTTGAAAACACCGGAGCAGATTGCCGGTATCAAAAAGGCCGGTGATCTGCTGTTGTCCATCATGGACGGTGTTGAAAAGATGATTCGACCGGGACTCAAAACAGACGACATCAACACCTTTGTACACGAAGAAACCGTAAAGGCAGGGGCCATCCCGGCGCCGCTGAATTACAAGGGGTTTCCCAAATCCGTCTGCGTGTCCATCAACGAGGTTATCTGCCACGGTATACCGGGAGAACGGGTCCTTGAAGACGGTGACATCGTCAACGTGGACATTACCCCGATTCTGGACGGCTATTATGCCGATGCCAGTAAAACATTTTTTGTGGGCACCCCGTCCGATGAGGCCAAAAGAATCGTGTCAGTGGCCGCCGAATCCCTGCGTTTGGGTATAGAAACTGTTAAGCCGGGAGCCACATTAGGGGATATCGGCCATGCCATCCAGTCCTATGCTGAGGGCCAAGGATGCTCTGTGGTCAGGGAATTTGTGGGTCACGGCGTGGGTGTCAACTTCCACGAGCAGCCCCAGATTCTTCACTTCGGCCGCCCCGGAAAAGGGGTTGCCCTGGTGCCGGGCATGGTGTTTACCATAGAACCCATGATCAACCTGGGGAAAAAAGAGCTTCACGTCCTGGAAGACCGCTGGACCGCCGTCACCAATGACGGCTCCCTGTCGGCCCAGTTCGAACAAACAATCCTTGTAACAGAAGAGGGGTACGAGAGCCTGACGCCCTATGAGTTATAGCGATCGCCGCCAATTGTTCCATAAGGCGGCCTCTGCCGCCTTACTGGTGTTCATCGGTATCACCTCAGTTTTCTTTTTTAGCCTGGCGTTGCCCCTCAGGCTGATCACCGCCCCCTTTGACCGCCGCAGGGTCATTACCAATCTTTTCAGTGCGTTCTGGGCCTCGGTCTACACCTGGTGTATGCCGGCCTGGTCCATCCGCATCAAGGGGCGGGAAAAACTCTGCCTTG
This sequence comes from uncultured Desulfobacteraceae bacterium, assembly GCA_913041495.1. Taxonomy (GTDB): domain Bacteria; phylum Desulfobacterota; class Desulfobacteria; order Desulfobacterales; family Desulfobacteraceae; genus Desulfobacter. Next base: position 8,330 of record CAJWHT010000148.1, on the reverse strand, counting down.
ACCGCAATTATGTCCTGGTTTCCAACCATCAAAGCCAACTGGATATCCTGGTGTTGTACCGCCTGCTCTTTCCCTACCGCTGGGTCTCCAAGGCGGCGGTGTTCAACCTGCCCTTTATCGGATGGAATATGTTTCTCAACGGGGATATCCGGCTCAAACGGGGGGACAAGGAAAGCATCGCCGCCATGATGCAGAGATGCGAAGAGCTGCTCTGCCAAAATATCTCCATCTTCTTTTTTCCCGAAGGCACCCGGTCCCGGGACGGCAAGGTCGGTCCCTTTAAACCCGGCGCCTTTATTTTAGCCAAGAATACCGGCACCCCGATTCAACCCATCGTCATCAACGGAACCCGTGATGCCCTGCCCAAACACACCATTATTATCGGCAGTTTCCGGCAGATGGAGGTAAAGGTGTTAGATGAAATCCCTTATGAACGTTTTGCGGATTTGACGGTGGAAGAGACGGCAGAAATGGTGCGGGGAAAAATAATGGCCCACGTCCGGTAAGTCAAGATCTAACTCCCGATAATTTGCGGATCTTTATTCCCTCCAGAAACATCTGAGACAGACCCCGGTCTGTTTCATGCGGATAGACCAAACCTGCTCTGTCCACCCCACGGATAATCCCGTCCGCCAGAAACAAGGTTAGCAGTCTTCTGCTGACTTTGGTTCTGTCCCCCCCGGCATCGAACCTCTCTTTTCCGGGAAACACCCGGGGCTCGGGCAGTTTTCCCCGGGTATCGATCTCTGATTTCATAAAATTGAGAATCCTGGTAAGCCGCAAGAGTGTTACAGCTTCAAGCCGTGTGGTGGTATGATCCAGGGGCAGGGCGGTGGACCGCATCAGATGAAAGCGTTCCGGCAGCACCCCTTCAGTTTTGCAACGTTCATAGTCCAGACTCCCCGGGGCCGGATAAAATACCGACAGGCCTGCCAGCGTCCGCCGTTCGGCCAGCATCAACAGATCTTCAAGCGTCGTATCCGCCGTCTGGCCTGGAGCCGCCCCGATAATGTAGGAGACGCATTCCAAACCTTCTTCCCTGGCAATATCCAATACCCGGTCATGATCCCGGGTGACATCCGGCCGCCGGAACCTGGAAAGCTGATCCACAGAAAACGATCCAACCGAGAGATTCAGTGTCCTGAACCCTGTGGCTTTCATGGCCCGGATGATCTCGATGTCAAGCGACGGGGGATACAGGCCGTTCATGGCCCGCAGTTCGACGGGGTTGCCCTGGAAAATATTCCGGATACCTGCCAGCAATTCCAGGACCCAGTCTTTTTTCAGGGTCAGGTTTTCGTCCTCAAAATCAATAAACCCGATATCATTGCGGCCTGCTTGTGACCGGATTTCCCTTAATACCTCTTTCACCGGCCTACGGCGGAACCGGGCATGGGAAGAAGATGAGGATACCGAGCAATAGCTGCAGGGAAAGGGGCATCCCCGGGAAGCCACAACGGTGATGGCGGCCTGTCCCCGCCTGAAGTAATATCCCTGATCAATTTTTTCCATATCCGGCAGGGGCAGGGTGGCCAGGTCTTTCACCCAGGCAGGATCAGATACAAACAGGCCGTCTTCAGCGCTGAATGCGATGCCGGGAATTTTCTTCAGATCCGTATCTTCGGTGTTTCCGCCTTTTATCAGACGGCACAGCGCAGGAAGGCTGACCTCCCCTTCGCCCCGGAGTACGAAGTCCACCACAGGGTTTGCCAGCATTTCTTCGGGGAAAACCGTAGGATGGTGCCCCCCCATGACCACGAGGGCTTCGGGATAGAACCGTTTAACCGCTTCGGCAGTGGCCAGGGCCTGGCCGGCGTAGGCCGTAAACAACGATGACACGGCAACCACAAGGGGCTTGCGTTCCCTTACTAACGTTGCGATATGCTCATGACTGTAACCAAAGTGCCGGAACTGATGAAAGAGGGCAAACCTGGATTGATCGAATCGTCCGTAATAGGGTGTCAGGTGGTCGAACCCCTCGGGGTAGGGAATGGGCTTTGATTTATCCCGGGCCAGGGCATCAAGAATATCAACTGTAAAACCTTCCTGCTGAAGGGCTGCGGCAATGGAGGCCAGACCATAGGGGATGGTCCGTTTGCGGGTGAGGTAAAACTCCCGGATCGGCGGCTGAATCAAAAGCACATCGGTCACGGGAGTTTTTCCTTTATTGGGTGAGGCGTTTAGTTTTTCAGGCTGTGAATGGGGGCCGGAATCCGTCCGCCGAAAGTAACGAATTGATCCGTCAGGTCGTGGTGGGGGACATCCATGATCATGGCTTCACCCAGCAGGCCACCGAAATGCACCTTATCGCCGGCCTTTTTGCCCGGTACGGGGATAATCCGTGTGGCCGTGGTTTTGGCATTGATCATACCGATGGCCATTTCATCGGCCATCATGCCTGCCAGGGTTTCCACGGTGATGTCGCCCGGTACCGGCACCATATCCAGCCCTACGGAACAGACGCAGGTCATGGCTTCCAGCTTTTCAACGGTGAGATAGCCTTTGTGCGCAGCATTGGCAATATTCAGATCCTCGCTCACCGGGATGAAGGCTCCGCTCATGCCGCCCACATGGGAGCTTGCAAAAGCGCCGCCTTTTTTAACGGCATCGTTGAGCATAGCAAGGGCAGCGGTGGAGCCGGGCACACCGATATGGGAGAGTCCCAGGGCCTGGAAAATTTCACCGATACTGTCGCCCACGGTGGGGGTCGGGGCCAGGGACAGATCGACGATACCGAATTTGATCCCCAGATTATCCGCCACTTCCCTGCCGATGAGTTCACCCACCCGGGTGACCTTGCAGGCCGTCCGTTTGATAATTTCAGCCACCTTGCCAAGGGTCAGGCGCTGCTCGCTTAGGTTTCTTTCAATGGCGCGTTTCACCACGCCCGGGCCGGAAACACCCACATTGATCACCGCATCCGCAACCCCGACACCGAGGTAGGCACCTGCCATGAACGGCATGTCCTGGGGAATGTTGGAAAAGACGCAGAGCTTGGCACAGGCCAGGCCGTCGTCGTCTTTAGTCATTTCTGCGGCCTTTTTAATGGCCTTGGACATCTCATATACGGCATCCATATTGATACCGGCCTTGGTGGTGGCAACGTTGACGGAGGCACAGACCCGCTGGGTTTCGGCAAGGGCACGGGGAAGCGCTTCGATAAGAGCGATGTCACCTTTTGCCATCCCCTTTTCAACCAATGCGGAGAATCCTCCGATAAAGTCGATATTTACGGTTTTGGCGATATCATTGAGTTCATGGGCGATTTCCACCATCTGGTCCGCGGAAAAGCAGGCGCCCACCAGGGCGATGGGAGAGATAGAAATTCGCTTGTTGACCACCTGGATACCGTATTTTTCCCCAACGGCATCGCAGGTTTCCACAAGTTCGGAGGCATGCCCCAGGATTTTTTTCCGGATGTTTTTCTTAAAAACGGACAGATCGTGGCTGATGCAGTCAAAGAGGTTCACCCCTAAAGTCACTGCCCGCACGTCCAGGTTTTCGTTCTTGACCATCTCAATGGTCGAAATTATTTCATGATCTTCAAACATTGTGACAGGTCCTTAAATCTTATTGATGGCATCAAAGATGTTTTTGTGTTGGATACGGATATCCAGGTTCAGTTCCTTTGCCTTTTCCCGCAATGCCTCAAACATGGCCGGGGCATCCATATCTTTTGTGACGGCTACCTGGTAGGACATAACGTTGTCATTGGGATCCACACCACCCTTGAACACGGCTTTAAGATTAACGATATTCCCGTTGTGGGCGGCGATGATGGAGGAGAATCTGGCCACAAGCCCCTTCTGGTCAGGGCCGATGGTGGTGATCAGAAAGATCTCCCCGGGATCACCTGCGTCATCCCCGCTACCGGCTTCGGGGGTGTCAAGTTGGTGGACATGGATGGTCAGGCCGTTGCCGTTGGTCTTTTCTTTCAGGACGGCTTCAACCGCCTCCGGTGTCTGGTCCGCAGGGGCCTCTACAATGAAAAAGCCGGCGAACTGACCCTGAAGGATCATTTGGTTAACATTTTCAAGGTTGCATCCCAGTTCGAAAAGATCTGTGGTCACCTTGGCTATAATTCCGGGCCTGTCCTTTGCCAGGACAGTGATAATAAGCTTATTCATGTCGGTTTTCCGTTTACATGGCCGCTCTCAGGGCGGAGATGGTCTGGGTATAATCAGGTGTGTTAAAAATGGCGGACCCGGCCACAAATGAGGTGGCACCGGCGTCATGAACGGTTTTGATGGTATCCATGTTAACACCGCCGTCCACCTGGATGATGGCGGTTGAGCCATGGGATTTCAGCAGGTTCGCCAGGGTTTTGATTTTCTCAACGCTGGATTCTATGAATTTCTGTCCGCCGAATCCCGGGTTAACGCTCATGACAAGGACAAAATCCAGCTGGTCAATGATATACTCCATCCCTGAAATAGGTGTAGCGGGGTTCAACGCCACACCGGCCTTTACGCCAAAGCTTTTGATCAACTGGAGTGTCCGGTGAAGATGGGTGCAGGCCTCGGCATGAACGGAAATATAATCAGCACCGGCCTTGGCAAATTCCGGGATCATAAGATCAGGTTTTTCAATCATGAGATGGACGTCAAGGGCCAGTCCGGAAATGCGTTTGCAGGCCTCCACGATGATGGGTCCGTAGGTGATATTGGGGACAAACTGGCCATCCATGACATCGATGTGGATCCAGTCTGCACCGGCCTTCTCAACGGCTTTGAGTTCATCGCCCAGGCAGGTGAAATCTGCGGACAATATGGATGGGGCTATTATTCCCATAGGTAGTCTCCTGTATAAAAATGTCCGGTCCAGGATTCCGATGTGGTATCGCTGTTCCAGGGGTCAATGGTTTTTACCGCCACCAGCCGATGATCGATAAAAATGCGGATTTTAGTTTTTATCCCACCGGGAATCAACAGATTTATATTTTTTCCCGGTTTTACATAGGTGTTGATGTAGTCCAGGTCCAGACCAAAGACATCGGTAACCACACGGAGATGCCGGTTGGAAAAGCCTTCGGGCACATCCACCGGTATCCAGGTTAAGGCTGTCAGGCTTTTGGCAGGCATAACCAGGCCGGTTTCCGGGTTATTGACCACGAGGGCCACAGCCGAACCGCCCGGTATGCGGGTACCGAAAGCCGGTGTCTGCCGGAGGATTTCACCGAAAGGCAGACGCCTGTCCGCTTCGGACCGGATGTCTGAAACGGTTACAGGCAACCCATCCAGACGGCCGGAGGCCTCATCCAGGGTCAGCCCCCGAAGATCGGGCATCACCAGATGTTCCGGGGCAGGGCCTTTACTGATTAAAAGGTTACAGGCCGCGTTTACCGCCGCTTTGTCTGCAGGCAGGGGAAATTGTGCCATGACGGCACCTTTCAGGGTATCCGAAGCGTGCACATAGACAATACGGCCGGGTGTCAACTCATTGGCCTCAAGTTCCAGCAGGGCGTCGTTGAGGGGCAGCCGCCGCAGATCCGGCACCCGGCTCTCCCGGAATCCCTTGGATATATAAATGACAACATCCCGCCCTTTTTTAATGGTGCTTCCGGGTTCGGGGTCCTGAAATGTGATGCCGTATTTGGGAATGGTGTCGTGGTACTGGGTATCATGGAGCTTGGGATTGAGCCCCATCCGGGTGAGGGTTTCCAGGACCTGGATGATATTTTTCCCGGTCAGGTCAGGCAGGATGACCTCGGGGGCGCTTTGGGTGAACAGGGTGACCCCGAAGTACCCGATACTGCCGGCAAGGCCAAAGGCAAACAGGAACACTGCCAGGTATTTGATCAGGGTTTTCACTTCTGCGCCCTGGCCGTTTTTCGCATCTTTCGTTTCAACCGCGCAAGGAAAAAACCGTCCATCCCGGTGTGGCAGGGATACGTCTTTGCCTGAAAAATATCTTTTTCAGCATCAGGTCCAAGCTGTGCTACAAATTCCGGCAGTGCGGCCCGGAAACCTGCGGCATCGCCTTCGTAATCCTTGCGCTTTTCCAGAAAATTGAGGACAACGGCTTCGTTTTCTTCGGGTTCACAGGAACAGACAGCAAAGACCAGGGTGCCGCCGGGAGCCACCAGATTGGCCGCCGCGTTCAGTATTTTTTTCTGCTGTGCCGCCATCCTCTGGATATCCTTTGCGGTTCGTTTCCATCGGGTGTCCGGATTGCGCCGCAGGACACCAAGCCCTGTGCAGGGCGCATCCACAAGCACTCGGTCAAAATACCCGTCAAAGGTGTTCACGTCGGCCTTAATCATATCCACGGCACAGGTATTGATGTTTGACAGCCCGAGACGACCGGCTTCTGCCTCGAGCCGTCCCAATTTACGGGCATCAACATCCACCGCTGTGACCGTTCCTGAATTTCCCATGAGCTGCCCGATATGGCAGGTCTTTCCCCCCAATCCTGCACAGGCATCCAGGACCCGTTCCCCGGGCTCAGGCGCCAATGCCTGAACAACCAGTTGGGCCGCCTCATCCTGGACCTGGAAGTGTCCCTCCGTGAACCCCGGCAGATCCGCCGGGGACCTGCCGGTCCCGGACAGATGAATACCCAGGGGGCTGATATCGGTTAACTGCGGTTCAAGCCCTTCGGCAGCCAGGGCGTCTGCCACGTTCTTCCGGCAGGTTTTCATTGAATTGACCCGGAGGGTCACCGGTGGGATGTCGAGGGCTGCAGCGGCGATGGCTTCCGCATCTGCTTTTCCGTAGGCTGCGGCCCATCGTTTGCCCAGCCAGGAAGGGATGCTGTACCTCACCTGGAGCCAGGCTCCGAACTGCTTTCTGTCTGGGGACGCAACCGTGTCATGCCCCTTGGCCGCCTGCCGGAGCACGGCGTTGATGAATCCCCGGGACTTTTTGTTCACCTGGGTTTTGGCCAGTTCAATGGTGGTATGGATAGCGGCAAAGTCCGGCACCCGGTCCAGAAACACAATCTGGAAAATCCCCATCCTCAGGATGGTGAGCACCTTGGCGTCCAGCCGGTCCATGGGAATTCGGGAGAATACCCGGATCAGGTGATCCAGGTGCCCACGGTGACGGAGAACCCCGAATATGATAGCGTGTGTAAGGTTTCTGTCCTGGCGGCTTAATTCTGCAAGTTCGGCTTCAGCCTGGTCAACGGCCCTGTCCAGGGTGGTTTTCGGATGCTGCCCGGCCGTTAGGATGCGGAAGGCAATGGCGCGTGAATCCCCTGCCATGCCTATTCAAACCGTGCGGGCAGATCAATGGGGTTGCCCCGCAGAAAGGCGTCTGCGGTCATGCGCTTTCCGGATGAGCCCATCAGCTCAAGAATTTTCACCCTGCCGTCACCTGTGGCAACGCGGATGCCGTCCGTGCCGCAGGCCAGGATTTGTCCGGCATCGGTATCGTTTACTGCCCCTTCGTCCGGAACGGCTTTAAAAATCTTAAGTCGTTTCCCGTTAAGATGGGTAAAAGCTCCCGGCCAAGGGGTCATGGCATTGATATGGGCCCGAATCGCCGGAGCGGATAGTGTCCAGTCAATTTTCCCGTCCGCTTTTTTAAGCATAGAGACGGTGGTGGCCAAGCTGTGGTCCTGGGGTTCCGGTGTCAGATCCTCCGCGTTAATCCGATGGATGGTGTCAACGATGAGACGCCCCCCGATCTCTGAGAGCCGGTCGTGAAGTTCCTGAGCGGTTTCATCGGGATCGATGGGGGTTGAGGCTTTCAGCAGCATATCCCCGGTGTCCATTCCCTTGGCCATGACCATGGTGGTGATGCCGGTCTCTTTGTCCATATTCATCACGGCGGCCTGGATCGGGGCTGCGCCCCTGTATTTGGGCAGCAGGGAGGCGTGGATATTAATGGGGTACACTTTTGGGACATCCAGCACTTCCTGGGAAAGGATCTGCCCGAAAGCGACCACCACGAAGTAATCACAGCAGCTAGCAAAGGTCGGTAAAGAAGCAATTGCGAGTTTCTGTTCGCTCCTATTTCGTTGCGGTATCGATACGTAGTCTACCCAGACGCGAATCTTCTCGAGGGGCGTCTCCGTATCTTTGCTCACGTTGTGGACCGCCTGCTGCATCGCGGCGACGTGGATCCGCTGCGGGTCGGGTTCGCTCCAACCTAACCACTGGTGTGAAAAGAAGATAAATACTTCGCCGCGCGCCGAAGCGTCTCGCACATCCGCTACCGAGTCGTAGATGATGATCTCGTCTCGAAGTTTTTCCTGCGGCTGCAGCCTGTCGAACTTCATGAACCTAGCGCCGGAGACGGTTACGAAGTGCGCCTGGAACTCCTTGACTTGGTCGCGGGCCGCGGTGCACTGCTCTTGGACGACCACGCTCCGTTCGAGCTCGAGCT
>CAJWHT010000147.1 GCA_913041495.1 uncultured Desulfobacteraceae bacterium | reverse complement strand
TCCATGGCAGGCCTCACAGCCAACGCCTGGTTCGATAAATGTCTGTGTGTCTATCTTGACTCCTGTGGCATGGCAGCCGCCACATTTTAGGGCCCATGGCCGTTTATCCCAGTCATGTTCATGGTAATTCACCCATCGGTCCGTTTCCGAATTATACTGGATGGGGGAGATATAGAGCGTGTCATTTTTCTTAACAAGATACCGTTGTTTCCATTGGCTGCCGATCGTATAAAGGATCTCCTCTTTTTTCGGGACATAAATCTGTTCCGCAGGCACCTTGAGCTTTTCACCCAGTTTGGCCAAATCCGCACGGATCCGTTTTTCATCAATCGGCACGATAATGGCATCTTCATTCTTTTTTGCATCCTGCAGCATGCGGCTGTGCATTGTCATCTTCCAGGAATCGTAATGCTCCAGATGGCACATTTTACAAGTGTCTGAACCGACAAACGTCTTGGGTTTAGATGTGACGGCTGCCACATCAACGGGTTGTTCGGTGCTGCACCCCCAAATCCCTGGGATAAAAATAACCAGCAATAAAATGGTGACCAAGGCTTTCATTTTCATTTTTTCCCCCTTCTTTGGATAAATACAACGTAAACCACTGGTTAAAAGCCAGGGTTTGCTTGCCATTTAAAAAATCATAGAAATGCATAAAGGCTGCATAAGTTCTATTTGGGGATTGCAGGACTGATTCAGGGTAGGTAACAGAATGAAACTATGGTGAATTTCATTTGTAATATGAATTTCATTCATTAAAAAGTATCACTGTGAGATTCAAACATCAAGGGGGAAATACTCAATTTTTTGCCAGACCAGACAGTATTACACCGAAAAGTTGCCATTGCCTTTTTTGTTGCCCCGACACCTGCCTGCCGCCTACGCTGTATCTCAAGGCAGACATGCAGTTGATTATGCAGGCACAGGTTGTCATCGGGACCTCCCATGCTTATATGTTTGTCATTGGCCGTGCCCACAACAAAGCACATACGACTTTTATCGTTTGCTTGGGTTTTTTCATATAAACCTGAAATGCAGACGATGAAAATGATGTCAATTTGAAGCGGAAGTGAAAGATGATGTGGCCCATTCGAACACCTGACATAAAGCAATGAACTTCTTCCGGGACGATATTCCGTTGAACTGGCCTTTCTCAAGACAGGCCTGGGCACTTGGCAGGGAACAGATGGAGGGCAAACCTTTCTCCCAGAATCCTTCCACCCGGCAGGGACGGACTGTCCTTGTCAAAAAGGTCCTAAACAAATTGCTGGGGCACCGGGTGTTCGGTCCCTTGTGGCGTCGCGGCTATCAAAATGCATCGGTGCCGAAACTGGTTACAAAAAAACTGTCTATCCGGGGATTGCCCAAGGACTTATCCGGTTTCACCATACTTCACCTAACGGATCTGCATCTGGACGGCATACCTGAACTCGGGGAACATATCTGTGACATCACCAGGGGAATGGCACCTGATATCTGTGTCATGACCGGTGACTTTATTACCTATTACAACCGGGCAAACTATAGGGATATTCTCCCGGCCATGGAACGGATTGTTAAAGGGGTGAGCGCAAGGTACGGTATATTTGCGGTGTTGGGCAACCACGACACCTGGCGGCTGGTGCCCCCCTTTGAAAATCTGGGAATCCGGATGCTGGTGAACGAAAGTGTGACACTGGCAAAAGAGGGCGCAACGGTTATGATCACCGGTGTGGATGATCCCCACGAATATCTGACAAAACAAGCCTTCCAGGCTTTGAAAACAAATGCTGCCGGGGTAAAACTTGCCCTGGTCCATACCCCCGAACTCTTCCGGGAAGCGCAAAGAAATGACTACACGTTATACATGGCCGGACACACCCACGGCGGTCAGATCTGCCTGCCGGGAGGCGTTCCTGTTTTCGTACACCTGAACCGGGGACACAGGTTTTACAGGGGAAAATGGCAATTTGGTAGGATGATTGGATATACCGGGCAGGGGGTGGGGGCAGTGGGTGTGCCGCTGCGATTCAACACCCACAGCGAAATCGCTTTGATCTCACTGGTCCCGGCTGATGAATACAGATAAAACCAGAGGGTAAGACCAGGCAAAATAAGAGAAAAACCGTGATGATACGAAACCCCATGAAAGGAATAGATATGCCAAGATATGATACCCAATTCACCCGGGATACCGGGGTGGAACTCCCCATTATCTGCGGTGCCATGTATCCTTGTTCAAATCCGGAGTTGATTGCCGCCGTGTCCGGCGCCGGCGCCATGGGCATAATTCAGCCCATATCCATGGAGTTTGTCCACAAGTTTCCCCTGGCTCGGGGGATCGACCGTATCCGGCAGATAACCGACAGGCCGGTGGGGTTTAACGCCATTGTTGAAAAGTCTTCGAAAAAGTATGAGGACCGTATGCGCAGGTGGATAGACATCGCTCTGGACAAAGGTATCCGTTTTTTTATCACGGCCCTGGGCAATCCTTCCTGGGTGGTTGCGGCGGTTCATGCCAGGGGCGGGAAAGTGTACCATGACGTCACCGAGCTAAAATGGGCGCAAAAGGCCCTGGACAAAGGGGTGGACGGTCTGATATGCGTGAACAACAGGGCAGGTGGGCATACCGGCAGCAGGGATATCCGGGAGCTGTTCGACACCCTGTCAGGTTTCGGGGTTCCGCTTGTCTGTGCCGGTGGAATTGGTGAGCCAGGACAGTTCAGGGAGGCCCTTGACATGGGCTACGCCGCAATACAGATGGGTACGCGGTTCATTGCCACCCGTGAGTGTACGGCCCACGACGACTACAAACAAGCTATCCTGGATGCCGAAGAGGCGGATATCGTGCTGACCGAAAAGATATCCGGGGTGCCCGTTTCAGTGATCAAGACCCCGTATATCGAACAGATGGGGACCCGGGCCGGATGGCTGGCCAGAAGACTGTTGCGGCATCCCAAAGGCAAACATTACATGCGCATGCTGTACACCTTAAAATCCATATGGCAGTTGAAACAAGCCTCGGTCAAGGGCATGGGGTACAAGGCGTTCTACCAGGCCGGCAAAAGCGTAAGTCCGATCCGAAGGATTGTTTCTGTTGAAGAATTGATAAAGGACTTTGCGGCCGGACCGGCAATAAACACACCTAACGCATAAGGAATGATAGTGGAAAAAGACTGGAACTTTGACGAGATCATCGACAGATCAGGCACCGCCGCCATGAAATGGGAGCCCTCGATACTGAGGCTTAAATTCGGACCGGGCCGTGAAAATCTGATGCCTCTCTGGGTGGCGGATATGGATTTTTATTGCCCCACAGTGGTCAAGGAGGCCATGGCTGAACGCCTGGACCACCAAATTTACGGATATACGCTTCAGGATCCGGAATATAACAACGCCGTGATTCAATGGTACGGCCGGCGCCACAACTGGGAGATCAAAGAACCGTGGCTGATGAGCACCCCCGGCATTGTTCCGGCGGTAAATTTTCTGGTGCAGCGGTTTACCTGTCCTGGGGACGGGGTACTGATCCAGACGCCGGTGTATTATCCTTTTGCCGAAGCTATCCGGAACAACGGAAGAACAGTCGTTGATAGCCCGTTGATTATTGCAGACGGCCAATATGAAATGGACTTTGAGGATCTGGCTAAAAAGGCGGCAGATCCCGGGGTAAAACTTGCCATTCTCTGTTCTCCCCACAATCCCGTGGGCCGGGTCTGGACAAGAGAGGAGCTGATTCGTTTCGGTGATATTTGCATGGACAACAATGTGCTGGTATTTGCAGATGAAATCCACTGCGACCTGGTGATGCCGGGGTTCTCCCATACCAGTTTCCAGTCTATCTCCGAGCGCTTTGCCCAGGGCTCCATCGCAGCAAATGCGGCCTCAAAGACCTTTAATCTGGCCGGGCTGTCCCAATCCAGCCTGGTGATTCCCGATCCTATAAAGCGGGGAGAAATGTCCCTTTATTTCCAGACACTGGGGATGAATCCCAGGGGCAGCGGCAGTCTGTTCGGCGCCATCGCATCCCGGGCTGCCTATATGTCGGCTGAACCCTGGCTGACGGATCTCATTGATTATCTGCATGAAAATTACCTGTACCTGAAGCAGCGGGTTGAATTGGAAATCCCCGGGGCAAAGGTGTTTGACTTGCAGGCCACCTACCTGCCCTGGATAGATTTCAGATCCCTGAAACTTGCACCGGAAGAGGTCGTTCGACGGGTGGAAGAAGGGGCTGGGCTGGCCCTGGACCACGGGGACTGGTTCGGGGAAAACGGCCGGGGATTCGAGCGCATCAACATTGCTTGCCCAAGAGCGCTTTTGAAGAAGGCTGTGGACGGTCTGGTCAGGGCATTTGATTCTTGATCGGGTTTTCCCCCACGCCTTGCCGCCGTTTTTAAGGCTGAAGGCGCGGGGGAAAAAGGTTATGCCCCAAGATAGGCTTTTTTCACCTCGGGGTTGTCCAGCAGTTCATCAGAAGGGCCTTCCAGCACCAGTGCGCCGTTTTCAATCACATACCCCCTCTGGGCGAACTTGAGTGCCAGGCGGGCGTTTTGTTCCACCAGTAGGATGGTGGTGCCCAGTTTGTTGATTTCCTTCAGGGCGTCAAACATATCCAGCATCAGCAGGGGGGCAAGGCCCATGGAGGGTTCGTCCAGGAGCATGATTTTCCGTGCCGACATATAGGCACGTCCCACGGCCAGCATCTGCTGTTCACCGCCGGAAAGGGTGCCGGCCAACTGGTCCCTTCTTTCTTCAAGGCGGGGAAACAGGTCGAATACCCACTTGCGGTCCTTGACCACCTGATCCTTGTCTTTCCGGGCAAAGCAGGCGAGTGTCAGGTTTTCGGTGACGGTGAGGTTGCCGAAAATCCGGCGTCCTTCAGGGACATGGGATATCCCCAGCCTGGAAACCACCTTGTCCGCAGAATACTTTAAAATATTCTGTCCTTCGAACTCCAGTGCGGAACCGGGTTCAGAGGGCACCATCCGTGAGATTGCCCTGAGTGTCGTACTTTTACCGGCCCCGTTGGCACCGATGATAGTGAGGATTTCCCCCTGCTCAACGGTGAAAGATACGCCGTGGAGTGCCTTGATATTACCGTAGGATACTTTCAGATTATCAATTTTGAGCTGCATCAGGTCAGGTCCTCCTTGCCCAGGTAGGCTTCAATCACTTCCGGGTTGTTCTGGATTTCCTCCGGGGGGCCTTCGGCGATGACTTCGCCGAACACCAGGGTCTGGATATGCTGGCAGAGTTCCATGACAAATTTCATCCGGTGTTCGATAAGGAAAATGGCCACGTTAAAATCCCTGTGAACCTGGCGGATGATTTTGATCATCTGAACCAGTTCATCCGGGGTCATGCCTGCGGTGGGCTCGTCCAAAAAAAGGATCTTCGGCCGTGTGGCCATGGCTCTTGCCATCTCCACCCTTCGCTGGGCACCATAGGGCAGGTTGACCACCAACTGGTCCGCGTGCTGGCGGATATCAAAAAGTTCCAGGAGCCGGTAGGCGTTCTCTTCCACTTCTGCTTCCTGGCGGCGGCAGGCCGGGGTGTTGAAAAAGGCCCCGAAAAGCCCGTAATTCAGCTGGGAATAATGGGCCATCCGTATATGGTCCAACACGTTCATATGCCGCCAAAGCGCCAGGTTCTGGAAGGTTCTTCCCAGGCCTTTGGCTGCAATTTCGTTTGTTTCCAAACCGACGATACTCTGGTTCTCCAGTGAAATCTGCCCTTCAGTGGGGGTATAAACCCCGGTGATGAGATTGAATATGGTGGTTTTTCCCGCGCCGTTGGGACCGATCAGACCGGTGATCTGTTGGGGCTTAATGTTCAGGTTATAGTTGTGAACCGCCCGGAGCCCGCCGAAATAATGGGTCATATGGGTTACGTTAAGCAAGTCTGACATCATCTGGCTCCTATTTATTTTCCGGTTGGATTCGATCTTCACCTACACCAGAACCTGAATCTGAGACGTCCGGGCCGTCTGCATCCGGCTTATTTGCCCTGGCGCGCAGCAGTTCCCGCGCGTTGATCTCTTTGAAGGAAATCAAACCATAAGGCCTGAAAATCATGACGAAAATGAGAATCAAGGGGATGATGATCCATTTGAAAAGTTCCAGGGGGCGAAGGGCTTCACCCAGCACATTGATGGACACGGCCCCGACGATGGACCCCACAATGGAGTTCAACCCGCCGAAGTAGACCATGGCAAGAATCTCGGCCAGGCGGTTGATGCTGAACATGCCCGGGTTGATATAGGCCAGGACATGGGCAAAAAGGCCCCCTGCGATACCGGCCCAGAAGGCGCCGAACATAAAGGCGGTCATCTTGGTTTTCCGGGTCTTGATGGTCATGGACTCACTGGCGGCCTCGTCATCCCTCACCGTGTTCAGGGCTTTTCCCATAATGGAGGTGACAAAGTTGTGGATGATCCAGATGCAGAGCATGGTCCAGATGAAAATAACATAAAGGGGGGCGTAATCCGGCTGACCGCCCATGCCCCTTGCACCACCGATGATATGGAGATTTTCAACGGCTGATTTTACAATAAACATGAAGGCCAGGGAAATGATGGCCAGATAATCGCCACGGGTGCGAAATGACGGTATGGCCACGGCCAGCGAACCCAGGGCCGCGGCAGCGCCTCCTGCCAAAAGGGCCAGAGGGAACAGCCATGGGCCGAGGGCCGGCGGCAGCAGGGGCGCCCCGAAAATTTTATCGTTGGCAAAGAGCAGCAACGTGATGATGGAAGATACATATGCCCCCAGGGCCATGAAGCCGGGGTGGGAGCAGGAGAACTCTCCCTGGTACCCGTTGATCACGTTGATGCTCACCGTCAGTATGATGGATATCATGGTGAGTTTGATCACCAGAACCCGGTAGTCGTTGATGCCGGCCCACAGGTGAAGCAGGCCGTAGAACAGCACCAGGTGGATCAGCACGGAGGCTGCCAGGGGCAGGCGCTCCAGCAGGGCGGCAAGAGGGTTGGTAACGCCTGTGCTCAGCCGGGCCACCAGGAGTATCGGAATCACGTAAACGGCCAGGTCGTATCCAACGGCGCCGGGGATCATCAAAGGATCCTTGAGCATGATCAGCGTACCGAAGAGCACGGGGATTTTGGGCAGCCCAAGGTAGTATGAAATATAATCATATCCCCAGTAGTACTCTATGAGGACCGCTGCAAGGATACCCAGCAGCCAGCCCAGCATGGGTACGGTGGAAAATGTCGCTTTGAATTTTCTTGCAAGTTCCATGGAAGGTTTCCTTGAATTTGTGTACGGGTTACAGCCGCAGCTTTGTACTGTGCTCCATTCCGAAAAATCCCCTGGGCCTGAAGGTCAGGATGATGAGGATGATGGAATAGGCGATCAGGTCTCTCAGGGTGGAGGGGAATATCGTTGCAACGAAGATCTCGATGAATCCCAGGAGGTAGCCTGCAAGGGCGGCGCCCTTGATGGACCCCCGGCCGCCGAGAATGGCTGCCACAAACGCCTTCCATCCGATGATCACCCCCATGTAAGGGTCCAGTATGGGATAGGCCTGGCCGTAAAGAATGCCTGCCACCGAAGCAAGTCCCGCCCCCACGGCGAAGGTCAGGGGGGCGATGATGTTGATGGATACCCCCATGAGGGGGACGGCAAGAAAATCATAGGACATGGCCCGCATGGCCATGCCCCACTTGGTCTTTTGAATAAACCCGTGGAGGGCCAGCATGAGAAGCAGGGAGATAATGATGATCATTACCTTCACGTTGGTGAAATAGACGCCGCCGATGTTGTAGGTCACCGACTCCATCAGGGGCGGAAAGCTTAAGCGTTTGGCACCGAGCAGGATGAGGATGCCGGTTTCAAATATGATGCCGATCATAAGCCCCGTGATGGCGGCTGAAGCCCTCGGCGCCTGGCGCAGGGGACGGTAGCCTGCCACTTCAACGAATACCCCGATCCAGGATGCCAGGAACATGGTCACCACCACTGTAGACAAAAAGATCAGTGGGGCGGGGAGCAGTCCGGCAAATATGGCCAGAAACAGGGTGGCAATGCCAAAGCCGATGTAGGTGCCCACCATGAAGATATCGCCATGGGCAAAGTTAAACAGCATCAGCACCCCGTATACCATGGAGTAACCGATTGAAATAACGGCATAAAAACTGCCCCTCTGGGCGGCATTGATAAGGTTCTGGATGAAATACTGGAGAATATCAGTCAAGGATTCCATTCACCAACTCCTGTGTAACGCTGTGGGAGCAGCGGCACCGGAAATGGTCCGGTGCCGCTGCCTGATACGGATTCAGTACCGATTTACTATAGATTTATCTAGTACTGATCTAGTTGGGTTCCCAAGTGTCGGAATTACATTTCCAACATCTTAGGGACAGCTGGATTTGTAGAACTCATATTTACCCTGGTCGTTAATTTTAACGATGACGGCACATTTGATGGGATCACCTTCTTCGGTGAAGGTCATTTTTCCGGTAATACCGTTAAAATCTTTGATTTTTGCCAGGGCATCGCGGACGGCCTTCCGGTCCTTTTCCACACGTCCGGTGATCTTGCCGGCATCCTGGATGGCCTTCTGGGCAAGTTGGAGTGCGTCCCAGGTCAGGGCAGCCACGTCATCGGGAATATAACCGTAGGTTTTTTCGTAACGGTCAATAAAGGCCTTGGTGGCGCCTTTGGCACCGGCGGCTGCATAATGGGAGGAGAAGAACAGCCCGTAGCAGGCGTCTCCGCACAGTTCAACCGTTTCAGCGGATCCCCAGGAGTCTGACCCCACGATGGGGCCTTTCCAACCAAGATCCTTGGCCTGTTGAACGATCAAAGGCACCTCGTTGTAGTACTGGGGGGTAAACAGAACTTCTGCCCCGGATTTAACGATCTTGGTCAACTGGGAGGAAAAGTCGGTGTCTTTGGTGGTAAAACTTTCATAGGCAACCACGGAACCTGCACCGTGTTTCTTTTCCCAGGCTTCTTTGAATACCTCTGCCAGGCCTTTGGGGTAGTCAGAGGCAACATCGTAGAGAACCGCCGCCTTGGTGGATCCGAATTCCTCGGTGATGAAATTGGCAACCACAGGGCCCTGGAAAGGATCCAGGAAGCATCCCCGGAAAACAAAGGGACGGTCCATGGTGGTGTTGGGGTTGGTGGACCAGGGAGAGATCATAACGGTTTTATACTTGTTGGCCACTTCACCGGCAGGTACCGCCTGTTTGGAGGACTGGGGGCCGATGATGGCCAGGACGTCATCCTGGGTGATCATTTTGGTATTGGCTTTTACTGCGGATTCGGCCTTGGACTCGTTATCCTCGATAATCAGGTCCACTTCGTACTTCTTGCCGCCCACTTCAAGGCCGCCCATCTTTTCAATGTCCTCCAGCCAGAGCATGGCTGCGTACTTGGAACCTTCGCCAACTTTGGGAATGTCACCGGTGAGCGGTGCATTGATGCCGATTTTGATGATGGTTTTTCTGGCGCTGAATGCCGCCGGGGTAAGAATCATGGCAACACATAGGGCCGCTGCCGTTAATAGAGCAATCTTCCGCATATCTCCTCCTTTGGTAAAAAGTAAAAAGCCGATTTTTGGATTTAAAACGATTTCAATTATAGAAATGGTTAAATGCAAAAATCATTAAAACAGATTTGAGGTAAACCAATATTTTTCTTTCAAGCCACCCGATAGAGCCCGTGTTTGGCGATGAGACGCTGCGCAAAACATAAGTTATTTCTATATGTAAAAAGAAAGGGGAAGTAAACCTAAAAAAAAATTAAATTTTTCCGGGTCAAAGCCGGATGAAAACAACGGATAGCAGAGGGGACAACCTGGAAAAAATCAGAATATATTTAAGGGATGACATTGGGGTACGCCACTCTATAGACAAAGTGGCGCAAAAAGGTCGATATCGAACGGTCTGTTATTGCAGAGGCTTACTTCATGGGGGGATGAACGTCGAATTCACTCATCTTGTAAAGCAGTGTCTTATAACTGACCTTGAGGATCTTGGCAGCTCTGGACCGGTTCCAGCCCACCTTATCCAGAACAAAGGTAATGACCTCTTTTTCCACCTTGTCGGAGGCCAGCTTTTTGATTTTTTTAAGGGAGATATCTTCAAACAGCTTTTCCGAGCTGGTGGACAGGTCCACGAATTCGGAGATGATCTTCATGCGTTCACTGTTGGCCTCATTGGGGAACAATGCGTCGCTGTTCTGTGTGTCATTTTCCCGGGAGACACGGGGGGCGGCTTCCGGATCCTCGGGCAGTTCCTCAAGGATCTTGCCCCAGTCATTGAGCACCATCTGTTTTTTGATACAGTTTTGCAACTGGCGGACATTGCCGGGCCAGTGGTAGGCCGTCAGTTTTGCCAGGGTGTCGGCATCGGGTTTTATCCCGTGGCCGGTGGGGTATTCGGACCGGTATAGCCTGAAGTAGTATTCGATGAGTGCAGGGATATCTTCCTTTCGTTTCCGCAGGGGCGGAATATCGATTTTGATAATGTTCAGGCGATAGTACAGGTCTTCCCTAAAGCTTTTATTCTGTATGCGTTCTTCAAGATTCTGGTTGGTGGCGGCAATGACCCAGACATCGGTTTTGAAATCCTGGTCAGAGCCAAGAGGCGAAAATTCGCCGCTCTGGAGGACGTGGAGCATCTTTGACTGGAGGGTCAGCGGCATATCCCCGATTTCGTCGAGAAACAGGACGCCCTGATCCGCTGTCAGGAATTTGCCGTGGCGTTTTTTGTGGGCACCGGTGAACGCCCCTTTTTCATAGCCGTAGAGTTCCGATTCCAGAAGGGTTTCCGGCAGGGCGGCACAATTGATTTTCACAAAACTGTTTTGGGCCCGTGGCGACTCGGCATATAAGTTGTGGGCCACCACTTCCTTGCCAACGCCGGTCTCACCGGTGATCAGCACGTTAAGGCAGGTGTTGGCCACATGATTGATCAATTCCTTGATCTTCAATATAGAGTTGCTGACGCCTATCAGAGGTGTACTCATAAACTGGCTGCTCTTTATGATTTATTCGTCGTTTTGTCCAATGAGTTCTGACACTTTTGCCTCGATCTTGAACAGATCAATGGGCTTGAACAGTACCAGATCCGCTTCTGCTTCCGACGCTAGTGCACCGGGCTGATCCCCGTATCCTGTCATGGCGATTATTTTGAGGTCGGGATACTCTTTTTTAACGATGGCGATCAGGCCGACACCGCTGATGTTAGGCATCACGAGATCTGTGATCAAACAGTCGAAATAATCGGGTTTATCCCGCAGAACCTTGAGTGCGGCAAAGCCGTCAACCGCCGTTTTGACTTCATATCCCAATGAGTTGAAAAACTCGTAAAAGGTAGACAGGATGTCTTCGTTATCGTCTACGATCAGAAGTCTCTTAGGGGGTGCCATATCAGCCTCTTTTTCTGGTGTGGAAAAAATTTACCTACCAGTCCTTATAATAATTTCATTAAAACTTGCAAGGAAAAAAAGCAAATAAGAGAAAATTAATGCCTACTTCAAATATGAGAGAATAATGAACACAAAGAAGAGGGCAATAAACAGGCTGCCGCTCCTTTTTCCCACGCCCCCCTTAAGCCAGGCAGTGCCGCCTAAGGCAAGGCAGATGAACAGCATGAAGGGAAACTCAAATTTATGAAGTGACGGCTCCACCACCATGGGGTTAAACATGCCCACCACACCCATGACCAGACAGATATTGAACAGGTTCGATCCCACCACATTTCCAACGGATATGTCGCTTTCCCCCCGTGAGGCTGCCACCACCGAAGTGGCCAGTTCTGGCAGGGATGTTCCCAGGGCAACTACGGAGATACCGATGAAGGTCTGTGAAAGACCGATGTTCTGGGCCATTTCAATGGCCTCTTTGACCACAAAATTGGCGCCGTAAGCCAGCATCACGATGCCGGCAATGACGTAGGCAATGTTCTTCAGTATTTTAAGGGGGGTTCTGTCTATGTTGCTGCCCCCGCTTGCGGATTTGTCACTGGCGGTGGCAAGGCCGTATCCCAGGAAAAGAGCCAGGAGGCTGATCAGTATGATTCCGTCGATCCGGCTGATTTGGTTGTCCAGACACAGGACCCAGAAAATAATGGAAATAACGATCATATATGGCAGTTCAATACGGGTCACACGCTGGCTGACGCTGACTGGTTTGATCAGGGCGGATGCCCCGAGCACCAGTGCGATGTTTATCACGTTGGAACCTAGAATATTCCCCAGGGATATGCCTTCGCTGCCTTTGACCGCCGCAACGAGGCTGACCAGAAGTTCCGGTGCCGATGTGGCCAGCGATACAACGGTCAGTCCCACGATCACAGGACGGACGGCAAACATGATGGCCGTGGAAGCCGCCCCTTCCACCAGTAGGGAAGAACCGTAATAAAGCAGGGCCAGCCCCGCCAGAAGTATGAGTATGCTTAATGTCACGATGGTCTCTTGTGGGCTTGAATTATCCGCCTTTGTGGTAAATTTGTGTTTTATACCACGGGCCGGGGTTAAGTTTCTTGCCTTAATAAAAAATTAATACTATAAGATACTACTCTAAATTGAGGCGAGAATAATATAGCACTCTCCTGATTTTGGCAAACGCTAATTAAAATAGACGTTACCTTAAAGATAAAACGAGATAAACTAAGGAATATCCTATGAAAAAATCAATAATCAGAGGTACAGGCAAATTTGTTCCCCCCCATGTGGTGACCAATGACGACCTGACCGCCATCATGGATACGTCGGACGAATGGATCCGTCAGCGTACGGGCATCCAGCAGCGTCACTGGATTACGGAAGAGGAGCCCTGCGGCGCTTCGGACCTGGGAACAAACGCGGCTAAAATGGCCCTTGAGGCGGCCGGCTGGACCCCCGATGATATTGATTTCATCATTTTTGCCACCTTAAGCCCGGATATCATGTTTCCGGGAGGGGGCTGCCTTCTGGCCAGAAATCTGGGGCTGAAAAGCACGCCGGCCCTCGATATCCGGCAACAGTGTACCGGTTTTCTCTACGGCTTTGCCACAGCCGACGCCTACATCAAAGCAGGGCTGGCCGAGAAAGTGCTGCTGGTGGGCGCTGAGGTTCATTCCTCAGGGCTCGATATGTCCACCAGGGGGCGGGACGTCACCGTGATTTTCGGAGACGGTGCCGCTGCCGTATGTATTGAGGCGGATGACACCGAGGACAATGTGGGGCTTGTTGCCTCCGCACTGCACGCCGACGGCCACTATGCCGACTCCCTGAAAACAGAGCTGCCGGCCTCCAACCTGTTCCGCCGGATGCCCGAAGATATCTCCTTGGACGACCCCCGGTACTTTCCTGTTATGGACGGCCCCACCATCTTTAAAAAAGCCGTGCGCATGCTGCCCCAGGTGACCATGGAAGTGTTGAAAAAGGCGGAAATGGAAATTACGGATATTGATCTGGTGGTGCCACACCAGGCCAACAAGCGGATCAACCAGGCTTACGGCCAGTTCCTGAAACTGCCGGAAGACAAGATCTATCACAATATACAAAAATACGGCAATACCACGGCCGCTTCCATTCCACTGGCACTGCACGAAGCCATGGAGGAGGGCAGGGTGGGTAAACCCGGAGATGTGGTTCTCTTTGTGGGGCTCGGTGCCGGCCTGACCTGGGGGGCTTCCATTTACAAGTTTCCCTAAATCTTAGGTAGAATTGTACGCAAACTGCGGAATTCTTCAAAGCTATGTTGAAACGGGTATTGCCAATGAGTCCAGCGGCAATGCCCGTTTTCTTTTTGACAGGGGGGTACCTATCCGTTATAACTGCCCAATACCGGTATGGCAGATAAATTCCAATACAATACAGGATGGAACCAGTCTTCGAACATGACCGTAACCCACGTATTTACGCGGATCGCGCTTTGGTTTTCCGCGGTGATGTTTTTTTACGGCACCTTTGCCGGCATCTGCGGTGCAGGTGTCGTCATCACTGCGGGCACACGCGGTGGGGTACCGCTCCAGGACCGGATTGACATCTTAAAAGATGACACCGGCCGGCTGACGATTGCTCAGGTGGCCTCACCGGATTTTCAAGACCGATTTGCCGCCAATGCCCAGGGCCGGAACACCTTTGGCTACTCAACGGCTGCTTTCTGGATTAAAATTCATCTTGCCAAAGACCCAAGAAATCCGGAATCCTGGTATATTCAGCTCAAATATCCCCATCTGGACAGTATTGATTTTTTCGGGCCCGGCAAAGACGGGCCGCTGACCCGGATTGCAGCCGGGGACACGTTGCCGTTCAGGCTTCGGCCGGTATCCCATCGTACCTTTCTTTTTCCCGTCTCACCCGGTGACGAAGGCACAACGTATTACCTGCGTCTGGCAAGCCAGGGTGCCATTACCTTTCCCCTTCTGCTTATCGATAAAACCAGTTTCCACCTCAAAGACAGGAGGAGGCAGCTGGTTGCCGGACTTTACTTCGGGGCCCTGCTGATCATGGTGGCGTATAATCTTTTGTTTCTGATTTTTGTCAGGGAACGCCTTTATTTTTATTACGCCTGTTTTGTACTCATGGTTACCCTTCACCAGCTCATATGGTTCGGGTTCGGGTTTGAATTCCTGTGGCCGGAGTGGCCCGGGCTGAACAACTCCCTGGATATCTTTGCCGGAAGCGGTCTTTTCTTTTTCTTGGGACTTTTTGCCATGGACTTTCTGCGGACCCGGCGCCATATACCCAAACTTCACCTGGTGTTGAAAGTCTCCACCTTCCTGACCGGAATGTCTTCCATACTGGTGTTCGTTTTGGACCGGCAGTTGATTCTGGGGCCGTTCAACAACTTGAACATTTGCCAGATGGTTCTCCTGCTCACGGCCGGAATTTTCTGTTTTTTTAAACGGGTGCGGCAGGGATATGTTTTTCTGCTGGCATGGACCATGCCCATCTTCGGCGGCCTTTCCCTGGCATTGCATAAAGCCGATATGCTGCCGGAGGCCATCGCCTGGGAGTACAGCGTACAGGTCGGC
>CAJWHT010000146.1 GCA_913041495.1 uncultured Desulfobacteraceae bacterium | reverse complement strand
CATATCCAGGGCCACAAACTGACTGGCCCCGGCAAATACGAAGCAACTCATGAAAAGGGCTACGGCCTTGTCCATGCCTGCCTGCTGACTTAAGACCCCGAACACCAGCCCGTAGGAAGCCACCCCGACGGCCATGGGCAGGGCTGCACGAAACCCTCCGGCCAGACCGGACAGGTTAAATGCGGCAGGGCCGGGTGCGTCGGGCCTCTTTTTACCCGGGGGGGTGCTTGCTGCATCCAGGGTGTCTGACCGGTCCATTGTCATTGGTGTGTCCTCATCAATTCTTATTTTTTATTTACCTGGCGTTTACTATTTGGATGTTTCCACTCTGTTGTAATTAGTAAAAGAATGTAAAACCGTCTTGTATATTTTTGCGCCAGGGCTATTTTGTCATGCATTACACTGACCTTTGGATAAATTGTGTTGGACAATTGAGTTTTAAGTGTGTATTTTTATATCTCAAGTGAGACTTTAAAGTATCATTTGAGATATAAAAATACAAAACAACAGGAAAATATCCCATGAATCAAACCACGCAGGAACGGATCATTGCCCAGGCCATCGCCTGTATTGCCCAGAATTCCGGTGCAAGCATGGACGAGATCGCAAAGGCTGCCGGTGTGGGCCGTGCCACCTTGTTCCGGCATTTCAAGTCCAGGGCGGAATTGATGCTGGCCATCAAGCTCAATGCCGGGCTGAAACTTCAGGCGGCTGTCGGACCCGTATTTGACACCCAGCTTCCGGCAAGGGAGAAACTTTTGAAGGTGATCACACAGCTTATCCCCTTAGGGGCAAGTCTGAACGTCTCTGCCTATTTTGACCATCCGGTGAGAGACCAGGACCCCAGGGTGCTGGCCCCTTACATGGACTGCATGGAGAGGACCCGGCAACTCTGCCTGGATCTCAAGGCCGAAGGTGATGTGCATTCGGATATACCGGTAAGCTGGCTTGTGGCCAGCATCGACAGCCTGGTTTTTGCGGCTTGGGAAAAGGTGGAAAGCGGAGACATCGCACCCAAACAGGCACCCTGGCTGGTGCTTTCAACATTTTTAACCGGGCACGGCACAGGGCAAACCGCTGCCTGGTTTACCCAACAAAAGGACGTACACCAATGAAGAAAAAACACTATTGGCGGCTGGCCGGAACCGGCCTGCTGTTCACCGCAGTGCTGGCCTGGCAGACAGGCCTCGTTGACAAACACTTGGTATCTGCCTCCACGGGTACAAAGGCGACTGCCGGTCAGGCTGTAACCCTTTCAGGTCAAGGGGAAGCAAAGGAAACTGAAATTAAAACCGTGGGGGTAGTGACCCCCAGACCCATCTTGGATACCGCCGCAGTGGTGCTGCCCGGGCGTGCCAGTGCCGCCACCCAGGCCACTCTTTTTTTCAGGGTATCCGGCCCCCTTGTAAAAGTTCATGCCAATCCCGGGGACCGGGTGCGCAAAGGAGACCTGTTGCTGGAATTGGATGACAGGGACTACCGCCGCCAGGTGCATGTGGTGGAAAGCCAGCTCAAATCCGCCAGGGCCAATTTGCTGAAGATGCAAACCGGTGCCCGCCCGGAAGATATCCGCATCATTGAAGCGTCCTTGAATGCGGCAAAGGCGGACCTGGAACTGGCCCAAAAAGAACTGGCCCGCCACCAGGTGCTTTATAAAAACCAGGCCGTTACAGAGCAGGCCTATGATAGGGCCAGAACCAATGTGCGCAGCCTTTCCGAAAAGGTGGCGTCCCTGACGCAGCAGTTGGCCAGGGATAAAAAAGGGGCCAGGAAAGAGGACCTCATGGCAGCCAGGGCCGGTATCGAAGAACTGACCGCCCGACTTGCCATTGCCAGGGACCAGCTCAATGACACCCGGTTGACCGCCCCTTTTGACGGGGTGGTGGTCAAACGCATCCCCGATGCCCACGAGATGGTGCGTCAGGGGGAATCCGTGATGATGTTGGACGACCTGTCCCGCCTGGAAATTCCGGTGGATGTGCCGGAAAACCATATCCGCAGCATTCTGGCGTTGGCCCATGGAAAACAAAAGGGCTCCGGCAGATTTACCGTCCGTTTCCTAACCACGGGGGACCAGGTTTTTCCGGCGGAACTCACCGAATATTCCAGCCGGGCCCACCAGGCCACCGGCACCTATGAGTTTGTTTTTTCCGTGACGCCGGCTCCGGAAGATCTTGTGTTTCCGGGAATGACCGCCGAGGTGCATGTGCACGCCGGGGAAAAAGGCAAGGGATCTTTGGCCATTCCCCTCCAGAGCCTCATGGGGGTCGCGGGAAATGCAGCTCACGTGTTCCGGGTGGACCCTGTGACCAGAACCGCCGTCCGCCAGCCCGTGGTGTTTGAATCCCTGGCCGGAGGAAACGAAGTGGCCGTAATTTCAGGGCTCTCCGGAAAAGACCTGGTTGTGGCGGAAGGTTCGGCCTTCATCCGCCAGGGAGAAATGCTGACCTACGATATGCCTTAGCACCGGATGCGTTTTAGCACCTGACACGCCGTGGCACATGATACGACATAACCTTTGAAACGTACCTTAAGAAGCGGAAGTAAAATGAATTTTGCACAATCAGTTCTGAAAACCCGGATCATCTCCATCCTGATCTCCGCCCTGGTGGCGGTGGGCGGCCTTGTGGCTTACCAGAAGCTGGGACGGCTGGCATATCCGGATTTCACCATAAAAACCGCCCTGATCATCACCCCCTATGACGGCGCCTCCCCGTTGGAGGTGGAAGCGGAGGTGACCGATAAAATCGAGCAGGCCGTCCAGAGCTTAGGGCAACTTGACCATGTCACTTCCATTTCACAGGAAGGCATGTCCGTGGTCTATGCCGAGATCAAGCCCGAGTTTGATTCGTCCCAGATTCCCCAGATCTGGGACGAACTGCGGCGCAAGGTCAACGATATGGCCGCCTATCTGCCCCCCGGGGCAGGCCCCGTAATGGTCAACGATGATTTCGGGGATGTTTACGGGGTCTATTTTGCCATTTCCGGCGACGGGTTCACCAGCCGGGAGTTGAAAGATTACGCCAAGTACCTGAAAAAAGAACTCCTGCTGGTGGACGAGGTGGCAAAAATTGATATCTGGGGAGACCAGACCGAAGTGATCTATGTGGAATTTCCACGGACACGCCTTTCCCAGCTCGGCATTTCCCCGGATATGATATTTGCCACACTGTCCTCCCAGAACCTGATCACACCGGCAGGCAAGGTAAAGCACGGGCCTGCGTACATCCGCTTTTCCACCACCGGGGAGATCTCCGGGGAAAAGGCCATTGCCGACCTCTACATTGCAGGTGCCCAGGGCCGGCTGTTCCGTCTCGGGGATATCGCAAAGGTTTCCAGGGGCTACCGGGAGCCTGCATCCAACAGGATGCTATTTAACGGGCAGCCCGCCATCGGTCTTGGGGTGTCCACGGAAAAGGGGGGCAACGTAGTCCGTATGGGGGCGGCCATTATGGAACGGCTGCAGGAACTTGAATCCTTAAAGCCTGCCGGCATGAACATCGACGTTATCAACTACCAGGCCTCCCGGGTGACCCAGTCCCTGGACGAATTCATGGTCAATCTGGCTGAAGCCGTGGCCATCGTCATCCTGCTGCTTCTCTTTTTTATGGGGCTACGGGCCGGACTGCTCATCGGCGGGGTGCTGATCCTGACCATTTCCGCCACCTTTGTGGGCATGTTTCTCTGGGATATCACCCTTCAGCTCATCTCTTTGGGCGCCCTGGTACTGGCCCTGGGACTGCTGGTGGACAACGCCATTGTGGTTACGGACGTTTACCTCATCCGCCTTGCCCGGGGAGACGATAAATCCACCGCGGCTGAAACATCCATCCGGTCCACCATGTGGCCCCTGCTGGGGGCGACCCTGGTGGCTATCCTGGCCTTTGTCCCGGTGGGGCTGAACCCCAGCGCCTCCGGTGAGTTCTGCCGCAGTCTTTTTTACGTACTGGCCATTTCACTGGGGTTAAGCTGGGTATTTGCCCTGACCATAACCCCGATTTTGTGCATCCGCTTTCTTAAGCTGCCGGAGAATCCGGGTGCCGATCCCTATGACCGGCCTTTTTACCGGGCGTTCAGACGATTTTTGCACACCTGTATCCGGCAGCGCTGGGTGACCCTTGCCGTGCTGGCGGGCATCCTGGTGATTGCCCTGATAGGATTTTCCTCTGTACCCAAGAACTTTTTTCCCGAGTCCACCCGGAACCAGTTCTTTGTGGATTATTGGCGGGCCCAGGGCACCCATTTCGATGAAACGGAAAAAGATATCCGGAAGATCAGCGGCTTTATCGAGGGGCTCACGGGTGTTGAACAGGTCACCTCCTTTGTGGGGGAGGGGTCCTTGCGGTTTGTGCTGACCTACGATTACCAGTCCGCCAACTCAAGCTACGGCCAATTGCTGGTCCAGGTTAACGATTATAAAAAGGTGGGCGATCTTCTACCGCAGATCCGTGCCTATATCAGTGAAAACTTCCCGGATTCCGAGTTTAAGGCCCAGCGGTTCAAGGAAGGCCCGCCCGTGTCCTATGCCGTGGAGGCCAGATTCCGGGGACCGGACATTAAAGCGCTCCGGCAGGTGGCCGATCAGGCCAAAGAGATGCTCCATACGGTGGATCGCGCCGTAAATATCCGGGATGACTGGCGCCAGCCCGTGAAGGTCCTCAACCCCATCTTCACCGAAACCCGGGGCCGCCGGACCGGCATTACCCGGGCCGCTGTCAGCCAGGCCTTTGACTGGAATTTCTCCGGTCTGACCGTGGGCCTTTACCGGGAAAACGATGAGATGATCCCCATCGTCTCCCGCCCCCTGCCCGAGGAACGGGCCTCCGTGGACCAGTTTCGCCAGATCCAGGTTTTCAGTGCCGCCCTGGGGCAGTATATCCCGGTAGAACAGGTGGTGGAACGCCTGGATTTAAGCGAGGAACAGCCCCTGGTCCGCCGCAGGAACCGCATGCCCACCATCACGGTGCAATGCGATCAGGCCTGGGGCCAGGCCGAGGAACTGGAGGCCATTGTCCGCCCCCTGTTTGAATCCATTGAACTGCCGCCGGGGGCCTCCCTGGACTGGGGGGGAGAATCCGAAGAAAGCGCCAAGGGGCAGGCCTCCATCAAGGCCCTGTTCCCTGTCTGCCTTTTGGGCATGTTTGTCCTGGTGGTCTGTCTTTTCAACGGCTTGCGACAGGCCGCCGTGATTTTCCTGTGCATCCCCTTTTCCTTTGTGGGGGTTACCCTGGGACTGATGGCCTTCCGCCTGCCCTTCGGCTTCATGGCTATCCTGGGGTTCTTAGGGCTTACCGGCATGCTGGTGAAAAATGCCATCGTCCTTCTGGACCAGGTGGCCGAAGATATCCGGTCCGGCAAACCAACCTACCAGGCGGTTCTGGATGCCAGCATCAGCCGTCTGCGGCCGGTGACCATGGCTGCGGGCACCACCATCCTGGGTATGGCACCGTTGCTGTTTCATCCCTTTTTCGCTGCCATGGCCGCAACCATCATGGGCGGATTGCTGGTGGCCACAGGGCTGACATTGATCGTGGTGCCGGTGCTGTATTCCATTTTCTTTAAGATCAGGACAGAGGAGATGGTCTTCTAACATCAGGAAATCTTTAAACCCTGGCAGGGGGTAGAAACCAAAAAAAAACAAAACCCCCGGACGGGCCTTAGGCCTGTCCGGGGGCTAATAGATCATGCCGGGTGACTTAAATCGCAGTCACTCACATGTTTTTCGCAAATAAAACGGCTGACTACATTACGGTGACGTTTTTTGCGGAAGGGCCTCTCTGGCCGTCTTCAATGTCGAAGGTGACGCGGTCGCCTTCGTTCAGGGACTTGAATCCAGCGGCATTAATGCCGGAATGATGTACGAAAACATCCTTTCCGCCGTCTTCCTGTTCGATAAATCCAAAGCCTTTTGAGTCATTAAACCATTTTACGATACCATTTGCCATGTCGGCATTCTCCTAAAAAAATAAAATAAAAAAAAATCGTTTCGTACTTGTTGGGGGGCAAATCACATGAAGTTACAGAGATATACACCTTAAAGAAGGAAACATGCTGCGCATTTTTACGCAATGTTTCTCAGGATACAGGAAATTTTAGGGAAGTCAAATCATTTTTCGTGAAATTCAGAACTTTTTATTGCTATTCTTCCAGGCTCGTGTATGATAAGCACTCTTTGAGTAAGAGCAGATCCCCTGACAGGGGCACACGCCCTTCCAGATTGTCCTCGCTGGCCCACGCTGTCTTAACCCGCATCGTTTGTTACCGTTGATTGTTTGCTGATTACTCCACCGTGGAAGCGCTTGCAATGCGTTTGATGGAAGTGATGCTGTATTTTCCTTATGGTTCATGATGATCCTTCAATAGCTGCCTGTATTTTCACACTATATTGCCGGAAACAACCCGGTAGAATCATAACGATAAGGAATTATATGGATTTCACCCGATTTAATTTTCATCCGGAACTTTGCGCAGGTATTGCTGCCTGCCAGTACACCACACCGACCCCCATCCAGGAAAAGACCATTCCCCCTATTTTAAAAGGCAGGGATGTGCTTGGCCTGGCACAGACCGGCACCGGTAAAACCGCGGCATTCGCCTTGCCCATGCTCCAGCGTTTCCTGGGCCGGAAAAGCACAACAGCCAGGGGACTGATCATGGCACCCACCCGGGAGCTGGCCGAACAGATTCATGACAACATTCAAAAAATGGGTCGCCACACCGGACTGAAGAGTGTTACCGTTTACGGTGGTGTGGGAAAAAATCCGCAAATAAAGGCATTCAGGAGGGGCGTCGACATTGTTGTGGCCTGTCCGGGGCGTCTGCTGGACCTGGTCAATACCGGTGCGGCCGACCTGAGCGGCATTGAGATGCTGGTGCTGGACGAGGCGGACCAGATGCTGGATATGGGGTTTTTGCCCGATATTAAACGGATCATCCGTCAACTGCCGCAAAAACGCCAGTCCCTTGTATTCTCCGCCACCATGCCCGCTGAAATAGCCCGGTTGACCCGGAGCATTCTTCACCGGCCTGAAACGGTTCGGATCAACCCGTCATCATCACTGCCTGCCATATCCCATTCTGTTTTCAAGGTTTCCAAACAGGGCCGGACCTCCCTGCTAAAAGCCTTGTTTCAGGACGACGGCATGGCGAGCACCCTGGTATTCACCCGGACTAAGCATAAGGCCAAAAGCCTGGCGGCCCAGCTGGCAAAAGCCGGCTTCAGTGCGGCCTCTCTTCAGGGCAACCTGTCCCAGAACAAACGGCGGCAGACCATGGACGGATTCCGTGACGGCCGTTTCGACATCCTGGTGGCAACGGATATCGCTGCCAGAGGTATTGATGTGTCCGGGGTGTCCCATGTGGTGAACTACGATCTGCCGGATACCGTGGATACTTATATCCACCGGACCGGCAGAACCGGCCGTGCGAAAAAATCCGGCCGTGCGTATACCTTTGCCGCACAGGAGGATATGAAAATGGTGGCAAGGATTGAAAAAACCCTGGGCCGCAAGATGGAGGCCGTCAGCTAGGGCCACGATCCGGGGCCAAAAATACGATTATCCTGTGGCCCATGGCATTTTCAATGGCCTAAGCCCGATATATCTGATACTGATAGTGGTGTGGCCAGGCTTTTACCTCCCTAAATTGGGACCTGCGGAAGCCGGCCACATTTATCATTCCATGATTATTCATTCGTTTGCTGACCTTGTCACGGTGTGATGATAGCTGTTTGGTACAACGAACACAAACACGGCGTGAAAGGCTGAGCACCTGTCTTTTATTCCCCTAAGATATAAACGATCCGCGGATATGGATGCATATGCCGTTTTCAGATGAACGGCATGGCCTGTTAACGCCTGCGAACAATTGCGCAGGTATACAATAAAAGATAAACCCCACGCTTGAAGGAGGGTAAAATGAAAATCAGTCAGGGTAAAACCGTTTCCATTGCGTACACCATGTCGTTTGAGAGTGGTGAAGAGATCAGCACTAACAAAGGTGGCGATCCATTGGTTTTCGTGCAGGGCGGCCATGACATATTCAGCGGGCTTGAGCAGGCGTTAGAAGGCCTTGAAAAGGGGGCGCAAACCATTGTCACCCTCTCGCCGGGTCAGGCCTATGGGGAAGTTGATCCTGATTCGGTCATCATTGCGCCCATCGAGCAATTGCCCGAGGATGCCAGGGAAACCGGAGCGGTTGTGGAAACCCAGGACAGTGAGGGACAGATGATGACAGGAGAGGTGACCGGAATAACAGAAGAAAGCGTCACCATCGACTTTAACCATCCCCTGGCAGGCCAGACCATACAGTTCGATATTACGGTGATGTCAGTGGCGGCAGAAGGCGGCGCAGCAACCGTTTAACCCTTGCATATCCAACCTGCTGACCTGGAACAGGGCGGCCGGCAACAGTTATCAAACATAGGAATTTGTGTATGAAAATCTATATCGGCAATTTTGTGGACCGGATCACCGAAGATACAATCAGAAAGATGTTTGAGGCGTTTGGCCACGTGGAAAGCGTCAAGATCATCAAGGACAGATTCTCCGGTCGGTCACGGGGCTACGGGTTTGTTGAAATGCCCAGCAATGCTGAGGCAGACCAAGCCATCAAGGCCCTGAACGGTGACATTGTTGAAAAAAAGCCGATGAAGGTCAACCATGCCGATTCCGGCGGTAAAAAGAAGAAAAAAAAGAAGTTCGGAAGACGCAGATCCTGGTAACTGCCCCTGATTGCCCTGTGTTTGTCCCAACGCTTTTCACTTGACGGGTAAAACCATACTGCCGTATGCTTTTCCGGCAGCCGTGAGTTCACGTTTATTTTTGTATTTTTGGGGACTGCTAATAATTTTCAGGATGTGCCATGGATATACCCAAGATCATCAGCCCGGACGGATATGTAAATGCGATTTTTGACAGGGAGCCCAAGGCGGATCCCCATTATTCGGACCTGGTGCGCGCGGAGTTCCTTTTCCCCCAGGTGTCGGACTATATCACCGGAGCGCTGAAGGAAGGAAAACCCTGGTTTTTTTCAGGGCGGAGCGGCAATGCCCAGATGGGACTGCTCACGGACACCCACATGCCCGGGGAAACACCTGCCGAACCGGATGTGGACGGCTCACGGGTTCTGCTCAAGGGGTTGATCCGGAACATGAACCCCCTGCTGAAAAATGCCCTGGATCTCTTTGAAACCGGGGATGAGATCGGCAGGCTGGTGATCATGGACCCGGAACTGAGAATTCGGGATGTCCGGCATTATCTTCACAAGCGCCTTTTCGTGGGGCATCGGATGGGAAAAGGGTACTACCAGGGATTTGACATCAAAACCGAGACCGATCCTGCCACCGGAAAAGAATGCGACTATATCGAAGTGGCCCTGGTGCCTTACCAGTACTGCTTTGAGCCGGCAGCCATGAACCGGTCCAGCTTGAACTCCGTGGTGAAAAAAGGCCGCAGCGCCCTGAATACCATCCGTTCCCGGCAGTCCCTGGATCTTGCAACCGCCGTGCTGAACCCCACCGATCTTTTCATCGGCGCCATCAAGATTTCTTTAGGGGACATTTACGGCATCATTGAC
The DNA here is from genome assembly GCA_913041495.1 of uncultured Desulfobacteraceae bacterium. Taxonomy (GTDB): domain Bacteria; phylum Desulfobacterota; class Desulfobacteria; order Desulfobacterales; family Desulfobacteraceae; genus Desulfobacter. The sequence goes on along the minus strand of CAJWHT010000146.1, from coordinate 5,467 downwards.
GCCGTGGTCACCCCGGAAGCGCACAATATCGTTCATCTGCCCGCCCGGCTGCTGGATCCCTTCCGCACCTTCCGGGATCGTCAGGTGGAACTCTACCATTTTGGCGATACCCCGGTCACCCTGGATAAAATACGGATACGCATCCGGTTTTTCAGAAGCCAAAACCCCCTGGCCGTCCCCCTGGAAAAGACCCGGGTCAAGGAGGGATACCGTCTTTGTGATCTTTTGACCCACGCCGAGGTGGCCAATCTGTTCAGCATCATTGACAACAACTGCGATAGTAATTGTCTTGGGATGATCCTGAACAAGGGTAACTTCGTCCAGGTGCCCAGGGCGTTGAATCCCAACGGCGAGGCCCAGTTGGAAATTATCCGCAGCAGCCTGATGGAAAGTACCCAGAGAAAGCACCGCCCCAGCCTGCCCAACACCGATGATGAAAAATTCAAGGAAACCCTGGCCAAGCTCTCTGTTCTGGGCGGGGTAAACTCACGGGTATTCATCGGCAGGGAATTTCCCGCCAGGGATGTGGTGGACGCCCTGCGCCGCAGCGGCCTGAGAACCTTTCTGATCAATACGGAAAACCCGGCCTTCGGGGATGACTACATCAAGCATATGATCAACCTGAGCCACGCCCCCCAGTCCCGGTGCGAGTTCATGCGCTACGACCCGGATATCGACAAGCTCTACTCCTTTTATCACGGCTGCTTCATGGAACCGGACGACTGGGAGCGCTTTGACCGGGTCCGCTATTGGTTCGCCTTCTACGGCTCCCATACCAACGCGGCGGACAACAAGCTGACCATGGACCTCATCAACCGCCTGGCCGCAGGGCTGGGAGACGAAATGGGCATCGTCCACGGCGGCGGCCCCGGCCTGATGAAAGAGGCCAACGACCTGGCCCGCCAGCACAATATCGTTTCCGTGGGCATTGCCATCGAACTGGAAGGGGAAAACCAGGCATCGCTCACCACCTGCGACGGCCTGATTAAATACAAGGAAGGCCTGCGTCTGGCCCGCCAGGACCATCTTCAAAAACTGAGCAACCTGCCCATCATCAATACCGGCGGCTACGGCAGCGCAGAGGAGCTGGCCATCACCATCACCTCCATGAAGATCCATGAAAACCCTCTGGCTCCCATTATTCTCCTGGACCCGGACAACCTTTGGGAAAACTCCCGGAAGCAGACCGAGGTAATTGCCAAAAAGAAATACGGCCCCGCCTTCACCCCCCATCTGGTGAAATCCTGCAAAACCGCTGCAGAGGCGGAAGAAGAGGTCATCGGTTTCCTGAGCCATCCCGAGAAATGGTACAAGAAAAACAAGATTCCTGCGGACAGCGTGAATAAAGCCAGGGTCAAGGCCTCCCGTATCCGCAAGGCTTTTCTTCGTCAGGGACAGGTGGAGGTTTTTGAGGCGCCCAATCTCCGGCTTACAACCGTGTAGCTTCTTTTGTTTTAAGCGACCAAGGATCCGCTGTGAGTCTAATCCGGGGTATTGCCCGTGCGAATAGCCCCTTGAAGCATGTCCCGGATCCTTTGAATCGCCCGGGGGATTTCCCGGCCTTTGATAACATCCCCATGGCCGGGAACGATGATATCAGGTTGCTTTTCTTCAATCAGATCAAGGGATTTCAGCCACACCTTCCAGTCTTCCGGGCCCCCCTCGCCAAGGTTCGGAATATAATGGGTGACAATGGCGTCCCCGCAAAAAAGAACCTTTTCATCCGGCACCAGGTATGACAGGTTAAACGCTGTATGCCCCGGGGTTTCCAGGACCTGAACCGTTTTGCCGCCAAGGTCAATCACATCCCCTGACTTAACCGTCCTGTTGGGATTTACAACCCGGGTGTGAAGATAATAGGCCTCTTCTTCATTTGCCTCCCGGCGGACGTCGTTCTCAATGGCCCGGTTCAGCTCCCCTTTGGCAGCATCGATCAAGCCTTCCTCACGATTCACGCCCCGGTGGGCGTATATATCGACCCCTTTTTCATGGAAGAAGCAATTGCCCCCGATGTGATCGAAATGCGGCTCCGTGATGGCCACCAATACTTCATTGTCAGGCCGTATGCCATGGGCATATCCGAATATGGTTCTGGCGGACATATAGGTCATGCCCGTATCAATGACGAGTGTCTTTTCCGCCCCGGTTACAAAGCCTGCAATGGGCACCCAGTGGCCGGGCCCTGAAAGCCCTGAAACCATATAGCAATTATCTGAAATTCGCATCTGTTTTTGTCCTCAATCGTGAATCGCCATAATACCCATTCATTGGGAAATGTCCCTTCCTATGGGATTCCCCTCATGGGCGTCATACTACAATTCAATGATTACATACAAGATCAAGGTCCTTGGCGTGTTTGGGCCACCAGTTTTTTTAAGGGAAATCTACGTTTGCCTTCGGGTGTCGCCCAATACCTGGCCGGTTTTTTCCAACAGCTTGTTTTCAGGTTCATTTATCTCACAGACCGGGCCGCGTAACGCCGGGCGAGTATGGATTCAACACCACCGCGGTCTTGGTCCCGGGATCTGTTTTGACAACGGTATGGTGGTAGTAGGAAAACCAGATGCCGATTTTGTTGCCGTCCTGGTCAATGATGTCGGCAGACACCATTGTGTTGGACACGCCGATGTCGGGGCGGTCATCCAATCTGCTGATTTTGTCATAGACATCGTCGTGATCCTCTATTTTAAACCATCCCATGGTACTGAACTGATACTGTTTTTCAAGGCCGATCACGGCGTAGGGCAGATTTGAGCGGCCTGCGTAATAGTAATTATAATCCGGCAAAAGCGCCCTGTTTTCATAGAGACCGGGCAGCGCCGGGTTTCTCATCAAAGAGCCGTAGTTGGCGCTGCAGGCATACAGCAGCATCGACAAAAGCGGCAGGATGCTGACAACCCGTTTCTGGATCATTTTCCTGTTCATTTTTCCTCCTGACGAAAATGGTTGGGTGCGCGCGAAAAAGTGACGCTATATCCATCTGAATATGAATATGGGGTCTTTTGATTTGCCGGCGCACCTTTTTACACGCAAAACGCGTATTTTCAAAAGTGTTCTGCTTTTTTCAGCGGCACATGCACCTGTAATATAAGTCTGAATTTGCCCGGGTAAACCGGGTCATGCCTGGATGATGGATTTCAGAAAACGACCAGCCCCCGGGCCGGGAACCGGACCGGCTGGAGAATTGAACCGATGGAAAAACACGAAAAACTGATCGCCATGACGCTGACACCAGCTAAATGACACAAAGATACCGGCACCAAATTTGAATCTCAATTCTCATGCGGTCCGGTATCCCCTTTGGAGACGGGCAGCCGGATATAGACAGAAGTGCCCTCCTCGCCGGAGGATGACATACCAATATCTCCCCCGAGTACTCTTGCTATCAATTTTGCACTGTATGTACCGAGTCCGGTACCTCTTTTTTTGCCTGCCGTGGCATATTTTTCAAAGAATTTATCCCGCACGGATTTGTGAACGGTTCCTGGATTATGAATGCGAATCACGCCCACATTGCCCTCTATTGACAGATAGACGGATACCCATTCTTTTTCTTTCACCGCTTCAAAGGCATTTTTGATAAGGTTGGACAGCATGGCGTATACGAGCAATGGTTCTCCCCTGATATTAAAGCTATCTGTGTCTGAAAGATCCGTATCATTCATAAGAATGCTCAATCTGCTCTTCTTTACATAAACCAGGCTTCGCAGTTCTTTTTCAATGCTTCTGATCGTATTGATGATATTCACCTCAACCGGTCGAACCTGATACATTCCTTGCTCCATTTTGAAAATATCAAGGGAACCGTTAATCATACCCAGCATTTTCAGTGAGGCTTCTTTGATTATATCCAGCGCTTCAATATGGTCGTGGCTCAGGCCCGGTATCATTTCTATTAGTTCCACCCCAGAAAAGACCCCGGTCAAAGGGTTTTTAAGGTCATGCCTGGCAATCCGTTCCACCTCTTCCCTTAGTCTTGCCGCTTTTTCCAATTCGATGTTTTGGGTTTCAAGTTTTTCAAGCGCCTGACTCAGTTTGAGATGGGTTTGCACTCTGGCAAGGACGATCGGCGGACTGACCGGTCTTTTTATATAGTCAACGCATCCGATGGCAAATCCCTTTGATTCATCTTTATCCTCTCCCTTGGCCGTGACAAAGATCAGTGGAATCTTCTGGGTTTGTGGGGACGCTTTTAATTGTCGGCAAACCTCGTATCCGTCCATATCCGGCATCATAATATCCAGTAAAATCAGATCCGGCCGGTTTTCCGATGCGGCAAGCGACAGGGCGTCCGGTCCATTTGTGGCCACAACGATCCGGTAATCGTCCTGCAGGATTCCGTTTAATACCCTGATGTTACTTGGTGTGTCATCCACCAGCAGCAGCGTTGCTTTTTTCATTTTCAGCTCCTTTTTGACCGGTTTTACCGACTTGGGAAATTAGAGAATCCGCCGTCTTGGCCACTTCTTTGAAATCAAATATTTCGAATGCCTGTTTCATGTGCCGGGTTTCTCCCGGGAAAAGAATGTTGATCTGTTCCTCGATTTGGCTGAACAATTTATCTGATTCCATATCATTGGCTGTTGCCGCTTGCCTTATTTTTTCAAATGTCATGATCAGAGTATGCCAGTCGATATTAAAATCGATGCCTGGAGAATTCTTCTGATGGCGGCGATGAACAACGGGCAGGGCCGCATTTATCTGGGCAATCGTATCATCAAGTGCGACAGCAAGCGCTTTGATCATCGCGTCCGGGTTTGTTTGTTCCTTTTTTAATGCGGACTCGACAATAACTGCAGCCTTGTGGACCGATGTCGCCCCTAGGGTGGCGGATAGTCCCTTTAGTGTATGCACGGTAAGCAGGGATTGTTCCTTTTTTCCTTCATCCAGGGCATTACGGATCCGGTTCGCGGCATCCTTAAAATCCTGAGCGAACTCCGCCAACAGGCTTTCGTATAATACCGTATTCCCGGACACCTGCCTCAGTCCCTTTTGTTGGTCAATGTCCGGCATTATTGTTTGCAAGAAGACGTCAGACTCAGTGTCGGTGGAAGATTGGATGCCCGGTTTTTCTTCTACCTCAATTTTTTTGGGATCTATCCACGTTCTCAGGCAGGCATCAAGCACATCCGGGTCAATGGGTTTGGTGATATGATCATTCATTCCTGCAGCAATGCTCTTCTCCCGATCCCCGACCATGGCATGGGCGGTCATGGCCACAATGGGCAGGGTCTGGTAAGCCTCTCCCATGCCACGGATTTCTTGTACCGCGGTAAAGCCGTCCATCACCGGCATCTGGATATCCATCAATACCAGATCAAATGGGGTGCCGGATATCAGTTCCACAGCTTCTTTCCCATTTTCAGCGACAAACACCTGGACACCTGAGTGTTCAAGCAGTTCAAGGGCCACCTGCTGATTCATGGTGTTGTCTTCCACCAGCAGCACCTTTGCCCCTTTGACAGTA
>CAJWHT010000145.1 GCA_913041495.1 uncultured Desulfobacteraceae bacterium | reverse complement strand
TCACCAGGTAACATAGCATGAGAATTTTAGGAGATTGGTACATAGGAATCTACACAGGTATCATCGAAATATCTGGGATTGTTGTCACCGATTGCTGCGGCGTGATTTGTGGTTTGCCTCATGGTAACCACGGCCTCGTAGGATTTGAGCGTCGTACCGACTAAATCGGAATTTAATTCCATTGTACCGCCTTTCTATGTAAAATATAACGTTGTCTTAATTGTGATTAATTATTTGAAACATTGTTTTATTTTCTTGTCAAGAAAATTTTGCAGGCCCCAACATAGAACATGGGTTTTAAAAGTGAGGTCAGTGGTGTCAGCCCCGAAAGGGTGGGGCAATGCTTTGGCCTGCATCGGTTGATGGGATGATTTCATTGTCACTGGTCAAAACATGATTACTTTCTTTGTATGCCAATCCAAAGAGGGTGAGGAAAAATGAAACTTTTTTATATTGTTAGCCTTTTGTCATTCATCATTGCAGTCTCATTTGTTGTGTTTGCCGGTCAAGGTGGGGTCGCCAAAACCCAAGAAAGCGAACACACAGACCGTATGAGCAATTCGTTGCCGCCCATGGACCTGAATCCCCCGGGCACATTTGAAACCGCGTCATTCGGGTTAGGGTGATTCTGGGGAATAGAATCCCAGTTCGGGATTATGGAAGGGGTTATCAGGACCCGGGTCGGCTATGCCGGCGGTGATAAACCGTCCCCAACATATCGAAGCATCGGAGATCATACAGAAACCGTCCAGATTGATTTTGATCCAAAAAAGATAAGCTATGGGCAGTTGCTGGAAATTTTCTGGGACAGTCATAACTATATGAATCCATCCAGTATGACCCAGTATAAAAATGCGGTATTCTATCATACTGCAGAACAACACCGGCAGGCCGCGGACTCCAGGGCTGCTCTGGAACAGCGGTCCCAAAAAAAGGTTCGGTCGGACATCGTTCCATTGAAGTCATTTACCCTTGCCGAGGACTACCATCAGAAATATCTGTTAAAGCAGTCCGCCTTGAGGCATGCACTGGATGTATATTATACAGACCATACAGATTTTGTTGATTCTACAACCGCCTCCCGTCTCAATGGGTATGCAGGCGGCAACGGAACCCGGGAGCAGCTTTTGCGTGAAATTCACAGCTTGGGCTTGAGTGAAACTTACGAAACAACGCTGATGAAACTGGTCGGTGAATACTGAACCGGATCGCCTGACCAGCGGTAAAAAGATGGAGATAAAAGGACGGCGGGCTGAATTTGTGCTGCCCTTTTTACTGCTATTTTCCTATGGCCTGAACAAACTGCGCCCTGAATTTCTCAGCGCCTCCCATGGCAGGGTGACGTATTTTAATCGCAGGGATGCCAAGGTGTTTCAAGGCCATATCAGCCTTGTTGCCCAGGGCAAAAATCTGTTTAAAATCAAAGGCGTCTAAAAATGCCTTCAGGACCGGTTCCCCTTCTTTCATCTCCAAGGTGGAGGGTGTCCGGTTGGATAACAGCCCTTTGGCGGATTTATAGGGGTGCCACGGGTAGGCATTCCAGAGCACGAAATCCCTGGTATCGAGGTTTTCTTCAATCAACTTTTTCCAAACGATGGTGGCCGTGGGTTCGTTAAATCCGTCCTGATGGGTTTTGCCATTGCTTGTGCGATGCAATTGGGTCTGGCTTACATGTGCCGGTAAAATCCCCTGATCCGCCTTATGTCCTAAAATGATACGTTCAGATGTCATGGGAATGCCGGTGAAGTGACCGCCCTGATATCCAACCGCCTCGGCGCACAAAAGATAGCGTGCCTGTCTGCGTTCGCTAAGATAGGTCCTAAGGTTCGACAGTCTTTTTTCCGGGGCTGTCGCATCACTATCATTTTCATGATCCCTGTGGTGCCAAGGATTAAAAACCTGGTTCGGTGTGTCGTTCCCCAGCAGTCTGAAAAACGCTTCAATCATTTCCAATTCTCCCGGGAACATATTTTTTCGCTTTCTTGTCTTTTCATATGGTAAGCTAATTTGCACGTTTTAACGGCTGAATTCAAGCTTTACATGACAATTTGAAGGTTGTCTCCTGAAACAGATTATAAAAAATGAGCAGGGCAAAAGGAGAAACAAAGCAATGACCTATCAACTAACCCGTTTTGAGGACCTGGCAGTGGGCCAGCGGGCTTTCCTTCGCAAAACCATCACTGAATCCGACCTGTCGCACTTCATTGCCATTACCGGCGACATCAATCCCCTCCATGTGGATGCCACCTTCGCAGAACAGACTTTTTTCGGCCAGCGCATTGCCCACGGCATGTTGTCCGCCGCCCTGTTTTCCACCCTGGTGGGAATGCACATCCCGGGGATTGGCGCCATTTACAAATCCCAGAGCCTTGAATTTCTAAGGCCGGTATTTATCGGGGACACCCTGACGGCATGGTTTGAGATTTTGTCCATTGACCGGGCTGCCGAAGAGGTTGTCATAAAAAGCTGGATTGAAAATCAAACCGGTGCAGTTGTGATCCGGGGGCAGGCCGTGGCCGGTTTGCTGCGTGGATTAAAGCAGGCATCTGCCGATACCTGATCTTTCTTCACTTTTCTTAAAGTCGAGAAAAGCTGTGTTTTATCAATAATGTGAACAATGTTTATCAAGTTTATCGTTGACTTTGTGTGTGAATGGTATTAATTGTTCGTATGCGGAGGATATGACGATGAATAAGAATGCCAGCGATGTCCCGGACTGCACTGTTTTTCTTCTGGGAAAAGCCTACCAGAAGGCCCACGGGGACTTTAAGAAGCAGCTTAAGCCTTTTGGGCTGACCAATATGCAGCACCTGGTGCTGGAGGGGTTGTGGTACCAGGAGGGGCTGACCGCGGCAGAGTTGGGTAAGGTGTTAATTCTGGACAAAGCGACCCTTTCCGGTGTTCTGGAACGAATGGTGGAGGGGGGATGGATCAAAAAAATGCAGGATCCGGATGACAAACGGGTCTTTCGCCTTTTTCCCTCGGACAGGGCCAACGAGATGAAGACCGAGTTGATTCAGGTCCGCAAGACCGCCAACGAAACCCTCCTGGCCGGATTCAGTCCTGAAGAACAACTCCTGTTCAAACGGTTCCTAAAGGATTTGATCTGGTCATCTATGAATCAGGCATGAAAAGGATAGAAAAATGAACCTGGAAGAAGTTGGTATACTAACCTTAAGTAAGGTCAATATAAAAACGAGAGGTGGATGCGATGCTGTTATTAAACCCTAAGAAGTACCAGGACAGAAATTATCCGGACGAACGTTCCAAAGAGATTATGGTGAAAACCATCGAATGGTTCGAAAACAAAGGTATGAAAAAAATGAAGGAGGATTACAGGTCCAGGGAATTTACCTATGACTTTGCCGAATTCATTAAAAAAGAAAAAATTTTTGAAACGCTGTTCCTGCCGAAAGGATACGGAGAAGAGGATCAGTACTACAGCACCTACCGCATGTATGAATTCTCCGAAATCTGCGGTTTCTACGGAACGGCCTACTGGTACATGTACCATGTCTCCACCCTGGGCCTGGACCCTGTTTTCCTGGGGGACAATGAAAAGTTCAAACACCTGGCCGTTGAAAAACTTAGGGAAAACCCCCTCTGCGCCTTTGGCCTGTCCGAGCAGGAGCACGGGGCCGACATTTACTCCTCTTCCATGCGCCTTTATCCCCAAGAAGACGGTACCTATCTTGCCCGCGGATCAAAATACTACATCGGCAACGGCAATGAAGCTGGTATCATCACTGTTTTCGGCAAAATTGACGGCACAGATGACTACGTCTTCTTTGCCGTGGACTCAAAGCATGAGAAGTACGAATGCGTCCAGAACGTGATCTGGGCTCAGAACTACGTGTCCGAATTCAAACTCCACGATTATCCCATCACTGATGACGAGATTCTTTCCCGCGGTTCCAAAGCCTGGGACGACATGCTGAACACCATTAATATTTGCAAGTTCAACATTGGCTCCGGTGCCACCGGTATTGTCACCCATTCCTTCTATGAAGCCCTGAACCACGCGGCCAAGCGAAATCTTTACGGCAAATACGTTACCGAGTTTACCCATGTGAAAAAGCTGTTTGTGGATGCCTACTGCCGCCTGGCCGCCATGAAACTCTTCGGTCTGAGAGCCACCGACTACATGCGCTGCGCATCTGAAACTGACAAGCGCTACCTGCTGTATAACCCCATCATGAAAATGAAGGTGGCCATCCAAGGAGAAGAAGTCCATGAACTGCTCTGGGACATCATCGCAGCCCGCGGCTTTGAAAAAGATCTCTACTTTGAACAGGCCGTTATCGAACTGCGTGGCTTTCCCAAACTGGAAGGCACCCGCCACGTGAACATGGCCCTGATTGTCAAGCTCATCGCCTCTTACTTTTTTAACCCAGGCGAGTTCCCCGAAGTACCCAGGCTCAACGGCGGAGAAAACGATGATTTCCTCTTCAAGCAGGGACCGACCCGCGGCTATGCCAAGACTCAGTTTCACAACTACCGGCTGGCCTATGACTCCAAGGACCTGCCCAACATCAATATTTTCAAAGAGCAGATCAAAGGCTATGAAGAATACCTCATGGCTTCGGGCATGGAACTCAAAGACCAGATGATGAACGACTTTGATTATCTTCTGGCCGTGGGTGAACTCTTTACCCTGGTGGCCTACGGCCAGCTGATTATAGAAAGTGCAGCCATAGAGAAGGTTGAAGATGAGGTCCTGGACCAGATCTTTGATTTCATGGTCAGGGATTTTAGCGAATACGCACTTGAGGTAGACTCAAAGCCGTCCAGCACTGAGGCCCAGCAGGCTGCCTGCATGAAGATGATCAAACGTCCGGCAGCCAATGCCGAACGGTTTGAAACCGTCCTTAAGGATCATGTATACTCATTGATCGACGCCTATGAGATGAATCCTTAAAGTTTAAGGGCGATTTATCCGCCTTTATCCCCCCCCGGAAAGGGCCTGCAGCGTGCTGCAGGCCCTTTTTTGTTCATTTTTTTTAAAGCTTGTATAATCAGAAACGTTCGTGATATAAGCAGCACTTTGTAAAATTCCGAACGCATGCTCGGAAACGATCCGCAAAACCATTCTGCAGCGCGTAATTCTCCACCGATACCTTGCGGATCACAGGCAAATTGACAGCGAAACAAACGAGGCAAAAAATATAATGTCGTTATCCTATCAACTGGATGAAAAACATGAGATGGTCCGTGCTGCCGTCAGGGAGTTTGCCGAGTGCGAAATCCGTCCTGTGGCCGGAGCGCTTGAGGAGAAGGAGGCTTTTTCCGTCAGCTTGACCCGGCAAATGGGGGAGATCGGGCTGTTCGGTATGATCGTACCCGAACATTTGGGCGGACAGGGCTTAGATTACGTCTCCTACATCATTGCCGTGGAGGAGATCGCAAGGATTGACGGTTCCCAGGCAGCCACCGTGGCCGCGGGCAATTCCTTAGGGCTTTCACCGATTTACTATTTCGGGACTTTAGAACAACAGCAACGGTACCTGCCGGAACTTTGCCGGGGGGATGCCTTGATGGGGTTTGGTCTTACCGAGGCTAACGCAGGGTCCGATGCCGGCGCGTCTAAGACCCGGGCTGTGAAAGACGGTGACGACTGGATCCTCAACGGGTCCAAGATATTTATCACCAACGCCGCGACCCCCATTACCCGGGGGACCATCATCCAAGCGGTCACAGGTTCAGACAGCCGGGGGAAACCTGAACATACCTGTTTTGTAGTGGAAAATGGCACCCCCGGATATACCGCCACCCCCATGAAGCATAAGCTCATGTGGCGGGCCTCCAATACGGCCGAGATTTCATTGTCCGATGTCAGGGTCTCCAGGGATGCCGTACTCGGGCAGCCCGGGGACGGTTTCAAACAGATGCTCTCCACCCTGGACCGGGGCCGTCTTTCCATCGCCGCCATGGGATTGGGCTGTGCCCAGGGGGCCTACGAGGCCGCCTTGAAATATGCCAATGAACGGGTGCAGTTCGGCCGACCCATCAGCAAGCAGCAGGTCATCTCTTTTAAGCTTGCCGATATGGCCATGAAGATTGAACTGGCAAGAAATTTTCTCTACCGCGCCTGCTGGCTGGCGGATCAGCATCAGCCCTTTGGCAAGGAAGCGGCCATGGCCAAACTGTACTGCAGTGAAATCGCAAAGGAAGTGGCGGATGAAGCCGTCCAGATCCATGGGGGATACGGTTTGATGAAAGAGTACGATGTGGAACGCTTTTACAGGGACCAGCGTCTCCTCCAGATCGGTGAAGGCACCTCTGAGGTGCTTCGTATGGTGATCTCAAGGGCCATCGGCTGCTGACCTCCAAAAGCGAAAAAGGCGAAGATATATGCATATCGTTGTGACCATAAAACAGGTGCCGGACACCAACGAAGTCCGGATCGACAAGAAAACAGGTACCCTGATCCGGGAAGGGGTTCCCGCGATCATGAACCCGGAAGACAAACACGCCCTGGAGGCTGCTCTGTGTATCAGGGAAGAGCTGGGTGATGTAAAAGTCACAGTGCTGTCCATGGGACCGCCACAGGCCGGGAACACCCTGATGGAAGCCTTGTGTCTGGGGGCGGATGAGGCGTTCCTTGCCTGTGACAAAGCCTTTGCCGGGGCCGATACCCTGGCAACCGCCTATACCCTGGCCATGGCACTGAAAAAAATAGCCCCAGTTGACCTTGTGCTCTGCGGCAGCCAGGCCATAGACGGAGATACCGCCCAAGTCGGGCCCCAGATCGCCGAATGCTTAGGTATCCCTCAGATCACCTATGCCGAGCGCATTAAGGCATCGGAAAAAAGCGTGGAAGTTGAGAGCGGGTTCGGCGCTGTCCGGCGCAGGGTGTCTGCCGACCTGCCCGCCCTGGTGACCGTGGGAAAAGCCATCAACCGCCCCCGGTACAAAACCATGAAGGGTATTGCCGCAGCCTTCCGGGATAAAGGCGTTCAATTGCTCACCAGTCAAGATATAAAGGTCAATCCCGGCCGCATCGGGCTGACCGGTTCTCCCACCAGTGTGAAAAAAACCTTTGTACCGGAACTTGGCCGTGCGGGTAGGATTATCGACGGCGGACCGGAAACGCTCAGCCTGGGTATTATCCATACACTGGAAGCAGAAAATCTTTTGCCCAAGTCCTGAAGGACGTGGTGCGGTTTTGTAAGACCTGTACCGACGCAAAGAAAAAATGAAAGGGGTTGTTGATGTCTATAATCATTGATACCGATATCTGTACCGGGTGCAAACGCTGCATCCCCGCATGTCCCTATGATGCCCTTGCCATGGAAGGGAAAAAGGCGGTACGCACACCGGCATGTACCGGCTGCGGTGCATGCCTGGACGCCTGTAAATATTCCGCCATAAGTCTTGCCGGAGGACAGGGACGCATTAAAATGGATATAACCGGGTTCAGCGGCATTTACGTGTTTATTGAAACCTTGGGCGGGGCAATTTCCGAAGGTTCCCTTGAAATTCTTGGCAAGGCCCGTGAACTTGCAGACAGTGATGCCGCATCAAGGAAAACAAGCCGGGTGACGGCGGTGCTGCCCGGGCATGCGCTTGACAGGATGCCAGAAGAACTGATCGCCTTGGGTGCTGACCATGTGATCATAATTGATGATCCGCGGCTGGCGGTTTACAGGACCGATTATTATACCCGGGTTATAACCGATGTGATACGTGAAAAAATGCCGGAAATAATCCTTTTTGGGGCAACACCCCTTGGCCGCGATCTGGCCCCGAGAATCGCAAATCGGATCAAAACAGGGCTTACTGCCGATTGCACCGGGTTAAGCCTTTGCAGCAAGGACGGCATTTTGCTCCAGACCCGGCCTGCATTCGGAGGGAATATCATGGCCACCATTGTCTGTCCGGACAACCGTCCCCAGATGGCTACGGTCCGGCCAGGTGTCATGCGCAGGGCCAAAAGGGATTCTAACAGAATCGGTACCACCGAAACCATGGCGCTGACCCTTGGTAAAAAAGACGATCTCATCCGACATGTTGAAGTTGTTGAGAATACCAAAGATGCAATCGACTTTGAGGATGCCCGGATCATCATTGCCGGGGGCAGGGGGATTAAAGGGCCTGAAGGCTTTGAACTGTTGGGCAAGCTTGCCGCAGCGTTGGGTGCAAGGATCGGTGCCACACGGGCCGCAGTTGAGGCCGGATGGATCTCCAGGGCCCACCAGATCGGGCAAACGGGAAAAACCGTCCGTCCGGATCTTTATATTGCCTGCGGGGTATCCGGCAGTATCCAGCACATGGCAGGGGTCATGGGGGCAGGGCGGATTATCGCCGTGAATTCGGACCGGAATGCCCCCATCTGCGAGATGGCCGATGAAACCTATGTGGGGGACCTTTTCAGCATCCTCCCCGAACTCACCCGGGAGATCACAGAAAGGAAAACAACGGCAGCCTGAAGAACAACTCGTGCCCAGGAATGCTCCGGGCAGTGGTTTTTATAGGGTTGACATCCATTGTTCTCCGATATATCACATCCGATATTTGAAGTGATTCTTTCGGTTAAACGTTAGATAGCAAAAAAAGGACACCCGATGCCGCTGCCTGCAAAAGAAAATCCCATTGACAGACCTTCCATGCGGGATACGGTCTACAATACGCTGCTGGACTGGATCGTAGACGGAACACTGCACCCCGGAGAAAAGGTGGTGGACAAAACTTTGGCCGCCCACATGGGGGTCAGCCGGACCCCGGTGCGCGAAGCCCTGCGCCGCCTTGAAGACAAAGGCTTGATTGAGTCTTCGGCTAACCGCTGGACACGGGTGGCTAAGATTGCCCCGGAAGAACCCGAGATGATTTATCCCATCATCCAGTCACTTGAAAAACTAGCCCTGGATGCGGCAATGCCCCGGTTGACGCCGCAGGACATTTCCGACATGACAGCGGCCAACGCAGCACTTGAAAAGACATTGAAGGCCAACGATCCCCTGGCGGCATCCCTGGCAGATACGGCTTTTCACCATACACTCATTGAGCGGTCTGGCAACTTGCACCTGATTGGGATTCTCGAAGATCTAAAATTGAGGTTCCGGCGGCTGGAAGTCATTTATTTCAAAGGGGTGATCCAGGATTTGTCTTCGGTGGATGAACACGCCTGCCTGCTGACAGCCATCCGGAAAAACGACCGGCAAACGGCAATGGACACCCTGCACACCAACTGGCAAAAAAGCCTTGATCGTTTGAAACAACACCGGCCGATACCCTTTGAAGATGGAAAATAAGGAGTTGAACGTGGAAACCATAAAAAACGCAGTCAAAGACATTGAAGCGGATCTCATCGCCTTTACCCGGGAGTTGGTCCGGACCCGCAGCTACACCGGTGAAGAAGAGAAGATTATCCGCCTGTTGCAGGAAAAAATGACGGCACTTGGATACGAAGACATCCGTGTGGATGACATGGGAAACCTTGTTGGCAGGATCGGACACGGCGGGAAAACAATACTTTTCGATTCCCATGTGGACACCGTGGCTGTCAGTGACGCTTCACTCTGGCGCCATGATCCATTCGGGGCAATTATAGAGGACGGCCGTCTTTACGGGCGGGGTGCCGTGGACATGAAATCCGCTGCGGCTGCATCTGTCTATGCCGGTGCGCTGGCAGGAAAGCTTGGACTGGCAGAAAACAAAACCATCCTGGTTTCCTGTACGGTGATGGAGGAGGATTGTGACGGGGAAAACCTCAAACACATGTTCAAGCAGACCGGCATCATACCGGATTATGCCGTAATCTGCGAACCCTCGGACAACCGATTGGTCACCGGCCACAAAGGCAAGGCGCAGATTTCGGTGAAGACAAAAGGGGTGTCCGCCCACGGCTCTGCACCGGAAAAAGGAAGCAATGCCATATATGAGATGGCTGATATTATCCGCCGTATTGACAGTACCGCTGGGGGGCTGACAGCCGCCGGAGGCACTGCCGGAACTCTTGTGGCCTCAAGGATATCCAGCACCAGTGAATCCTTGAATGCTGTTCCATTTGGCTGTGAAATATACCTGGACCGCCGCCTGACTGTTGGGGAAACATTGGAGACCGTGCAGCAGGAGATGGATGCCATCATCGAAGGTAAGAAGGCATCCTGGGAAATCGGGGTGCTTCACAGGAAAAGCTGGACCGGACTGGATGTATCCTATCATCCTTTTCATCCGGCCTGGGAGATTGAGAAGGATCATCCCTTGTTCATCGCCTGTGCTAAAGTGATAGAGGCGTATACCGGGGCGGCCCCGGAGCTGGATTATTGGGATTTCAGTACAAATGCGGTCACCACAACCGCCATGGGCATTCCCACCATCGGGTTGGGCCCCGGAGAATATAAGCTGGCCCATATGGTGAACGAAAACTGCAGGGTCAGCCAGATCGTGGACGCCTGTGCGCTTTATACAGGTATCATGGAAGTCTTATAAAGACTGTATCGGCGGCTAATGGGTGATGATTTTAAAGAAGTTGTCATCCGGTTTTTCAAAGTGAATTTCCGAGATGGCGTTTGGGCCGTCAGGGATATCCAGACGGATTTCCCGATGAATGACAAAGGTAACCTGGGTACCCTTATCCGCGATATGAATGTCTTTGAGGCTTGACCGGCCCTTACAGGTCCTGGCACCCATGCGGTTGACGACGTCTGCCCGGGACAGCATTTTGAGCGTATCTCCATAGGCTGTCATCAGGCCGAAATTAAAGGATGCCCTGCCGTTGTCCGTGGTTGTGCCGAGCATGCCTTCCCAGGCCAGATAGATGTCAAGGCGAGTATTGTCCCTGACGGTTTCACACACAATGGTATCTTCCAGAACGCGGAGCAAAGATGCAGGCTGCCCATCTTTTCTGCGCACGACTGCTGCACAGAACAAAGAAGATGCAATGCCGAATTCATCGGACTGGGAGCGCTGGGCAAACAGGTTTTTGGTGACCCGTCCGGATGGGTGATCGATCTTCATGGTCCGGGTCTGTTTTATTACGGATAGGCCGGAGGTCCGGCTCCTGAATTTGGAGGTCGTAACCTGTGCCGGTTGTTGATACGGCGTGAAGGCACCGTAACTTCTTTGTATACGGTTGCCGGTTGCCGCGGCAGGGTATGGGGTATATCTGGCAGATAAGGTCATCCGGGCATCCTTTCCCTTTCAGACTGATCTTTTCTTTGGGTACGTCTATGTTCAGGTTAGATGAGGAAAATGTGTTTGTAAAGTGTTTTTTTTGTTTTGTGTTGTATTTATAGGTGGTTATCTGTTATTTATCTGGAAATTGTGAATTTTGTTTCATGAATTGCGATGAATTTAAGCGATACACAGCGGGTGCATTGTGGGACCGGACCGAAAAAAAATAGAGGCATTGGAAAAGAAGATGACCGAACTGGGTGTCCGAAAGGCGGATATTTTAGAAAAATTCATCAAGGCATCCGGCAGAGGGGGGCAGAAGGTGAATAAGAGTTCTTCCGCCGTCTATCTTCATCACAATCCCACTGGATTGTCCGTGAAAGTGGGAAAGCACAGGTCCCAGCATCTGAACCGTTTCATTGCATTGCGCAGCCTTGTGGAAAAGATTGAGGCCTGCAAAAAGGGCGTACCGGACAAGGAAGCTGCCAGGATCGCACGGCTAAAAAAACAGAAGATGCGGCGCAAGCGCAAGACCCGGAAAAAACTTGTGGATAACCCGGAATAACAAACCGCTCACATCTGGATTATTTCCATGGTTGTATCTGCAATCATGGCCAGGCCCATATCCTCTGCCGCGTTGAACACCTTGTCTATTTTTGAATTCATCTGTCGTACGTCATTGCCTGCCATGGCAAACCCGATTTCAGCCCAGTCCAGACTGTCGTTGGCCCCGGTTTCCGCAACGGAAATATTAAACCGGTTGGACAGCCTTGAAATCATGGACTTTACAATTTTCCGCTTGGCTTTGAGTGATGAGACACCAAAGAGTTTAAGTGTGATGATTCCCGTGCCAACAACCATAGGTGCCCCTTTCCCAGTGTACCGGCATGGTCTTGCGATCCCTTCCGTATTGACTATGCTCCGGCAATTGCTGTAATAGGACCGTTATAGCGTAATTGCACCGGGTAATAAAGATAAGGAATCCTTTTTGCCCGGTTGTACCTAAAACCTTAAGGAAAAATGCTTGAGAAAGGGTTGGTTCATGTTAGACGAGATCGCTTCCAATAAATTTCAGATGATTTACATTGCCTCCTGCGGCCAGGGCATCAACGCCTTTCATTTGGTAGAGTCCACACTGGTTCAGTTTCCGGACTCGGACATCACGGTGGTCAAGGTGCCCCATGTGAGGACCGAAAGCCAGGTGGATGAATTGATCGATAAAGTAAAAGATATTGAAAGCCTCATCGTCCACACCCTTGTCAATTCCGAACTGCGCAGGTATCTGACCAGAAAGGGTATTGAAAACCACATCGTAACCATCGACATGATGGGACCTATTCTGTCTAAAATCCAGGCATTCCTCAACAAGCCCCCCATGGAAATGCCGGGACTGTACCGGGAGATCCACCAGGTTGACCTGCAGCAGGTGTCTGCCATTGATTTCGCCCTGGCCCATGACGACGGGTTGAACCCGGACACTCTCACAGAGGCGGAAATTGTCCTGGTGGGATTGTCACGGGCAGGCAAGACCCCCCTGTCTATGTATATGGGGGTTCAGGGGTGGAAAGTGGCCAATATTCCCTATGTGCCCGGGGTACCCATGCCGGAAACCCTGGATCTTGTGGACCGCCGCCGTGTCGTGGCCCTGAACATCAACTCTGAGCAGCTTTTATCCCACAGAAAGATGCGGCAGGAAAGCCTCGGCACCAAAGATATCTATGCCTATTCCGGCAAGGAAGAGGTGGAAGAGGAGATCCGGAATGCCCAGAAGTATTATATCACTAAAGGGTTTTCCATGATCAATGTCAGCAATAAGCCCATTGAAACTTCAGCCGAGGAAATCGCTGAGATGATCACCCGCAGATTCAAGGCAGACGCCCACATCAGGGGCTGACCACAGGTTACCTGGTGTAAAGACTGGGAATTTTGGGAATGGATTTGAACCGGTGCTCAAGATTCATCAGGCTTTCGGCGTTGCCGATGGCAAAATATCCCTGGGGCTGGAGACTTTGATACAATTTATTTACCACCCGTTCGCTTGTGGGCATGTCAAAGTAGATCATCACGTTTCTGCATGAAATTACATCAAAGCGTTCCGAAGGCGGGGGATCCGTGATCAGGTTAAACCGCTCGAACCGTATGTGGGAGGCGATTTCCTTTTTTATCTTAACAAAGCCGTTGTATTTACCGGAACCTCGCTGAAAGTACTGGTGCAGAATGGGCAGGGGAACGTTTTTGAGTTTGTCCTTACGGTAAATTCCTCTAAGCGCCGCAGCCAGAACGGTATGGGAGATGTCCGTGGCCAGTATGTTGAACCGAAGATTCTTGGCCGCCATCTGAACCGCAATGCTGTACGGCTCGTCCCCGGTGGAACAGGCGGCGCACCATATCTGGAACATTTTTCTCCCGGCGTCGGGCCGGGCAGCCAACTGGTCGATAAAGTAGGCGATGCTCCGGTTTTCCCGGAAGAAAAAGGAGTGGTTGGTGGTCACGGTATCGATGAATTCAACCACCTCGTGTTCGTCGGTTTTCAGGTAGTCAAGATAGGCTTTGAAATCCTTTTTGGTTACCCGCATCCGCTTGGCAATCTTGGATTTCAACAGTTCCAGCTTGCCTTCGTGAAGGTTGATGCCGGAGATGCGGTAGACCAGCTCTTTGAGTTCGTAGAACTGCTTTTTAGAGAGAACTATGGAATTCATGGCGAAATAATAATATAAAGCCAAATTGGATGTAAATAAAAAAAGAGGAGGAGTCAAAGATAGCGGATCATCCCCCATTTGTAGACCGGCGAAAATCCAAAGATGTCCTGGCCCGCGCCTTCATCTGGATCAACTACGCGGCCTGGGCCATCCTGTTTATCGCGCTTCTGGTGTTTCACCGGGCACAACCGGAATTTGAAACCCTGTTTGACCGTTTCTACCGCCTGAATCTGCGTACGCAGTGGGATACGGTTTTTTTGCGCTATCTTGTGTATATGGTGGGTGCGGGGCTTGCCGCCTGTCTGACGGGCCTGGGGCTCGCCATGGTCCGTGCAAGGCGGAAAACCGACCATAAGGTCCCGATCATGATTCTTGGCGGACTTTATGTCCTGCTGTTTGTTGTTTTCTGGGTTCTATTTTAGATCGATGACGTTTTTTTACTGGGCGGTCAAGGAATCAGGACAATCTGCCGATACAAATTCAAGTAAGAAGCGCTTGGCAAGATACGATGGGAACGAAAATACGGGCAGGGTGTTATATGAGGCAGATTTTTACAGGTATACTTGTTTTATGCATGATTTTGGCAGCCATTCCGGCCGGGGCCAGGGACTTTATCGTTGAATTTGTCGAGGAACACTATAAAGAGACCCAGATGGACTACTCCCACAGCCCCATGATTTACCATTCCATTCAGGTCACCTCGGATGCCGGGCCCAAACTGCTGATCCTCAAAGGAGATGACCTGGAATACCGCCGATGGCTCAGGCAGTATATTGCCCATGACAAAAGCTTCATGGTCCAGGTGCCTGAGAATGAAAACGATCTGTTTATCGCCTCTAAAGCTTTTGAAATTAATGTCAACAATGTCCATCCCTTCAGCGGCGAAAAATGGGCCCCCGGCGCACTGGGCAAAAATAAAAAAACGGCCGGCACCACAAGATCCGCACGAATGCTCTACGGAGACCGCCATATTATGGTACTGGATTCAAATACCAAGCGCAGCCGCCTGATCACTTCCGTTATCAACCGGATGGGATATACGGCGATGGTATCCCGGGACGGGGAGCAGGCCCTGGATATTTTTAAGAATCAGCCTGAAAAATTTAAGATGATCATCACCAACCATGTGGTGCCCGGTATGCCGGCCGAGCAGTTCATAACGGATCTGCTGAAAATCGACCATCAGATTCCCATCCTTGTGGAAACCGGTTACAACAACCAGAAGGCCAAAGAGAAATTTATCGCCAGGTTCTCAGGTGCCGGCACCGTCACCATCACCACCAACACC
>CAJWHT010000144.1 GCA_913041495.1 uncultured Desulfobacteraceae bacterium | reverse complement strand
TGGACAAGAGGAGATGTTTTCTGCCACAGGATAAAATGAAACGCAGTACAGTGTTACCCTGAGCCGATTGATCGGTCGAATCACTGTGCCTGATTAAAGAATAAGGCGGTCTCCTGTAACGGACTTACTACCGCAAAAAGGAAAAAAATCAGGATCCACATAGGTAAGGTTGATCATTCAGAACCAGGGATAATAAATTTCAAAAACGCAGGAAACCCATGACACCGTGAAAATGAGATCGGTTTCAACACCCTTTAATAAAAATGCAAGTACGATCGAGATCCGGTTCAGGGGCTGTGTCAGATGCCGGGATAGCGTGTCAACACTGCTGGTGCGGGTGGTGTGAACATGGGGTAATCCGGTCTGGATCATCTGTGCCAGTTCTTCTGCCCGGGGGCATTGGGGGGGGGCGTACAAAAGAAGCTTCATATCACCGCCTTTGCGTTGGTTAAAATAACCGGGGTTAAAAACTACCAGGGTTAAAACTACCGGGGTTAAAACTACCGGGGTTAAAATTATGTTGGGTGCAAAGAAATAGAGCAGAATCTGTGCCAATAAGGATGGTTGCTTGGAAAGTGATTTTATTTCGGTATGTTATGAATTTTGGCGCGGTGGTGTGACATTCTTTTTGTCGTGGGATTCCTGAATATAGGAACGGATATATTCCTGTTTTTAGGAATTGGAACGGCAGCGGCGGCCTTCAGGAGGCAGAGAATCCCGAAAGATTGTGTTTGTTTAAAAGGCCGTACAGCCGCGACTGGGAGATACCGGAAATCCGGCAGGCAGCCTTCCTATCTCCCCCGGCCCGGTTAAGTAGTTCCTTGAGATAGTTTTTTTCCGCCCGGTTTCTGAAATCCGCCAGAGAGGGAAGATCTCCGTCTGCAAAAAGGCTGGTATCCGCGGTCTGGCCGGGAGGGAGGGCCTGATCGTCAAAGTCCAGCCGGGCGGTCCTGAAATCCGCGGGCAGGTGTTTGGGAAATATGGTGGGATCTGTGCCGGCAGAGGCCAGGACATACTCCAGCAGATTGATCAGTTCCCTGATGTTACCCGGCCAGGGATGCGCCCTAAGGATATCGATAAACTCGGAGGATACGGCCTTGTGCTCCATATGATACCGGTTGCAGAGTTCATGGATTTTATGGACCGCAATGGTTTCAATATCGTCTCCGCGCTCCCGAAGGGAGGGCAGCTTGATCTCCATGGCCCTGATCCGGTAGAGGAAGTCCTTGCGGAACCGGTGGCCGTCCACCATCTCATCCAGGTCCAGGTGGGTGGCGGCCACAAGGCGGATGTTCACGGGTACCTCCCTGGCCCCCCCGATCGGCCGGACGGTCCGCTCCTGGAGGGTGCGCAGCAGGGATTTCTGGGCGGGCAGGGGCAGATCCCCCACCTCGTCAAGCATGAGGGTGCCGTTGTTGGCCTGGGCGATCAGGCCTTCCTGGCGCTGGCCCGCCCCGGTAAAGGCTCCTTTTTCGTGGCCGAACAGGGTGCTTTCCACAAGGGTTTCAGGCAGGGCACCGCAATCCACTGCGATAAAGGGGTGCCCTGCCCGCCGGCTGTTTTCATGGATCGCCCGGGCAAAGAGTTCCTTGCCGGTGCCGGTTTCGCCGGTGATCAGGACGCTGACATCCGTTGCGGCGGCCTTGGCCACCTCCTCTAAACATTTGCGCAGGGAAGGGCAGTCCCCCAGAATATGGGGGCGGATCAGGGGAACCGGCCGGGCACTGGCCTGCTTTTCCTTTCTATACTCCAGGGCCCGGGTAATGGGCAGGGTGACTTCATTTAAAAGAAAGGGTTTCTGGACATAGTCCCATGCCCCGTATTTAAATGCCAGTTCAGCACCTCTGGCATCCCCGGTGCCGGTGACAATGATGACTTCCGGTGGTTCTGGTACATCCAGAAGTTCTGGGAGCAGATCCAGCCCGTTGCCGTCTGGCAGTTCCAGATCAAGGAGCACCAGGTCCCAGGTTCTGCTCTGGTAGAGTATCCGTCCCTGGGAAATGGTCTGGGCGGCCCCATGGGCATGGCCCATCTCTTCCATGAGACTGGTGAGAAACAGGCAGATTTTCGGGTCGTCGTCGATAATCAATACGTGGGTCATGGGGCGTGCGTCCTTCCGGTGGTTGTCATGGCATTGTGTACGGCTGTTGACAATTCGTTGGCAATCATGGGTTTCATAACCAGGGCGGAAACGCCGCTTTTTTTAAGGATATCCGTTTCAAGGTTTTCGCTGAATCCCGTACAGAGCACCACCGGGATATCCGGCCGTTGTGTGGTGATTTGCTTGGCAAGTGTCAGACCGTCCATAACCGGCATGGCCAGGTCGGTGAGTACCAGGTCAAATGAGTCCGGTGTCTTTTGAAACGCATCCAGAGCCTGAGCCCCGGTTTCAAACGCCTCTACCTCATAGCCCAGTTTCATGAGGATCAGTGTGGTCCACCGGATAATCTGTGACTCGTCATCCACCAGCAGGATACGCCCCTTGCCTTTCAACAGGGAGGGGGCGCTTTCCCCCGGCCGGACCGTGGTTTCATCTTTGGAGACAGGCAGGAGAATCTGGAAGGCTGCCCCCTGACCGGGTTCGCTTTCAACCGTAATGACCCCTTTCATTTCCCGGATAATGCCGTAAACCATGGACAGGCCCATCCCCGAACCTTCTTCCCTTGGTTTTGTGGTGAAAAAGGGTTCAAATACCTTGTTCTGGATATCCTTGGGAATGCCTTTACCGGTGTCCCGGACAACCAGTTTCACGTAGGGGCCGGGGGGCAGTTCCGGCACGTCCATATCCTTTGGTATGTGAAGGGTTGACAACGAGACGTCAAGAAGGCCGCCCTTTTCTTTCATGGCGTGGGCGGCGTTGGTAAACAGGTTCATCAGCACCTGGTGCATCTGGGTGGGGTCGGCGTGGATGACCGCCTCAGGGGAAGACAGTGTCTGGCGGATATCTATGTTCGGCGGCAGGGATGCCCGGAGGAATTTCAGGCTCTCTTTGATCAGGATACCCACCTGGATATTGGATTTTTGGACATCCGCCTTGCGGCTGAATGTCAATATATGTTTCACCAGTTCCCTGGCCCGAAGCCCCCCTGCAAGCACCTGGTCAAGTTTTTCACAGGTATCCGGGTTATCCTTTACCCTCAGTTTTGCAAGTTCGGTGAATCCCATCATGGCGGAGAGGATATTGTTGAAGTCGTGTGCAATACCGCCGGCCAGGGTGCCCAGCGCCTCCAGCTTCTGGCTCTGCTGGATGCGGCTTTCCAGTTGCTTGCGCTGGGTGATGTCCTGGAATGTGCCGCGCAAAAGGTAATGGCATCCCCCGGATCTGGGTTCGGGGTTGCAGATGGCATGAACCCATCGCTCCCGGGCGGAGGGCAGGTTCAGTTTTAATTCCAGCTCAAAGGGTTTGCCCTGTTCCTGGGCTTGAGTCATGGCCGTTGCAAAGAGAGCCCGCCATTCTTTAGTTAGAACGGTTTTCAAGGTATCGGCGTGGCCGGGGCCGTCCTGGGGATTGCACTCGAATAAACGGTATACCTCTTCAGACCAATTCATCCGGCCGGTTTCGGTATCCAATGACCAACTGCCGATGCCGGCAATCTGCTGGGCCATGCAAAGTTCGGTATTTGCTTCCCTAAGCTTGGTTTCCAATGCTTTTCGCCCGGTAATATCCCGTGTGATGCCGATAATACGGTCCGGTGTACCTTCCTTTGACCGCAGAAATCGGGCCGTCACTTCAGTCCAGACGGTCTGTCCCCTTCGGTCCGTAAGTTCCAGTTCAATGGCCCGGTAACGGTCCGGATCAATTCCTTGTTTTGTGTCCCGGCCAAGTTCTTCGGTGATGATCCGGTACACCTTTTTCATGGAGGCCTCGGTCATGTGCTGCCCCATCCTGATCTTTAAAAATTCTTCGGGGGTATATCCCAGCAACTGCTTCATGGCCGGGCTGACATAGGAGAATTTAAAGCCGGCAATTTCCAGTATCCAGATCACGTCCGTGGCATTGTCCGCAAGCACCCTGTACCTGGCTTCGCTCTCTCTTAAACGACTTTCGGCCCGGCTTTTTTTAAGGATGGTCCACATCCCGTCCATCATCAACTGGAGCTGCCGGGTATCGGAGTCGTCGTAATCCGAAGGCTTGTTGCCCACGCCGGCCAGGGCAACGACCCTGCCGTCCTCAAACACGGGGATATTCATCATTCGGGTGATGCCCACATGCCCTTCGGGACACCCTTTTTTATCCAAAGATGTATCCGAAGGATAGTCGTTGACCACCTCGGGTTTCCGGGTGCGGGCGGACCTGGCCCACAACCCGGTGTCGGAAATGGGGTAGGTCCGTTTTTTTTCTCCCATGGTGCATTGGGCCATGGCCTGTTCGGACCAGGTGTGCATGGTCAGTTCGGTTTCGTCTTCGTTCATGAAGGCCAGGTATCCGATGGCGCTGCCGGTGAGGGTTACGGCCTCTTCCAGGGCGAATTTCGTGATGGTGTCCATGGGGTGGCCGGAAAGCTGGCTCAATTCAAACAGTTTTTTCAGCCGGAGCTGGTCCAGATGGCGGGCCTGCTCTGCGGCGCTGCGCCAGCGTTCGATACGGTAAACCTGAATACCGATGTAGAGGGACAAGACCAGGACAAATGCCAGTATCACTGCAAATATTCTGATGAATTTTTGTGTGATGGCGTCTATTTCCCGGTCGATATCATGCTCATAGATGCCGGTGCCGATAATCCATCCCCACTCGGGAAATCCTTTGACGTAAGAGATTTTGGGCAGGATTTTTTCCGGTGTATCCTGCCACTGCCAGTGGTAGGATACAAACCCTGCGCCTTCTCGCATCACCTTGTCCACCATGGCTACGAAGGGATAGTTGCCCGCAGGATCCTTGAACAGGGTCAGGTCACGGCCGTCAAGCTCACTGCGGTAGGGGTGCATGATCATAAAGGGATGGTAGTCGTTGATCCAGAAATAATCCTTGCCTTCATTGCCGTACCGGAGGCTGCGGATTTGGCTGATGGCTTCCCGGCGGGCGGTTTCAGGATCGATTTCCCCCTTTTTAATCCTGGCATTGTAATCGGCCAAAAGGCTGATGGTGGAATCCGTGAGTTGGAGAATGGCCTTTTTTTTCTCATCAATAAGCTGCTGGTGCTGTTCGGGAATGAAAAAGAAAAATATACCCAGGGCAAACAGGAAGTAGGTCAGGTATAGGGGCACCAGGATTTTAAGGGCCCCGGACGCAACGTTACTGCTGAAAAAGACGGACGGCGAACTATACTCCTGTGAAACCTCAGGCATCTGATCAGTGACTCCGCAACTTTTGTCTTTAGGAAACGGCTCCTATTGTATCAGGATACCCCCGAAGGTCAACCGGCAATATGGGCTTTTACCGGCATTTGCGTCTCATTGAGGCGGGTGACCAGGCACTGGTCTGCCCAGCCTGCGCCGACAATTGTTTCCCCCAAGCCTTTTCCCCGTAGGATCAGTTGACGCGAATCTGCCTTGTTGAGCAGCAGCACTCTTTTCATGGGCGCGGGGGTTGCCTGATGAACCGGTTTGAACAAGCCCTGTTCTGAGGCGGCCAGCCGGATCAGGGTCTGCGCGGTGACAGGATCCCCAACAGTTTGTCCGCTGATTTTTGCCAGAAGGGCCGGCCGGTGGACGTGAGTGTCATCAATGGGGCGGTCCAGGCAATCCAGCCCGATACAGCCGATGAGTGTGTCCGTCTCCTGCGGCACCACGGGTTCGTGTTCTGCCGGGGCTTTTACCGGCCGCATCCTTGCCCCGTCCGCCTCAATTAACACCAGGTCAAACGCCTGGGCCGTGAATGCCGTCCGCAGATCTTTCGGGGGGTAACCGATCAGTTTCTTTTTTTTCCGGTTGATGCCTGCGGCTGCCACGAGGATGCCGCCCGGCCCGCAGGTCTCTGTGGGAAGGGCGGTTGCAGGCCCTGTGTACAGCCGGTTATAGAAATGCTTTTTTTTCTCCGGCGGTATATCGGTGTTGAATTCAACCGGGTTAAATTCAAGGGGGTTAAATTCAACCGGGTTGAACATGGCTGTGGTGGTGGTCACCAGGACGGATTTTCCCATGGCGGCAGCCTCCCGGGCCAGGGTGAAGATGGCGCTGGTTTTACCGCCGCCGCCGACCACGGAAATGATACGGCAGGTATCCCGGCAAAGGGTGTCTGACAGTTTCATGTTTCCTCACGTGTGCGAAGGTTGTCGTATTCTTCAGGTGTGTCGATGTCCAGACGGACGGCTTGTGTTTCCACGGGAACCTCAACAATGGCTCCGGGATATTTTTTGAAAAGCTGGCTGCCGCCGCTGTCGCCGTTCCCGTATTGGTTTTCGGACAGACGGCAAAGCGCCTGGAAAAACTTTCGGGGAAAATAAACCGGGTTGCCCCGCTTCTGTCTGAAGGTGGGGATGATGATACGGTCCGGTGTCCGGGCGGCCTGATCCGCCAGGGTGTTGAGCAGTGCCGTATCCACCAGGGGCTGGTCCCCCAGGAGGAAAAAGGTGCCGGCGGCCCCGGGGGCCTGCCGGCTCAGACGTTCAATCCCTGCGGCAATGGAGGTAGCCATGCCTGATTCCCAGGCCCTGTTGAGGATCACCTGGGCCGGCGGATCGGGCAGCGCCTTTTGGATTTCCTTCCGGCCGCAGCCCAGGACCAGAATCAGGGGGGACATATCCGAAGCGGCGGCATGGTCCAGGACGTGGGCAAGGAGGGGTTTGCCCCGGTATGGCAGCAGTTGCTTCAGCCGGCCCATGCGGGAGGCTTTCCCGGCCGCCAGGATGATGCCGGCGATCCGGTGCCTGCAGGGGTTCGGGGATGGATCGAAAGTACAGTTAACGTTCACGGGCATGGAGTCCCATCACTACGTCTTCAGCCGTCATGGGCAGGTGCCGCAAGCGGACGCCGCAGGCATTGGCGATGGCATTGGCGATGGCCGGGGCCGGTGTGTTGATCACCACCTCCCCGATGGACTTTGCACCGAAGGGGCCCGAGGGTTCATAGGAGCTTTCGAATGCCACCCGGATATCTCCGATGTCCTTCCGGGAGGGGATCTTGTACTGCATGAAGCTTGAATTCATCATCTTTCCGGCGCTGTTGTAGGTGATGTCTTCGTAAAGGGCCATGCCGATACCCTGGACGATGCCCCCTTCTGCCTGGACCCGGGCCAGGTTGGGATTGATGGGGGTGCCGCAGTCCACGATGCCCACATAGTCCTTTACAACCACCTTGCCGGTTTCCAGGTCCAGTTCAATGTTTGCGAAGCCGGCCATGAAAGGCGGCGGGGAAACCGGGCTTGAATGGGTGGCAGTGGCGGACAGGCAGGCGCCGTTGCCAACGGCAAGTTTGCGGGCCAGGGCTTCGACGGTGATGGCTTTTTTGCCGTCGGGAGATCCTGCAAAGATGGCGGTGCCGTTGAATTCCAGATCCCCGGGGTCGGCCTTGAGTGTTCCCGCGGCCATGGTGATCATTTTTTCTATCAGGGCCTTGCCCGCCTTGATCACGGATGTGCCCGTGACAAAGGTGGTGGAGGAGGCATAAGAACCGGTATCGTATGGGGAATGGTCCGTATCCACCTGGCTGACGATGATCCGGTCCATATCGCAGCACAGGACCTCCGCTGCCATCTGGGCCAGGATGGTGTCGCAGCCCGTTCCCATATCCGCGGCCCCGATCATCAGGGTATAGAACCCGTCGTCCTGGAGGCGGATTTCAACGGAGGCCGTATCAATGTTGGGGATGCCGGAACCCTGCATGGTAATGGCGGCGCCCACGGCCCGGACTTTTGTCTTAGAGATCTGCCTGCAAGGATGGTTGGCATCCCAGCCGATCATCTCTTTACCCCGGCGGATGCAGTCGGCCAGGGTGCAGGAGTTCAGCTTTTCCCCGTAGTACCCCGGCATGACCTCGCCTTGTGCCACCAGGTTTTTGAGCCTAAGATCCAAAGGATCCATATTCAGTTTTTCGGCCAGTTCGTTCATGGCCGATTCCAGGGCAAAGGTGCCCTGGGTGGCCCCGTATCCCCGGAAGGCGCCGGCGGACATGGTGTTGGTATAGGCCACCTTATAGGTGAACTTGATGGCTTTGGCCTTGTTATAAAGCGGCATGGTCTTGTGGCCGGACAGGCCCACCGTGGTGGGGCCGTGTTCGCCGTAGGCCCCGGTGTTGGACAGGGTATCCATATGGATGCCCAGGACGTTGCCCGCACGGTCGGCCGCAAGCCTAACCCGGATACGCATGGCGTGGCGGCTGGTGGATGCGGTAAAACTCTCCTTTCTGGAGAATACCATCTTTGAGGGTTTCCCGGTTTTCAGGGTCACCAGGGCCGGGAAAAGCTCTGATACCAGGGTCTGCTTGGCCCCGAATCCGGCCCCGATCCTGGGCTTGATCACCCGGATCTTCTGTTTGGGGATGCCCAATGCCCTGGCCGTGATGGACCGGACGTGAAAGGGGATCTGGGTGGCGGAAACGATGGTGAGCCGTTCCGAATGGTCCATGTAGCAGAAGGTCCGGAAGGTTTCCATCATGGCCTGGTTGTTGGCACGGGTCTCGTATGTCTGGTCCACTGTAACATCAGCCGCCGCAAAGGCCGCCGCAAGGTCGCCTGCGCAAAATTCCCCTGAGGCACACAGGTTCCGGTTCGGATCGTTGCCGATATCGTGGTTGACGTGGTAGTCGGCCTCCGGATGGATGATGCTGGGATGGTCCAGGGCCTTAGCCGGATCAAAGACGGGTTCCAGCACCTCGTAGTCCACCTTGATGGCCTTCAAGGCACGATCGGCCTGGCGTTCGGTTTCGGCGGCCACAATGGCCACGGGATCTCCCACATACCGGACAAGCCGGTCCAGGATCAGCCGGTCGTAGGGGCTGGGCTCGGGAAAGGACTGGCCGGCCATGGTGAAGCGGTGCCGGGGTACGTCCCTGTGGGTGATTACACAGGCCACCCCGGGTAGTTGCTCGGCGGCAGCCGTATCGATGGCGTTTATTTTTGCAAAGGCGTGGGGGCTGCGCAGCACTTTGACCACCAGGCAGTTGGCCGGGGCCAGATCATCCGTGTAGGCGGGCCTGCCCGTGATCAGGGCCTTGGCGTCCAGCTTGGGAATTCCCTGGTTGACGTGTCTCATCAGGCCCCTCCTTCCGCTGGCGCTGCTGGAGCTGCCGTCGTTGCTGCCGCAGTTTTCGCCGTCTTTGCCGCAAGATAGGCTTCAATGGCCCGCATCTGGCTGGCATAGCCCGTGCAACGGCAGAGATTGCCGGCCAGATAATGTTTGATATCTTCGGGTGTGGGGTCATCAAGCTCTCTTTCCATGGCCAGGATGTTCATCACCAGGCCGGGGCTGCAAAATCCGCATTGGTCCGCCCCCTGGGCCGCCATGAATCCGGCAAACGCTGTTGCCTCTTCCTGGACCCCTTCTATTGTGGTGATGGCCCGGCCGTTGGCCCGGGCCGCAAGCATAGAGCAGGAGAGCACCGGGGTGCCGTCCAGCCATACCGTGCACAGTCCGCAGTTGGAGGTGTCGCACCCCTGTTTGACACTCAAAAAGCCTAACCCCCTGAGAAATTCGATGAGCGTCCGGTCCGGGGCAATATTTTCTTCGTAAGTCCTGCCGTTAATCTTGCAGGAGATGCTGAAATTCTTTAACTGCATATCTTCTGAATCCCCCTTTTGACCAGGACCCTTGCCAGGTGTTCCCGGTATTCCCTGGACCCCTGGCCGTTGCCCCCGAATGTCAGTTCCCGGAGGATTTCGTTGCCGGCAGCATCAATCTGGGTCTTGTCAGGTGTTTCAGAGAGCAGTCCTGCGGTTTTCGGGGCCAGTGTCGCCCGGGAGGGCCGGGCGCCGACTGCGATTTTCCAGGCGCTGCCGGTACGGGCCAGCGCCGCCGCCAGAATGGGAAAGTCCGCGGCACTTTTCCTCTGGCAGACATAGGCTGTGTCCACGTCCTGTTTGGGAATGGTCAGTTTCACCAGGATATCCCTTCCCGGGGATGTTTCCAGAAAATCAGCCAGGGGGATCTGCCCGCCCCGGAACAGGTGCACCCGGGTATCCAGCACCAAAAGCGCCGTGATCACATCGGAAAAACTGAACCGCGAAAAGACGGAGCCCCCCACAGTCGCCAGATTCCGGAACTGAACCCCGACAATATGGCAGACCGCATCCCGGAGAACCGGCCCGAAATTGTCCGCCAGCAAACGACTTATTTCCAACTGCCGCAACGGGGTCATGGCACCGATTTCGATGTGATCCCCAAGGTCCGTTATCCGGTGGAGTCCCAGGCCCGACAGGTCGATTCCGGTGTTAAACTGCCGGGTTCCCATCCGCATCCACAAAAGACCGCCAAGGATGACGTTCTTCTTATCCCGATGCAGGAGTTCGTCCGCTTGGTCCAGGCTTTGCGCCGCAATAAATTCCTTTAATTCAAACACCTGATTATCCTTATATTTTCAAGGTCAATTTCTATTCCGGCAATATACCATAATCCCCGGCAGGTGTCATGACACTCACGTGTGACCCGGGGGGGGATTGGGGTATGGTTCACTACAGGATCCCTCTTTTTTTCACAGTTGTCAGGCATGTAATCGCTGCGCTTTGTAAGTCGGCATACCCGTGTCCGGCAGTGATTTGGTCATACATTTTTCCAGATCCTCCTTCAGGTGGGCGGCGTTGGCTGCCCTGAGAAAGTAGGTGTGTCCTGATGCCGTTTCGATTTTCAGCACGGGTTTCCAAAAAAAGATGGCATAGCCGGCTGTCCGGAAAAAAAGACGGGGGGTCCAAGGGACAACTTCAAGGCAGGTAATCTCATCTCTACGGATTTTCTGGATACGGTTGCCCAAAAGATAGATGGCGTCTTCCACCACATCCATTCGCGCAAAATACCGGAAGGTAAACCGATAGATAAAAAGGAAGATGGTCAGGTACATCAAAGGATCCGTAATGGTCAGAATATAGGAATGGGGTACATCGATGGTCCGGCGGAAGAAGGCATCCCCGAGAATATGTTTCTGGCCCAGGAACTCTATCCAGTTGTCTGCCAGTGACGCAAAGAACACACAGATGAGATAGACGGCAAAACCGCTCAGCCGGCTGCTTAACCTGCGTGTCATCAAGATGTCCCGTTTTGAGTAAGATATGTTTCGGGTCCATCTGTCGATGCGGTGTACATTGAAATAGGCCAGCATGTACAATACAAAAGTAATGATGCTTATGACCGTCATTTCAACGGGAAAGAAGTAGTAATCCCTGTTGATATAGGAATAGGTGTTTGATGGGGTGAATGCCGCCTGGACAATCTTCCTGAATTCCTCGTGGCTAATGGCGCGGAAAATATCATATGATGTCCTGTCTTCGATTCCATGTTTTTCCCTCAGATATTGTGCGGTACCGATCATTTCCATCAGTGAGTCGCTGTCGTGTTCAATGGCGGTATAGGTTTTCTCAAAGCGTTTCAGCGCTTCTCTGATCGTTTCATCTGACAGGTGCGTCCGGTCTTTTTCAATGGTATCCCGGACAGTGGCGATATTGGTTTCAAACGCCTTTCGAAGGCCGTCAAACCTCACGCTCGCCACCATGGATTTGCCTCTGCCGAAGTGGTAGGGGGAGATGGTGTAGATGTCACCCCGCTCGTTTCTCAACACCTGTTGAAGCCGTTGGGCAAGATGGGACACATAGGCATCTAGGACGATATATTTTTTGTAGTCATCAAGGACATACATGGCCCCGATCAAGCCTAAGTTTTCTTCGGTTCCTTCCACAAATCTGAAATGCGGCCTGTTGTTCAGTACAGGGGTGTCCACAGGGGGCTTTGCCGTTTCAGTACCCTGTCTTACGATTGATCCATATGTCCTGCGGATCAGGGTGGTCATGCGGCCCGGATCGAAATTCCCGGCAACCTTCAGGATCGTGTTGGCCGGATAATAATAGGTATTGTAGTGGTCAAGAACATCTGACAAGGTGATACTGCGGTAGGTCTGCCTTATTTTATGCAGCGGTGCCGCCTCCTCCGGCGGAGCAACACCGAAGTTTTCCTTATAAAAATCATCTTTGGGTGGAAAGAGTTTTTCACTTGACTTGAAAAAATACCACAGAGGTTTTTCATACCATTTTTCCTCACCGATTTCTGTTTGGATCGCGCCGAGCTCGGCAGACAGATCCTGGTCATCCAGTTGTTTGTCAAAAAGCATTCCGGAAATGGTTTCCACAAGCCAATAGGATTTTGAACTATCGATGACGGTCTGGAATTCGGTGGCGTAGCCATAGGTAAATCCGTTTACATAGGTCGCCCCCTCCTCTTCCAGGTAGTCAAGATAGTCCCGGTGCGGCACCCGGCGGTCCCGGAACACCATGTGTTCGACCAGGTGGGAAAGCCCGCAGGTGTCGTCATTTTCTATCTTGGTACCCACGTTAACAATAACTGACACCTGTGTGTTTACAGCCTTGGCATCGTTGAGAAGGTATACCTGAAGGCCGTTTTTGAGACGAAAATAGTCAATGTTTCCGTAAGGATCCCGGATTTCACCGGCAACGATGCCGGTGACGGAAAAAAGGGTAAAAAGAAGGAGGTATGATATCAACCGCATTTAGAATCTCCTGACAACTCAGATTGTTTTGAAAGACCTTTCACCATGGTCATATTCAGTTTCCGCCATGGTATGACCGGTAAAACGATACCAGGTCCGCAGAATTTTAGACAAACAGGTGAGGCATATCAGTATCCACTCGTATAGTAAAGGTATTCTGGATACGGGACCAGGGGGAACATCAGCGCCTTGCCGGGTTTACGCCTCTAAATCTCTATATTTTTCAACCCATGGGCCAGTATCAGACCCACCACGGCGCCCAGGGCAAGATTCACGGCCAGGGTCACGGCCAGGATGACTGTCATCACAAAGATCTCTTTCCGGGTGTTCATATCGATGATGGTCA
The DNA here is from genome assembly GCA_913041495.1 of uncultured Desulfobacteraceae bacterium. Taxonomy (GTDB): domain Bacteria; phylum Desulfobacterota; class Desulfobacteria; order Desulfobacterales; family Desulfobacteraceae; genus Desulfobacter. The sequence goes on along the minus strand of CAJWHT010000144.1, from coordinate 2,245 downwards.
TGGCCAGTTGGCTGCCGGCAAAGATCAGCAGCACCCCCAGGATGGCCATGGGAATGAGAAAGAGGATGGATAAAAAACCGGCCCCCAGGATGATCGGCAGTACCATCATCAGGCCGCCGATCATCAGGTTGGACCCGGCGGTTTTGGCCCCGAACCGGTAATGGGCGGCCAGGCCGCCGGCGCCGTGGCACATGGGCAAGCCGCCTAAAAAAAAGCTTAGGATATTGCCCACTGCCATGGACCAGCACAATGAGGTGTAGGTCATTTTCCGGGCGGCGTCCCCGAAGTAGTCTTTGGACAGGTCTGCCTGGGCAAGCACGGCATTTCCCAGGGTCATGGGCATCTGGGGCAGGACCACCGCGAGAACAACAAAGGAAAAATCCGCACCGGATGGAAAGCCGTGGGGCAGCAGGTCGGGAAAGTACAGCCCGGGGCTCAGGGTGTCCAAGCCTTCGCCGGTACCAAAAATAAGGCCTAGGGCCATCCCCAGCAAAATTACGATGAGGCCGGCCGGCAGTTTCCGGTTGTTCAGGAAGCCCAGGGTGGTGACAATACCCAGGGTGCCGATCACAAGACCAATGGGAAGCGGCCCAAGGGATTGGATGTTAAGATAGGGTTCCGCCAGGTTTTTGATCTCCTGGAGTGCGGAGTGTCCCCCTATCATTTCCGCCCCTTTCACCATGAGCAGTATCCCGGTGGAGAGCTGAATCCCTCGGATCACCGACTTGGGAATGTATCGGCCGAATTTGTCAATGGATCCGGTGGCAGCAATCAGGGCCAGGGTCACCGCCATGAGCAGGACCGATGCCTGGATCTGCTGCACCGACATGGCGGTGGCAATGGCATAGGCCCCGATCACCTTCATTGGTTCCACCGGCACGGTCAGCCCGTAATAGACACCTGTGAGCGTGTAGAACAGCCCCATGGAAAAAAAGACCCCCATGGGGCTGAGACCGTTCACCATAATCATGCCCAGGGCCAGGGGCAAGATGGTGCCCAAATCCCCCAGGGATCCTGCGAATTCGTTGCGGTTGAATCTGTATTTTGGTGTCATTTGTTGCTGAACCTGTCGTCTGATCGTTTATTTTTCGCATCGTTCTGTGAATTTTCCAGCCATCCCGAAGATGTGACTTCACGCACGTCAAATCGCGGTACATACGGTTTGATGTCGATCAGCGGGGTTTTATCCAGCACATCAACATCCGCTGTTTCACCGGTTATCATGCCCAAAGCACTCAGCGCCGACCTGATATTCGATGCTGAAAGCTCCCAGTTTTCACATTCCAGTTCCGGCACCGCGTCAGCAAGGATTATCGATGCTTCGTCGAGTAATCCGGCGTGACGGGCGCTAACCGCGATCTCCGGTTCCTCTGTGTGTGGGAACTCCCAAACGGCCTCTTCAAAAAGATCAAGCATATCTTCAATTCCGGTGTTGTCCGTAACAGATATTCCGGCATTAGGCAGACTGGTATCGGGCAGTTCAGATCCGTTAGCAAGATCCATTTTATTCCATAAGGCAATAACGTTGCCATGACCTTTTGTGTGTTCGGTCATCTCTTTCAGTTCTTCGGCCGGATTACCGGAAGCATCCAACAGCCATAAAACCACTTGGGCCTGCTCGATTGAACGGCGGCTGCGGTCAATACCAATTCCCTCGATCAAGTCATCCGCCTCCCGAATCCCCGCAGTATCGATCAGCGTGACCGGAATCCCCCGCAAATGAGCCGTCTCCTCCAACGTATCCCGGGTCGTACCGGGAAGCTGTGTGACAATGGCGCGTTCACGGCCAAGCAGACGATTCAGCAAACTGGATTTACCCGCGTTCGGTCGACCGGCAAGAACGACTCTGATACCGTCACGCAGAACCGCTCCTTCACGCCGGGACGCTCCAAGCTCGGCAATCTCCAGAATAACATTTTCAACCGATTCACAAAGTTCCGGGCCGGGAACCCAGTCCAATTCCTCCTCAGGGAAATCCAGTCGGGATTCAATCTCGGATAAAACTTCTTCCTTCTGTAATTCAATCAGGTTTTTTTCGCTTATTAGATTACACAAAATATCTTCAATTTTTTCTTCAAAATCTTTTTGCTCAATAATCCAACAACAGTCTTTTTTTTTATAAAAATTAGCATTTTCAAATTGATGATTATCTTTTGATGAAGGAAGGGGAATAGCAATGAAAGGTAAATTCAAAACTGATAACTCTGCTAATGTTGAAGCACCTGCTCGAGTAATACAAATATCA